>DATNDS010000138.1:0-3879 GCA_035553215.1 Gemmatimonadaceae bacterium
GGACTGCGCCGCCATCGGTCCGCTGAAATAGCCCAGGATGTAGTTCGTGGGAAGATCACGCTCCACCAGGTCGGCCGCGGGCGGGCGATCACCCAGCGCGGGCGGCGGCGTCCACACGTAGTTGCCACGCGGAAGCTGGCCGATCGTGCGGCTCACCAGCCGCTCGACACTGGCGCGGTCCACGTTGCCGACGACCACGAGCAGCATGCGCGACGTGGCGAGTTGCGTCGCGCGATAACGCCGCAGTGCCGCCGGTGTGATGCGCGCGATGGACAGCTCGGAACCGGCTGGCTCGAGTGCGTAGGGATGTCCGGCATACGCCACACTGTCCGCCAGGTACTCCACGTAGTCGTCGGGCGAATCGCGCCGTTGCGCCACGGCACTCAGAACCTGCGAGCGCACCAGTTCCACGGCGGTGGAGTCCGTCGTGCCATGCATGAGGCGATCGCTGAGCAGTATCCATGTGCTGTCGAATGTCTCGCGAATGCCGCGGAACCCGAACATGGTCCAGTCGTGCCGTGGCTCGACGACGATCGTGCTGCCGAGGTCGGCGGTCTTGCGGCGCAGCGCGTCGCGCGAGTACTGCGAGGTGCCCTGCTCCGACACCCAGAGCAGCATCGGCTCGACGCCCACGGTGGAATCGGTTTCCTGGCGTGTGCCGCCGAGGAGATACAGGTTGGCCGCGACGACATCGGTTGCCGTATTGCGCCGCAGGATGACGTTCACGCCGGAGACCGTGAAGCTCGACGTCATGCTGTCGGGCAGCGGATGCGCGGCGCGTGGCCCGGTGAAGGACGGCGAATGTGAGTTGGCGCCCGGGAACAGCAGGGCCAGCGACAGCAGGAGCGCGACGCGCATCACGGGTGACTCCCGGCACAAGCAACCTTGGGGTGGAGCAGATCCTCCTCGGTGAGATGCAGCTGCCCTCGCGCTTCAGGGGAGAGCAGCACGCCCGTGACATGGGGCTTGCCGACGATGTACTTGCGCACGTAGGCGCGCAGGTCCGCCGGGGTCTGGCGCGCCATGTTGTCCACATAACCCATGTAGTAATCCAGGCCGGCCGCGGCCCACCAGAAGCCCAGCTCGTGCGCAAACCCCGATGCGCGCTCGAGGCCGAGCGCGGTACCGACCAGGCGCTGCTGCTTCTGCGGCTGGAGCTCGGCGGCGCTGAAGTAGCCGGGCTCGGCGAATTTGGCGATCTCCTGATTCAGCGCGACGAGGGCCTCGCGCAGCTTGCCGGGCGTCGTCTCGCCGCTGATGGTGATCGGACCCGTGTGATTGAGCGTGTAGTAGTTCACCACCACGGAGTGAAAGAGCCCGCTGTCCACAAGACGCTTCTGGAGCGCCGAGCCGTCTGCGTTCATCACATCCGAGAACACGTCGGCCGCGTACGTGGACTGCGGGTCTTTCCCCACACTGGGGCCGAGCCACTGCTCCATGACGACGACAGTGCTCACGGGCGCCTCGACGATCACCGCGTCGTCCGCCGGCAGCGGCGGCACGTCGGGGATCGGGTCGGACGCGAACGGATCGGCGCCGCGCGGAATGCCACCGAAGATCCGCCGCGCGAGGGCGAAGGCACGCGCGGGCTGCACGTCACCCGCGATGATGAGCGCGGCGTTGTTGGGGATATAGTACCGCTTCTGGATCTCGCGCATCTTGTCGGGTGTCACCGTGCTCACGACCTCGCGCGATCCGATGACGTTCTTGCGCGAGTACTGCGAGCGCCAGAGGTGATGATTCATCTCGTCGGTGAAGCGGAAGAACGGGCTGGATTCCTGCCGGTCGTATTCGCCGATCACCACCGCGCGTTCGCGCTCGAGTTCGTCGGCCCGGAAGAGCGGCGCGCGAAAGGCGGACTGCAGCAGCTCGAGCCCCGGCTCGAGGCTGTCGGTGGGGAGCGTGAGGTAGTAGTTCACCACCTCTTCACGCGTGCTGCCGTTGAACACGGCGCCGAGTTCGGAGGCGCGTTGCACGAACGCATCGGGCTCCGGATAGTCGGAGTCCGCCTTGAAGAACATGTGCTCGTACATGTGCGCGAGCCCGGCGTAGTCCGGCGTCTGCGTGAACGAGCCGTTGCGCACATCGATCTCCACGGTGGCCAGCGGGACGCCATGGTTTTCGATGACGATGACCTCGAGCCCGTTGGGGAGCACTTCCTTCTGGATGACCCGTTCGAGGATGCTCCGTTCGCCGGCCGCGGCGCTCGCCGTCGCTGGCACGGGCCGGGCATGCTGCGCGCGCACGCCCGGCGCCGTGAGCGCCAGCAGGGCGAGAGCGAATGCGGGAAGGCGCGTCATCGGTCCCCGATGCCCCCCGCCTCCCCTGGCGAGGGCGCTGCGTCGGCTGCGTTCCGCACCAGCTCGCGATCGGCGAGCCGCGCCAGATAGTCGCGGACATCGGCTGAGACGTCCGCGGCGTATTTCTCGCTCAGGGTCCGTGCGATGTCGTCCACCGTGCGCGCTCCGTCACACAGGGACAGGATCTCGGCGGCCGTTTCGTTGAGCAGCATCGCGCCCTCCGGATACAGCAGCACCGGCTTCTCCCGCACCGGGTCGAATTCCACCCGGGCGAGGCGCCAGAGCACCGGTCGCATGTCGCTCGTCACAGTCATATTGACTCCATTCATCCAGTCGCGAGGCGCAACGCTCACAGCTGCCAACTGTCGCCGTCATCACCAACCATTGCGCCTGCCGCCATCACGGCGCGACGCTCGGGAGAGTCGGCGAGCAGCACGGGGTTGGTGTTGTTGATGTGCGTGTACACCTTGTGGCGCACCGGGAGCCGGGTGTAGCGCTCGAGGCTGCCATCCGCTCCAGAAATCGGAAGATGCCCCATGGCCCGCGCGCTGCGGTCGCCAATGCCGAGCTGTACCAGCTCGCCGTCACTCCAGAAGGTACCATCGAGCAGCACCAGATCACACTGCGCGAGGCGATCGAGCAACGGTTCGTCCAGCGCGCCGCACCCGGGGACGAACGCGCATCGCGCGCCGCTGGCCGTTTCGACAATCATGAGTCCCACGGTATGTCCCTCCATCGCGTTCGACGCGAAGCGGGGTGGATCGCCTGCGACGGCGAAGGCTTCCACGTGGAGGCCGCTGGCGGAGCCGTCGCAGTTGATGAGCGCGGCCGGTTCCCCGAGCCGCAGCGTGGTGACTTCCACTCTGGCGAATGCGCGCGTCACCGGGAGGATGCGGGTGTCGTGCTCGAGTGTCTCCAGGACGGCGGCCGTGGCGTAGAGATGCAGGTCCCGTCCCTCGCGCAGCAGCGCGACGCCGAGCGTGTGGTCGATCTCGGCATCGGTCACGACAATGCCATCGATCGGCACCCGGCGCGTGCCGGCCACGGGCGCTGGCGGAAGTCGCGTGAGCTGTTCGCGCACATCAGGAGACGCGTTGCAGAGGAACCAGTGCGTTCCGTCGGCGCTCACGGCCATCGAGGATTGTGTACGCGGATGCGCACGCGCGGGCGTATCGCGGGCGGCCCGGCAGGTGGGACACCAGCAATTCCACTGGGGGAAACCGCCGCCCGCCGCACTGCCAAGGAGAAGGACGTGCACGATGCGGACAATGTATGTCTGTCGGCGACCGGCGTCGCAAGACGATTCCCGAATCAGGGCCGTCCTTCTTGATGCCTGTATGGCAGTGCCAGGACTGGATCAGCTCCTTCGCAGGCACGATGCAGGGTTGCGTGTTCTCTCCGTTGGCGGCGACATAACGTCGGTCGGGAAGTCGCTGCAACGTATTCGACATCACGCCCCAGGGACCCATTCCTGCGTGTACGCCGACATAGTGAGCCGATTTCGTGCATTTCCCGGCTTATCAAGCTGACGCACCCGAACACACTCACCTGCTGCCCCCCCTTGGAACACCGCCGAACC
>DATNDS010000139.1:0-38434 GCA_035553215.1 Gemmatimonadaceae bacterium
CCCAGAATGGCGCCCCACCCCGAGCGCCGCGATCCGCCATAGCGCTTCACGAACCGGCCGGTGAGCAGAAACTCCAGCACTTCCCCCAGGAACGCCAGCGCCGCGACCACGATGATCGTGCCCGTGCCGATCCCGCCGGACGGCAGTGCATACGAGTACAGGGTCACCGCTCCCAGCATCACCCACAGTCCCGGCAGGCCGAACGGCACCATGAGCAGCCCCGCGATCAGCGCCACCACCAGCACGACTTGCTCCATTCAGGTCATCTCCTCGTCGATCACGCGACATACCAGACGCGCGACGTCCGCGATGCCGCTGCCCGTGAGGTGGGCGAGATCGTCGCGCGGCGTGTGGATGCGGGCCACCGTGCGCCATGTCCCCCGGCTCACCGTCAGCACGTCCCACCCGGCATCAGCAAGCGCCACGCCATCCACCAGTACGCCACTGGGCACCCGCGCGTTTCGCGTGGGCACGCCCGTGGACGCGCTTGCTCCCGCGAACGCGGTGAGCAGTCGCACCGGCGCGCGCCGCCGGTAGGACAACCGCACCCCACCCGTGTCGTCTATGCCGTCGAAGTTGATGGCGACACCCGCGGCGCGGCCGCGCACCCACGCGCGCGCACCAACCAGCCCCAGCTCTTCGGCGCTGGTGAGCAGCACACCGACGCCGAATTCTCGCGGCAGTTGCTCGACGACGGTGAGCAGGGCCGCGACACCCGACGCATTGTCCACTGCGCCGGCGGAACGGTCGGCCACCAGGCTCGCCGCTACCGGTATGGCACCGAGTGCACCCACAATCGCGATCACGACCCAGCCGGCGGCGACGCTCGCGCCTCCACCCTGCACAAGGCTCCACGCCACGGCCACGAGCCACACCACGACGCACGTCGTGACGCCGAGTGCGCGAACGACGATGGGGATGGGCTGACTCTTGGAATCGAGATGCGCCACGAGCCAGACGCGCGGTTCGCCGCGCACCGCAACGAGATTCGTGCCTCGCGCCCGTCTCCACGGACACGCGAGTACGCCTCGCGTGGCCAGCCACCAGGCGCCGGTCGCGATCAACAAACCGCCAGCCAGCAGAATGGCCAGCGCGATCCAGGCATGCGCCCGGTACCCCACATGACCGGCCGCGAGAAACATCACCAGCGCGACGAGGCCCGCCAGCGGGGTGCCGAACTGTCCCGGCAGCGCCGAGTAGTCGAACGGCTCCGGCGTGGCGGAGAAGTCCAGCGCGACGAGCGTTTGCGCGCAGTACGCGCGTGCATCCGCCTCCGCGCTCGAGCCGGCGGCACGGGAATGCCGCGCCAGACGCTCGAGGTGCCGCGCGTGCACGGTCAGTATCCGGCCGCCTTGTCCACGACGTTGCGCATGGGCTCTCCGGCGATGTACCGGCGCCAGTTGTCGAGGAAGAGATCCAGCTCCCGCTCCCAGAAGCCGCGCGACACGCCCGATACATGCGGCGTGATGAGCACCGATGGCAGATCCCACAGCGGGCTGTCCGACGGGAGCGGCTCCTCAGCGAAGACATCGAGCTGCGCGCCACGCAAGCGGCCCGACGCCACACGCTGCGCCAGCGCAGCTTCGTCGAGCAGCGAGCCGCGCGCGACGTTCGCGACGATCGCATGCGCGGGCAGCCGGTCGAGCTGGGCGCCGCCGACCATGCCGTGTGTCTCCTTCGTCGCCGGCGCCGCCAGCACGAGAATGTCCGTTTCGCCCAGCAGCGACTCCCACTCGCCATCCCCCACCACGCGACTGAACCCGGTTGGCAGACCGCGCTCCGGATGACGCCGCACGCCGGTACACGACGCGCCCAGCAGTGCCAGTCGCCGCGCGATGGCGCTCCCCAGGCCGCCAGCACCGATGATCAGCACGCGACACTCGCCCATTTCGCGCATGGGTGAGTCGGCCGCGGTGAATGCCTCGCGATTCCAGCGCCTGGCGTGCTGGCTGGCTTGCGCGATGTCGAAGCCGCGCATCAGAAACAGCACGCCGCCCACCACGTGCTCGGCGATCGGCACCGCGTGCACGCCAGCCGAGTTGGTGAGAATCACGGGGCTCTCCCGCATCTCGGGAAACAGGACGCTTCCCACGCCGGCCGCCGCCGAATGCACCCAGCGCAGGGCGTGCGCGTCGAGCCAGAGGGCATGCGAAATGCCGAAGCCGAAATAGGCTTCGGCGTTCGCAATGGCGTCGCGGACTTCGGCGCTTGGCGCGGTGCCGCCGTCGCCGTCGGACACCGTCGGCGCGTTCACGATGTGCGCGTCCCACCCGGACGGCGTCGCGGCCCGGAGCCGTTCCACGGCGGAGTCGGGAAGGCTCCAGATCGGCGCCCGGGCGCGCAGATCGACCACCAGTGTGCGGCTCATGGTATCAGTCGAGTTGAATGCTCACCACGTCGCCGCGGCGATGCAGCATGTCCACGAGCGCGTCGAACTGCTTGTTGGCGCCCACGAGGCGCAACTCGAAGGTGCGATCCTCGGGGTGATCGAACGTCGTGTGCTTGAGGATGTGCACGCCCGCGCTGCGAAACAGCTCCTCGAATTCCTGGTAGTCGGAGCCGGGCGCGACGCGCAGCGTCGCGCTCACAGTGCGGCGCTTCGCGAGCAGGAGCCGCTCCGCCGGCTTGAGGCCCACGAGGACCAGCGTGATGAGCACCGTCGTGCCCACGGCCTCGACGTATTCGCCTGCGCCGACCGCCGCACCGATGGCCGCCACCACCCAGATCGTCGCGGCCGTCGTGAGGCCGACCACCGCACCGCGTGAGTGCAGAATGGCGCCCGCGCCGAGGAAGCCGATGCCGGACACGATCTGCGCCGCGATACGCGTGGTGTCGCCGTACGGCTGTCCGGTATTCGAGTAGCCGATCTCGGCCACAGTGATGGACAGGTGCATGAACAGCGCGGCGCCCACACAGATGAGAATGTTCGTGCGCAATCCGGCCGGCTTGGCCGAGATCTCCCGCTCCAACCCCACGACACCGCCCAGAATGCACGCCAGCACCAGCTTGACGAGCAGGTCGAGCTTGAGCGCGGAAACGACGCCGTCTGCGGCGGGGGCGGCCGCCAGCAGCGACCAGACGGGATGCGGGGACGCGAAACTCATCGCAGTCCCATACGTTCTCGCACCTCGGTCATGGTTTCGCGCGCACGCGCGCGACAGCGTTCGGCCCCGGCGCACAGGATGTCCGTGATGCGCTCGGGATGCGCCGTCAGCTCGGCCGCGCGCTCCCGGATGGGCGCCAACTCGCGCATCATGCCATCGAGCAGCGCCCGCTTGCAGTCAATGCATCCCCACCCCGCCGTGCGGCACATCGTGGCGACGTGCTCCACCATGGCCGGTTCGCTGAAGGCCTGATGCAGGTGGTAAATGTTGCACACTTCGGGCGTGCCCGGGTCGGTGCGCCGCACGCGTGCCGGATCCGTCATGGCCGGCCGCAGTTTGGCCCAGATCTCGTCGGGCGATTCAAGGAGGCCAATGGTGTTGCTCATGGACTTGGACATCTTGGACTGGCCGTCGAGTCCCATCACACGCCGCGTCGCCGTGAGCATGGGCTTCGGCTCGGGGAACAGGTCCACCCCGAACTTCGCGTTCCACCGGCGCGCCAGCTCACGCGACAGCTCGAGATGCTGCACCTGGTCCTCGCCAACCGGCACGTACTCCGCGCGATAGAGTAGAATGTCGGCCGCCTGCAGCACGGGATAGTTGAGCAGTCCGGCGAGCACGCTCTCCTGGCGCGATGCCTTGTCCTTGAACTGCGTCTGCCGCTCCAGCTCGCCCAGCGGCGTGACCGTGTTCAGGATCCACTGCAGCTCCGTGTGTTCCGGAACCATGGACTGGACGAACAGCGTACATTTCTCCGGGTCCAGGCCGGCCGCGAGCAGCGACACCGCCATCTCACGCGTGCGCCGGCGCAGGTCGTCCGGTTCATACGCGCCCGTGATGGCGTGGTAGTCCACAATGCAGAAGATGCACTCATGCGAATCCTGCAGTTGAACCCAGTTCCTGACGGCGCCGAGATAGTTGCCGATATGCAGTTCGCCGGACGGTTGGATTCCACTGAAGATTCTGGACATTCACCCAAGCTATGACGGCCTCCGGGACGGTGCAAGCAGAACACATCGTTGAGCGCGCGGCCACGTTGCTCCCCGAGATGATCGCCGCCGCGGACGCCGCCGCGCGCTTCATCGGCGAGCGCTCCGGTGCGCTGACCACGCTCGAGTGGCGCACCAAGGCGCACTCGGACTTCGTGAGCGATGTGGACCTCGGCGCCGAACGCATGATTCGCGACGTGCTCGCGGCGCAGGCACCGGGCGCGATCTTCATGGGCGAGGAACTGTCGCCCGACGCGCCGCTCGACGCGCGGATACTGTTCGTGGTGGATCCGCTGGATGGCACCACGAACTTTCTGCACGGCTATCCGGAATACGCGGTGTCCATTGCGCTCATGCTCGCGGGTACGCCGGCGGCCGCGGTCGTGCGCAACGTCGTGACCGGCGAATGCTTCACCGCGACGGCCGGCGGCGGCGCGCACCGGGACGGCGCACCCATTCGGGTGTCGGGGATCACCGACCCCGCGCTCGCGCTCATCGGCACGGGGTTTCCTTTCCGCACGGTGGAACAGATCCCGGAATATCTGCCGCAGTTTGCGGCCGTGGCGCGCGCGACGGCCGGTGTGCGGCGCGCGGGCTCGGCTGCGCTCGACCTGTGCGACGTGGCATGCGGGCGGTTCGACGCATTCTGGGAACTCTCGCTCGCACCGTGGGATTTCGCGGCCGGCGTGCTCATCGTACAGGAAGCCGGCGGCCTCGTCACGACCGTGGATGGCGCGCCGCCGCCACTCGCAGCGTCGTCCATCCTCGCGGGCAATCCGGACATGTACGCGTGGCTGCGGCGCACCGTGGCAGTCGGCGCGCCGGCTCATCCCTTCACTCCTGATGCCTGAATCTCATGTCACTCGTGTCCTGCGTTCCGAATTTCAGCGAAGGCCGCCGGCCGGACGTCATTGAGGAAATTCGCGCGGCGATCGCGGCCGTGCCGGGAGTCGTCGTCCTCGATGTCTCCTCGGACGCGGCACACAACCGCTCGGTCATCACCTTCGTGGCGCCTGTGGCGCAGGCGGTTGATGCCGCGTTCGCCGGCATTCGCGTGGCGCGCGACCGCATTGATCTCACCGTGCATCGCGGTGAGCACCCGCGCATGGGCGCCACGGATGTCGTCCCGTTCGTGCCGCTGGAAGGAACGACCATGGAGGAGTGCATCGCACTCGCGCGCGAGCTTGGAGCGCGCGTCGGCACCGCGCTGGAGATTCCGGTGTACCTGTACGAGCGCGCCGCCACGCGACCCGAGCGGGAGAATCTGGCGGATGTGCGCCGGGGCGAGTTCGAAGGCATCCGCGACACGATCGCCACCGATCCCGCTCGTGCGCCGGACTTCGGCCCACCGCGCGTGCATCCCACGGCGGGCGCGGTCGCGATCGGCGCGCGCCCCTTCCTGGTGGCGTACAACGTGTACCTCGGCGACGCCCACAACATGCCCGTCGCGAAAGCTGTCGCGAAGGCCGTGCGTGGCTCCTCCGGCGGCCTTCGTTACGTGAAGGCCCTGGGCCTCGAGGTGACCGGACAGGCGCAGGTGTCCATGAATCTCGTGGACACCGGGCGAACGCCCGTGCATCGCGCGTATGACATGGTTCGTCGCGAAGCCGCGGCGGCCGGCGTGACCACGACATGGAGCGAAATCGTGGGGCTCATCCCGGAGCGTGCGCTGTTCGACGCCGCCGCCCGCTACCTGCAACTCGCTCACTTCTCGCCGGACCAGGTGTTCGAGCGCACGTTGCGCGCGGCCATGCCGCGTGAGCAGTCGGTCTCGGCGTTCGTGGCGTCGCTGGCGTCGTCGTCGCCCTCGCCAGGCGGCGGAAGCGCCGCCGCGCAGGCGGGCGCGCTGGCTGCCGCCCTCGCGCAAATGGTCGCCGGTCTCACCATTGGGAAGAAGCAGTACGCCGGCGTGCGTGACGAGATGGAGACTGTGGTGCAGCGCGCCGCACAGCTCGTGCAGCGGCTCAGCCAGCTCGTGGAGCTGGACGCCGAGTCGTACGCAGCGGTGTCCGCGGCGTACAAGCTGCCCAAAGGCACGCCGGATCAGGTCACGCAGCGCGAGGCCGCGATCACGGCTGCGCTCATTGGCGCGAGCGAAGTGCCGCTCGAGACGGCGCGCGCCTGCGCAGACGTCGCGGCGCTCAGCGAGGTCGTCGCCACGAAGGGGAACCGCAACGCCGTGTCCGACGCGGGCGTGTCCGCGCTGCTCGCGGAAGCCGCGTGCCGCGGCGCGGTGTACAACGTGCGCATCAACGTGGCGTCGCTCCCCGACAAGGACGCCGGACGCGCGCTGGCGCAGGCCGCGAGCGAGTTTCTACGCGAGACGAGCGCCCACACGGCCGTCGTGACCGCGGAAGTGGAGAAGCAGCTCTGAAGGGGCAGCCGCTATTCGTGCGCTGACGCAGCTCCCACTCGGTCACGCACCATTTCCATGTTCCGGACCGGCCGGATCTCCACGCAGCCGGTGCTCACCCAGGGAAAATGCGCGGCGATCCGTACCGCCTCGTCCATATCCTCGGCTTCAATGAGGTTGAAGCCACCCAGCACTTCCTTGGTCTCGGCAAATGGACCGTCGGTTGCTGTGAGCCGGCCATTTCGCACGCGCACGGACTTCGCAGTCGGCGCATCCTCGAGCATCTGCGACTCCAGAAGCTTTCCCTTCTCTCTGAGACCATCCGCATGCGCGAGGCAGTCGCGCATGGACGCATCGAATTGCCCCTCGGGCAGCGCGTCGAGCCGCTGCTGCTCGTTGTAGATGAGAAGCATGAATTTCATGATGACCTCACGCGATTCGTTTCACCCATGGGCTGCCCCGCTACACTGATCACCGCCACCGCACTCTTCAGGCCCGGTGCGCTCGCCTCCAGTCGGATTTCGCCCGCCTCGCGCGCCGCCTGCACAATCGCGCAACACAGCCCGTTGAACGTGCTCCGCGTGTCGGCGTGATCCGCTTCGTGGCTCGATGGATCGCCGTTGCCAACGCCGATCAGCCTGCCCGCGCCCGACATCCGGAAGGTAATTCGATCGCTCGCCGTGGGCACCGTCTGCCCGGACGCATCCGTCACGCGAACCTCCACCACCGACACGTCGCGGCCATCAGCCGCGATGCGGGAGCGATCGGGCACGAGCTGGATCGCCGACGGCGCGCCCGTGGTCTCGCGCTTCGCCGTGAGTACGAGCCGATTGCCCGTGTAGCCGCGCGCCTCGAGCGTGCCCGCTGCGTATGGCACCTTCCACGCCACGTGGCCGCCGCGCGTCACACGCTGGGCACCCGGATCCACGGGCTTCCCGTTGAGCAGGAGCTCCACACGATCGAGATTCGTATGACACCACACGTCCATCGTGTCACCCTCTCGCCCGGCCCAGTTCCAGTGCGGGAACACGTGCAGCACCGGCTTCGATCCCCACCACGCCTGGTAATAGAAATAGTTGTCCTTCGGAAAGCCGCACGTGTCCATGATGCCGAAGTGGGAGCTGATGCACGGCCACTTGTACGGAGTCGGTTCGCCGCGATAGTCGAAGCCCGTCCAGACGAATCCGCCGGACACCCACGGCCGCGCGATGTACGCCGTCCACCACGCCTCCGCCGTACTGGCCCAGGGTGGCGCGTTCACATCGTACGCCGAGACGTATCCGCGCGTCGTGTCGTTGGTGTAGATGCCGCGTGTGGACACGGTGCTCCCGACTTCGGTGCCAACCGATGGCTGACGGGGAAATGCCTTGTGAAAGTCGTCCATGGGCGCGCCGATGTGATAGTTGAAGCCCTGCACATCGACCACGCCGGAAATGCCCTTCCCCCAGCTGCCGTCCATGGCCGCCGTCACGGATCGCGACGGATCCAGCCGCCTGACGGTGCGCTTCATCACGGCAGCCATCGCGGCGCCGCGCGCATTCCCCTGCTCGTTCTGCTCCTCGTTCGCAATGGACCACGCAATGACGCTCGGGTGATTGCGGTCCCGGCGCACGAGCCGCTCCACCTGGCTCAGCGCCTCATCGTCGGAACCGAACATGCGCGTCTCATCCAGCACCATCATGCCGAGCCGGTCGCATGCGTCGAGCAGTTCGGGCGTCGGCGGATTGTGCGACGTGCGATACGCGTTTGCGCCCATCGCCTTGAGCCGTTCAATCCGGTAGCTCTGCAATCGGTCGGGCAACGCCGAGCCGACGCCAGCGTGATCCTGGTGGTTGCAGGTTCCCTTGATCTCCACATGCTTGCCGTTGAGCAACAGCCCGTGATCGGGATCGAAGCGCACGGTACGCACACCGAACACGGTTGCCGTGCGATCCACCTCGGTACCATCCACCACCACGCGCGTGAGGAGCGTATAGCAGTGCGGTGATTCGGGCGACCAGAGCCGGGGTGACGTGATCCGCAACTGATACGTGATTGCTGCGCTCCGGCCCGCGCCCACCGGGGTCTCCGCCGACCTCGTCGTGCTCACCACCGTACCATCGGCATCGACGACGTTGGCCTCGATGCGACAGTGCGCGTCCGTGTCACCGTCGTTCTGCACGGCAGACACGACCTTCGCGATGGCCGCGCGGCCGTCGAGCGTCGTCGTGACAAACGTGCCCCAGTGCGCCGCGTGTATCGGAGCCGTCTCGACCAGCCACACGTGCCGGTAGATTCCCGCGCCCTCGTAGAACCACCCCTCATGCTCCGTCGCGTTCACACGAACGACAAGTACGTTGGGGCCGCCTCGGTTCACGTTCGGCGTGATGTCGGCGCTGAACGGCGCATAGCCGCTGAAATTCCGGCCGATCATGTGGCCATTGAGCGAGACGAGACAGTCCCGGAACACCCCATCGAACTCGAGCCGGAAACAGCGATCGGTGCGATCCGCGGGAATGTCGAGCATTCTGCGATACCAGCCGATGCTGCTCGCCGGGTAGGCACGCCCCACCGGCTTGAATCCGTAATCGGCAAGCGACGCGTCGTTGACAAAGGGCAGATCCACGAGCCAGTCGTGCGGCAGGTCGAGCGTGGTCCATGCCGACGCGTCGAAATCGGCGTGCGACACCGGTGCAAAGAGTCTGCCCGACTTGGCGAACTCGCTCTGCGCGCCGTAGCCAAAGTCCTGCGTCGGATCCGACGCGTGGCCGAGGTGAAACCGCCAGTCGTCGTCGAGGAGCGTGCGCGTCCGCGACGGCGCCGCGGCGTGCGGCGCCGCCGTTGTTGGCGATGCGAATGTGGGTGTCACACTCGACTCGAACCGCGCCAGCGAATCCGGCTTGAGGGACGCGCCCACGAGCGCGACCACTCCGGTCTTGATCGCATCGCGGCGGGAGAGCGTGGGGTCAGTCATGAGAGGAAATGGCGGGGGGATGGGGTGAGACTCTAATGGGCCAGGAATCCCGCCGGAAGGGCTGCGCCAGGGGCTGGCCCAAGAGCTGACCCTGGGGCTGCCCCTCATTCCGGCTGCGTCACCCGGAGGGCCTGTTCCCTCGCGTACCTCCCCTGTTGACATTCTACCCGAACGACACTATCGTCGGGTAGAATGTCAACCCAAAGCCGTCCCCAGCTCCTGCAGGGCACACTCGACCTGCTCATCCTGCGAACCCTCGCCGCCGGCCGCGAACACGGACAGGGCATCGCGCGCACCATCCAGTCCACATCGCGCGACACCATCCTCGTGGACCACGGCTCGCTCTACCCTGCTCTCCAACGCCTCGAGGATCGCGGCTGGGTCCGGGCCGAATGGGGCCTGTCCGGCAACAACCGCCGCGCCCGCTTCTACGAGCTCACGCCCGCCGGTCGCAAACAGCTCGCGCGCGAAACCCGGGAATGGTGGGCGCTCGCCGGCGCGATCGCGCTCATCCTCGGGCCCCAGCCTTCAGGGACATGACCCATGCGCAATCCGCTGCACTTCCTCAGACGCCGTCGGCGCGACGACGCGGATTTTTCCAGCGAGATCACGGCGCACCTCGCGCTCGAAACTGACCGGCTCGTCGCCGAGGGCATGCCACCGGCGGATGCCGCCTTCGAGGCGCACCGCCGCTTCGGCAACGTGCGGCTGGCGCAGGAGTCCTTTCATACCGGGCGCACGATTCCCTGGGTGGAGGGCGCGGCTCGTCACCTGCGCCGCGCGGCGCGCCGGCTGGTGCGCGCGCCGGTCTTCGCCGCGACGGCCATGCTCACGCTCATGCTCGGCATCGGCGCCACGACCGCCGTGTTCAGTCTCGTGGACAGCGTGCTGCTCCGTCCCCTTCCCTTCACGCATCCGGCGCAGCTCGTCGATCTCTCGCACAGCCTGGCGATTCGCGGCATCAGTCACGTGGATCAGTCCGACGCGACGTATCTCTACTATCGCGAGGCCAACCACGTCTTCTCCGGCGTCGGCGCATACCGTACCTCCGCCGTGAATCTCAGCACCGCAGGCGCTGGTGACCGCGCGCGCGCCGAGCGCGTCGACGCCGCCCGTGCCAGCGCGAGCCTGTTCGCCGTGCTCGGCATCGCGCCCCTCAAGGGGCGGGTGTTCCGTGACGCCGAAGACCAGCCCGGCGCGACGCCCGTCGTCATGCTCGGCGAACGCCTCTGGAGGACACAGTACGGATCCGATCCCCACATGATCGGTCGCACCGTGGTCATCGACGGCGTGCAGCATGAGGTCGTGGGAATCATGCCGGATGGATTCGCGTTCCCCGACGGCCATACCGCACTCTGGATTCCCATTGGCATCGACCCGGCGCACACGCGGTCGGCGGCGTTCGACTTCCGCGCGGTGGCGCGACTGCGCCCCGGCGTCACCCCCGACGCAGCCGCGCGGGACCTCCAGACGCTGCTGCCGCACGTGCCCGAAGCGTTTCCGGGCCGCCTGACCGCCGATGCCATCGCCATCACACACATGCGCGCTGATGTGCATTCGCTGCGCGATACGATCGTCGGCAACATCGGCCGTACGCTGTGGGTGGTATTCGGCGCGGCGGCGTTCCTGCTCCTCGTGTCGTGCGCGAATGTCGCCAACCTCTTCCTCGTGCGCGCCGAGGAGCGACAGCATGAGCTGGTGGTACGCCGCGCGCTTGGCGCCGGCCGCGGCGTGGTCGTTGCCGAATTCCTCTCCGAAGCCCTGCTGCTGGCGGTGCTCGGTGGCGTGTCGGGCATCGCGCTCGCGGCGGCCGCACTCGGCGCGCTCCGCTCGATGCCATCGGGCATCGCCATTCCGCGACTCGCGACGGTGGGACTCGACGGCACGGTGCTCGCCGTCGCGATCGGCGTCACGCTGCTGACGGCGCTCGTCATGAGTCTGGTGCCGGCGGTTCGCTCCTGCGGACCGCACGTCGCATCGGTGCTCGTACAGAATGGCCGTGGGACGACGGCGGGCAGGAGCCGCCTCCGCGCTCGCCGGGTGTTCGTGGTCGTGCAGGTGGCGCTCGCGCTGGTGCTCGTGACCGGAGCGGGGCTCATGGCGCGCAGCTTCCGGTCGCTCCGCTCGGTCCCGCCGGGATTCGACGCCAACGGGTCGTACACGTTCCGTGTGGCACTTCCTGACGAAGCGTACCCGACCACCAGCGCCACGGTCGCCTTTGTCGCACGCGCGCTCGAGGCCATCGCAGCGCTTCCTGATGTGCAGTCAGCCGGTGTGCTGACCAGGCTGCCGCTCGACGACGAAGCCCGGCGCGACACCGCGGTGTTCGTGGAGGACCGCCCGCTCGCGATGCGCGAGATGCCGGACGTCCATCAGGTCGCCTATGCAACACCGGGCACCTTCAGCGCGCTCGGCATTCCCTTCGTCCAGGGACACACGTTCGAGCCACCCGATGCGGCCCGTGCGCCACTCGAAGTCATCGTCACCCACGCGCTCGCGGCGCGCTACTGGAGCGAGGGACAGGCTGTTGGCCAGCGCCTCCGTCTCTCGCCGGACGGACCCTGGTTTACCGTGATCGGGATCACGGGCGATGTACGCGGCAGCGGACTGGATCAGCCGCCCGACGAGACCGTGTATCTTCCGCTCGTGACGGCGCCGGGACCCGCGACGGCGACGGGCGATGCCAACGCCATCCGGTGGGCGCCGCGAGAACTCGCCTTCGTCGTGCGCAGCAGGTCGTCCGCACACGATATCACCATGCCCGTGGAACGAGTGCTGCAGACGCTGGCGCCTTCGGTACCGGTCTATGCCGTGCACACCATGCGCGACATGCTCGGGCGCTCCACGTCCCGGACGTCGTTCACGCTGGCGCTGCTGGAGATTGCGTCCATTGCCGCGATGCTCATTGGCGCGGTCGGTCTCTATGGTGTCGTCTCCTACATGGTGAGCCTGCGCGCGCGAGAGATGGCGGTGCGGACAGCGTTGGGCGCACAGCCCGCGGCGCTGCGCCGCCTGGTGCTCACGCAGGCGATTGCCGTGGCGGCATTCGGCATCGTGCTTGGCGTTGGCGCGGCGCTCCTGCTCATGCGATTCCTGGCGGCATTGCTCTTCGAGGTTGCGCCGAACGATCCGACCACCTTGCTCGCCGCGGTCGCCGTGATGGCGATCGTCGCCGTGATGGCGAGCTGGTTCCCGGCGCGCCGCGCCGCGGCGACAGATCCCGCCGCGGCACTGCGGGCCGACGTGTGAGGTCTTCCATGCAAATGCATTGCTTCCGACAGGCTCCGCTGCTGCATTGGTGGCCCGCGCTGCTCTTCGTGCCGGCGGCCGCCTGGATCACTCATCGTCACGCAGTGGAGAGCGCCGGCCCGACAGCAGCACGCACGACAGCCGAAGCCGTGTTGGCCGGCGGGTGCTACTGGGGTGTGGAGTCCGTGTTCCGCCACGTTCGCGGCATCCGCACCGTCACGTCGGGCTACGCCATTCCGGCTTCGGCAGCGGGCACGGCATCCACGGCACCCGTCGAGGCGGTTCGCCTCGAGTACGACCCAGCGCACATCTCCTATCGACAAATCCTCGACGTGTTCTTCTCGGTGGTGCACGACCCCACCCAGCTCGACCGGCAGGGCCCCGACGTGGGCGCCGAATACCGATCCGTGATCTTCGTCGACGGCGGCGCCCAGCGTACCCTCGTGCGAAGCTACATCGACTCGCTCACCGCGGCCCACGTCTTTCCGAAGCGGATCGTCACGGTCGTCGCGGCACTGCAGGCGTTCAACGTGGTTGACGGATCGCAGCAGAATTACGCCGAACGGCACCCGACCAGTCCGTACATCGTGAAGTACGATGCGCCGAAAATCGTGGCGCTGCAGCAGCGGTTCCCGGATCTCTTCACGCCGTGAGCATCCGCATCAGCGCGTGGCCGTGGCGCACCCGACGCTGACACTCGTGCACGGCGCTCAGGGCTGCCGGTAGATCACGCCGTTTTTCATGACGAAGCGCATGCGACTCACGGCGGCGATGTCCTTCGTGGGATCGCCCTGTACGGCAACGATGTCCGCCTTCAATCCCGGCACGAGCTTCCCGATCTCATGGTCCATGCCGAGGATCTTTGCATCCACCGCCGTTGCGGCCAGCAGCGCCTGCGCGGGACGCATGCCGTCCTTCACCATCCATTCGAGTTCGAGCGCATTGGTGCCATGCGTGAACACGCCCACGTCGCTCCCGCACCCGATCGTCACGCCGTTCTTGAGCGCGAGCTGAAAGGCGTGCGCGGCTTGCTTCATTCCTTCCGTGGGTTCGCTTCGGCCGGGCACGTAATGATCGAAGTACTCCGCGTACGCCGCCTCCGCCTCGAGCGTGGGCAGATAGGCCACACCGCGTTCCGCCATCATGTGAAAGACGGAGTCCGTGCCTCCATACCCATGTTCGACGGTGTTGACGCCGGCGAGTATCGCGCGCCGCATCCCCTCGGCGGTGGTCGCATGGACGGATACCGGTCGGCCCGATGAATGCGCCTCGGACATGAGCGCATTGAGTTCCTCCTGGTTGAACGTTGGCGCGGTGGACCCATTCGGCCCGCGACGGTAGTCCGCGTACACCTTGATCCAGTCCGCGCCCCGCCCCGCCTGCTCGCGCACCGCGGCCAGCACCTCGGGCACTCCGCTCACCGCCTGTCCTCCCTGCGGCAGCACGAGATCCGGACGGAATCCGCGCGGGCCGGGTCCGTAGCTGGACGTCGCCACGATCGCGCGTGTGGCGACCTGCAGTCTCGGACCCGGGATGAGCCCTTCGTTGATGGCGCGCTTCATGTCTACGTCCGCGAACCCCGCGCCTTCGGTGCCCAGATCGCGCAGCGTCGTGAATCCCTGCATGAGTGTGTTCCGCACGTGCAGCACCGCCTCGACCACGCGATACCCCTCAGGCTCCTTGAGCACCTGGTCGTTCCAGAGCGTCTCGTTGTAGGGATGCAGGAAGATGTGCGAGTGCGCATCGATGAGCCCGGGAAGCAGCGTCAGCCCGGTGAGCGCGATGGTCTGCGTGCCTCGTGGCGCGTGGACCGATGCAGCAGGCCCCACCGCAATGATGCTGTCGCCATCCACCAGGACGACCCATCCGTCATGCGTCTGTTCGTTCGTCGCATCGAACACGCGGTCGGGGCGCAGCAGCACCGGATGCCCCGGCGCCGGCGGCACCAGCGGCGCGAATCCGGCTTGCAGCGGCAGCTTCATTGCCGAGAGGAGCGTGTCGCGCGCCTGCGCACCCGCGCCGGTCGCGGCGGTGGCGGCAATGACGATCGCAAGGACAACAGTGCGCGAGAACCAGGGCGCATGGCTGAACATGAACGGGTCTCCTGTGGAATGCGCCGGACAGGGCGGAATGGTGCCAGTATGCTACGCCCACCGGAGGCCTCTGACCAGACGTCATCCATGGCCTGCCGCACGCCGCCGCACGCCGCCGCACGCCGCCGCACGCCGCGCCAAGGGCGCACTGGAGGCCGCAGCAGACGCGCTACGACGATGTCGCCGGCTGTTCGCGCGGATCGAGCAGCGGCCACAGCCGCTGCAGCGGCATCACGGGATCGCGCGCCACGTACAGATGGATATCCTGCTCCTCGGGCACCGCCCACCGGTCGCGCAGCACGCCGGCCGGCTGCACGACACGATAGAAGCGCCGCAGGTCGATCGAATCCACACCTATGGTAACCAATACGTCGCCCGGCAGCGCGCCCGGGCCGAAAAACCAGTAGGTCCCGCACCCGCAGATGGCATTGGGCAGACCCATTGCCGGCCCGTAGTAATCGATCGCGCCGGCCTCGCCGTAGTTCGTCGCCGCAATGACCGTACGCTGTCGCACCGCCGGCGGGAGCGAATCGTACACGCGCGCCACCGCCGCCACGCGATCACGCCAGTGCAGCATGTCGGCGTAGTCCTGCGGCAGCGCCAGCACCTGGTTCATGTTCGTCGTCACCATGTCCTGCAGGCCGTGCGACGCAAAGCGCGCCATCGCGCGGGGGGCGAGCACGGGCAGACCGTAGGGGAGCGCAGCGGCGCCGTACGCGACGACGAGCGCCACGGCGATGGCCCGGGCCGCCACACCGGTACGGCGATGGCCGCCCGCGCGGTCCGCGCTCAGGCGCTCGCCCCACGCGGAGCCCGCGCCGATGAGCGCGGGATACACCGGCAGCAGATAGTACGCCTTGCCATGCAGTACCAGCAGGATGGCCAGCGCGCCCAGACAGGCCACGCCCACGAGACGAACCGAGTCACGCCGCAGGAACTCCCACACCCCCGCCACCGCGAGCAGAACGGCGGGCCCCAACATCTGCGCCTGATCCGCGAAGAATCCGGCGACGGTCACGTGCGTGAGTTGCTGCGCGGACAGCTCGCGCGCGTAGAGCACCGCCGGCCACCCCGTGCGGATCTGTCCCACGATGCTGGGTGATCCGATCGCGACGGCGAGCAGTACCGCGAGATATGGCCAGCGCGTGCGCAGCCAGCGGCGATCCGGCAGGACGATGAGCGCGATCAGGACGCCCACGCCGATGATGCCAATGCTGAACTTGATCAGCAGACCGAGGCCGCCGGCCACGCCCACCGCGAGCCACCAGCGGGCGTCAGCCGTGCGCACCAACCGGGTCAGCGCATAGAGCGCGAGCGTCCACGCTACCTGATCGAGCACGACCGGCTGAAAGAGCGACCCGCTGCGGAGAAACGCCGGGCTCGCGATGATTGCGACCGCAGCCAGCGCCTGCGCGAATCGTCCCCCGCCCAGTTCGCGGGCAAACAGTGCCGCGAAGGCCACGAGTACCGCGGAAAAGAGCGCCGGCACCAGGCGCAGCGCAACGACGCTCACGCCGACCGTGGCGCGCATGAGCTGGGCGAGCAGCGCCATGGCTGGCGGAAAATCCATGCGCCAGAGGTGCAGGTGCGCGCCCATTGCCAGATACAGAAATTCGTCGCGCTGCAGTCCGTACGGCGTGACGAGCGCGGTGACGAGATGGAGCGCGAGCACTACCGCGACAGCAGCGGCGATCACCCACGGCGCGATCGTACCCTCCGCTCGAAGATCTGCGTGATTGGTCATGCGGTCTGATACGGAGGTGTGCGGCCCGCGGTTTCCGCCCGGCCAGCGCGGGCTGAAACCACGGGCCGCTGCCACGAGGCATCGTGCATCGCGGATTGCCTGCCGAACTCGCGCGTCCCATATTCGCCGTACTTCCCGCCAATGGAGGCCGTATGCGACACCTTTCTCGTCAGACTCGGTCATCCGCCCGTCGCCACACTCCATTCGCGTTCTGCACCGCGGCGGCGGCGTTGCTGCTGGCCGCGTGCAGCATGGACTCCACGGCACCCGGACCCATTTCCGCTCTTCCCCGCGCGCTCACCAGCGGAGAACAGAGCCTCATCAGCGCGAGCAACAGCTTCGCGTTCTCGCTGCTGCGCCAGCTCAACCACGATACACCGCCGGACTCCAACATCTTCATCTCGCCGCTGAGTGCCTCGATGGCGCTCGGCATGACGATGAACGGGGCAGCCGGTACTACGCTCGATTCCATGCGCGCCGTGCTCGGATACGCGGGCATGCCGGTGAGTGACATCGACGAGTCGTACAAGGGGCTCATTGACCTCCTGCGCGGGCTGGATTCCCGCGTGGACTTCCGGATCGCCAACTCCATCTGGTATCGCCAGGACATTCCATTCAATCAGTCGTTCCTCGATGCCGGCAAGCAGTTCTTCGATGCCGAAGTCGCCGCGGTGGATTTCAGCGATCCGGCTACCATCGGCACGATCAATGACTGGGTGAACACGAGCACGGCCGGCAGGATTCCCGTCCTCGTACAGAGTCTCCCGTCGACCATGGCGATGTACCTGGCCAACGCGATCTACTTCAAGGGAACGTGGGTCGAGCAGTTCGACACGAAGCGGACGGCGCCGTTTCCGTTCACGAAGCTGGATGGTTCGACCATGACCGTGCAGATGATGCAGGTGGACGATTCCGTTCCCGCCATCTCGACTCCCGCATACCAGGCCGTCGACCTCCCATACGGCGGCGGCGCGTACGCCATGCTGGTCGTCGTGCCCGAGCCGGGACACCGCGTGGATTCGCTGCTCGCGTCCTTCACGCCCGGCGACTTTCACTTGCTCATCGCCGGGCTGTCAGTGCAGAAGGGGAAAGTCCTGCTGCCGCGCTTTCAACTCACGTGGAAAGATTCGCTGAACCACGCCCTCACGGCGCTCGGGATGGGCATTGCCTTCGGACCGGATGCCGATTTCACGAACATGTCGACTGCGCTGGGACACCGTCTCGCCATCACCTCCGTGGACCAATCCACCTTCGTGAAGGTGGATGAGGAGGGCACGGTCGCCGCGGCGGCCACGGGCGTGGGTATGGGAGTCACGTCTGGTCCCACGCCTTTGCTGCAGGCGGACCACCCGTTCTTCTTCGCCATTCACGAACGGCTGTCGGGCACAATTCTCTTTGTGGGTAAGGTCGCGACGCCGCCATCGGCGTGAGATGCCAACATCACCCTGTTCCCGAGGTAGCTTCATGCGACGCTGCATGCAGTCTCTTGCGCTGCTCCTGCTCTTCGCTGCGCCGCTCTCCGCGCAAGGTCTCCACTCGACGATCACCAATCTCTTCACTTTCGGGAATTGCGGTGAACCGCTCTGTCTCGCCGGCTCGGTGCTGGCGCAGAACGGACACGGCGACCACTTCATCCCCGCCGATGTCTCGGGCAACGCCACCGTCCTCTCCTTCCTCCAGGACGCCATTGGACTGAACGTGGCGAATATCCCCGTGAGCGCGGCAAGCAGCGGCGCCACCTTCACCTTCCAGAATGGACTGCCGGTCAAGACGTCGGAGTCCTCGGGACCGGTGTTTGGCGAGCGCGGCCAGACGCTCGGTCATGGACGCATGCTCGCCGGCGTCAACGTGAGCAACGTGAGCTTCAGCTCGCTCCGTGGCATTCCCCTCAGCGACATCGAGTTGAACTTCACGCACGAGGACGTCGGCCTACCGGGACTCGGCGACTCGCCCTACGAGAACGACTTCATTCAGGTGCGCACGACGCTTCACGTCAATCTTTTCGTGAGCTCGTTCTACCTCACCTATGGTCTCTCCAACCGCGTGGACATCGGCGTGGCGGTGCCCGTTGCGCACGTCTCCGTGAGCGGCGAGAGCAGCGCGCAGATCGTACCGTTTGGCTCGCCCGCGGTGCACTTCTTCGCCGGCACGCCAACCGATCCGGTGCTCACCGCACAGTCGTCGGCCAGCGGCTCGGCCACGGGCCTTGGCGACATCTCGCTGCGCGCCAAGGTGAACCTCAACGCCTCGCCCCACAGCAACTTCTCCCTCCTCGCGGATGCACGTTTCCCGACGGGAAACGCGGATGATTTCCTGGGTGCAGGGGCATTCGGATTTCGCGGACTCGCCGTGCTCTCCGGCCGCTTCGGCCCGTTCACGCCGCACTTCAACGGCGGCTTCTTCTACCGCTCGGACCAATCCGAGAACAACGCGCTGCTCGCGACCGCCGGCTTCGACCAGCTCATGGCAGACTGGGCGACGCTCGCCGTCGACGTGATCTCCGAATGGCAGCTCGGCGACAACAAGCTGATCATCCCGCCGCCTGTCACGATCACGCAGCCCTTCCTGCGCACCATCGATCCCACGAACATCCCGAACGGCCGCGACAACCTCGTGAATGCATCCATTGGGCTCAAGTTGCGCATGGACTCGGGCACGACAGGGGTCGTGAATCTCATTCTCCCCGTGAACCGCGGCGGCCTGCGGGCGAACGCGATCTGGACGCTGGGGCTGGAGTACAACTTCTGAGGGGCTGGATGACGCCGTCGCGATCGCGCGCTCGCCGGCCGTCACCCATTCGTCCGTCTCACCGCGTACCGGCTACTCGATCGATCGGAGTACCCAGGTGCTGCCACTGCGGCTGAGATTGGCGTGGTACGTGGCCGTAGGATTCGGATCGCCGTTCACGCCGCGCTTGTAGTCGAATGAAAATGCCGCTTTCACATTCACCGCTACCATGTCCGAATCGCTCACGTGCGCGGGCGGGACGACAGTGAGCGTGGCGGTGATGCCATTCGTGGCGTCAAAGACATCCTTCCAGCGATGCGCCTGCTCGTCGGTGAGTGCGGGATATGCCGCGCGCACGCGCGCGAGATCGCGCGACTCGAGCGCGCGCGCATAGCGCGTGACGGCCGCCTGGATACCGGCAACGTCCAGCGGCGGCGCGACCGGCGGAGGTGGTGCAGTAGCCGCGGTCGGCCCGTTGGCTGTCGTGGTCGGCCCGTTGGCTGTCGTGGTCGCTCCGTTGGCTGGGGTGCTCGGCGCGTTGGCTGCCATGGCCGGAGTCCCGCCCGGTGCTGGTGCCGCGTGCGATGTCGCCGGCGCAGGCGGCGGCAATGCGGACACCCGCGACTCCGCGCTCTCAGTCGGCACGACCGGCGCTCGCTGCGTGCCGGACGACGCGACACGTGGCGCGTCGCGATGCGCATCGGCCGCGCGCGGCGCCGGAGATGCGGGCGGCACCGGCACTCTGACAGGCGTGCCGCTATCCGCCTGCTTGCCTGATGACGAGTTCGCTCCAGCCTGCGCCGAAGATGAAGTCTGCGCCGCGATGCGGGGAGGCGCGACGCGCGCGCTGTCAGCGCCGCCCGAGGCACTCGGCGCATGCCCGTCCGGCGCGGCGTGCTCGCCCCGCATGCCGAGCGAAACGAGGAGCGTGACGCCAGCCACCGCGCCGGCGGCAAACCAGAAGCGGCGCGACACCACGGGCATGGCGATCGCCTTGCGGCGCGCCGTGCGGAGCACTGCCCCTCCTCGCAACGCGTCCCGAAATTCGGTTGCCGTCTGGTACCGATCGCCGGGATCGCGCTCCATGGCTTTCGCCACCACCGCGTCCAGCCACGGCGGCACGGCGGGATTCGCCGCTCTGGCGTGTGGCGGCGGACGCGTGAGCCGGCGCTGGATCTGCGACTCCATGCTCGGTCCGGTGAAGGTGGACTCACCGGTGAGCATGCGATACATCACGCACCCCAGAGCGAACAGGTCGCTGCGTCCGTCGAGCGTGTCGCCGGCGAGCTGCTCCGGGGACATGTATTCCGGCGTGCCCACGATGAATCCCGTGCGCGTGACGCGCTGCGTGTCGCCCGCCATCCCCTTCGCGATGCCGAAATCAATGATCTTCACCACATCGCGTCCGTCCTTCGCCGTTCCGACGATGATGTTGTCCGGCTTGAGGTCGCGGTGCACGATGCCCAGTTCGTGCGCGGGAGTGAGTCCCTCGGCGACCTGTGACGCGATGTCAATGGTGCGCTCCGCGGAGAGAACCGTTGCGCGCGCGCAGACGGCCGAGAGCGGCTCACCCTCGACGAGTTCCATGGCCAGGTACACGAGACCGTCGCTCGCTTCGCCGAAGTCGTACACCGCGGCAACGTTCGGATGCAGAATGCGGCTCGCGTTCATCGCTTCGCGATTGAACCGGCCGATCGCCTCGGCGTCGGACACGAGCGCGTGCGCGAGCACCTTGAAGGCGCAGCGTCGCCCCATCTTGATGTGCTCGGCCAGATACACGCGCCCCATCCCGCCTTCGCCGATCTGGCGGAGCACGCGATAGCGACCCGCGATGATCCGTCCTTCCAGACCGGTCGCACCGGGCGTCACCAGCGTGGACCCGTCCTTCGGACAGAAATCCGTGTCAGCGGAGTACTCCAACTCGCATTGCGGGCAGCGCTTGACGAGAGGAGTCCCATTGTCGCTGGACGCGGCTGTCTGCGGCGGGTCGGAGTCGCTCATATCCGCTGTAACAACGCTTTGAATCGCGGATCGTCACGCAGGGAGTCGAGGTCGGAATCGTTCTCCAGCCACTCGCGATGTCCGAAGCCATTGTGCACGGCTTTCTCGAGCGCGGCGACCGCATCGCTCGTCCTCGCGCCCAGCGCATACACGCAGGCCACATTGTACAACACGCCCGAGTCCTCAGGATCGAGCGCCAGCGCCCGCGATGCCCACTCCAGACCGCGCGCATGTTCACCCAGGATCATCGAGGCCCCGGCACTCAGGTAGAGTGCGCGCGCATCATCCGGATTGAGTTCGAGGTGGCGCTGCGCGACCTGCAGTCCCTTCCGCAGGCTGGCTTCGGCGTCTGCCACTCGCCCGAGGTGCCGCTGCGACGGCTGGACGAGAAAGAGCGCCTGATAATCCTCGGGGCGCACACGGCTCGCTTCCTCGTACTGGCGTACCGTTTCCTCGTACTTCCCCTGCTGGAAGAGCGCTCGCGCGTAGAAGTAATGCGCCTCGAAGAGTTGGGGGTCGAGCCGGATCGCCATCTCGAACTCCGCCTGCGCCTCATCGTACAACTTGGTGAGCGTGAGCGAGAGTCCGCGCGAGGCGTGCGCCTCGGCGAGCTGCGGCCCCAGTTCGAGCGCCTTGCGACTGTAGCTCTCGGCGCCCTCGACGTTCGCCTTGCTCGCGTCCCAGTACATGTAGAGAAACGAGCAGCAGTCGGCGGCGCCCGCGTGCGCGAGCGCGTAGTTTGGATCGACGTCGAGCGCGCGCTCGAACATGCGACGGGCGAACTGGATGCCCGCGCGCCGGAACTGATGGTGATACTGTCTGCCGCGCAGATAGTACTCGTACGCCTCCACATCCACGCGGGGCGCGTTCTCGATGGCGCGCTTCTCCTGCTCGCTCAGCACCACGCGCAACGCGCGCACGATGCTGGCGGCGATCTCGTCCTGAATGGCGAAGACGTCTTCGAGCTCGCGGTCGAAGCGTTCCGACCACAAGTGGTAGCCGTCGCTCACGCTCACGAGCTGTGCCGTCACGCGCAGCTTCGACCCTGCCTTGCGCACGCTGCCTTCGAGCACGGCGGCAACGTTCAGTTGCTCGCCGATGGTGCGCACGTCCACGTTCTTCCCCTTGAACGCGAATGACGACGTGCGGGCCGCCACGCGCAACCGCTGGATCTTCGAGAGCGCGTTGATGATCTCTTCAGCCATTCCATCGGTGAAGTATTCGTTCTCCGCATCGGCGCTCATGTTCACGAAGGGCAGCACCGCGATGGACTTGGGCGCCGCGGCACTCGCCGCCGGTGTCGCGTGCGCGGTGCCGGGCGGCGTGGACGCCCCGCCTACCGTCCCCAGCGCCTGGGCGAATTGCGCGGCGGAGGCGTAGCGGTCTGCCGGATCCTTGGCCATGGCCTTCTGAACCGCCTGCTCCACCCAGTCCGGTATTCCCGCGCGCGCCGAGCGAAGCGATGGCGCCGCCTCGGTGATGCTCCGCGCGATGATCGCCTGCGCCGTCGGGCCCGTGAATGGCGGGTGCCCGCCGAGCATCTCGTACAGCACGCATCCCAGGCTGTAGATGTCCGTGCGCCCGTCAATTTCTGGTTCGCCCATGGCCTGCTCGGAGCTCATGTAGGCCGCCGTCCCCATGGCCATGCCCGTCTGCGTGAGACTCACGTCGGAGGCGGCCGTCAGCGCCTTCGCGATGCCAAAGTCGGCCACCATGGCCTCGCCGTCGTGCAGCATCACGTTTTCCGGCTTGATGTCGCGGTGCACCACCTGATGGCGATGCGCATAGTCGAGCGCGGCGGCCATCGCGCGTGCGAGATGCAGCGCATCCTCGAGTGGCAGTTGCTTCTCGCGCACGAGGCGCTGCCGCAGCGATTCTCCCTCGATGTACGGCATCACGTAAAAAAGATTGCCGTTCGCCTGGCCCGAGTCGTACAGGGGTACGATGTGCGGATGCTGGAGCGACGCGGCAATGCTGATCTCGCGCAGAAAACGCTCCGGGCCAAGCGTGGCGGCGAGGTGCGGATGCAGCAGCTTGAGCGCGACGGGCCGGTGATGCTTGCGATCCTGGGCAAGATACACCGTGGCCATGCCGCCGCGCCCGAGTTCTCGCTGCACGACGTAGCGATCCGCCACTACGTCCGGAAGCCGTTCCGGTTCGGTCATGGCAGGGAAGATAGGGGCGGCCCGCCGCGGCGCCAGCGAATTCCGATGCTACTGCTGTGCGGGGCACCCTCCCGCGTCTGCGGCGGTCCGCTCATCCCGCAACCGGCGGCCCATACCATACACTGCCCGCGATGATGACGTACAGGCCGATGAGCGCGAGCCCCTCCACGTAGTTCGATTCGCCATCGAACACGATCAGCGCCCCCAGCACCGCCGCAAGACCAAGCGATACCACCAGCAGCTCCGGCGCCACCAACGTCAGCATCGACCCGCCGAGCACCATGCTGATCAGCACCAGCACGGGAATGAGCAGCAACGCGACCTGCAGGCTGCTGTTCAGAATGAGACTCACCGCGAGATCACCATCGTTGCGAGCTGCCGCCGTAATGCCCACCACGTTTTCCACCGCGTTCCCCGCGATGGCCACGATCACCAGTCCGACGAACTCCTCCGACAGGTGCAGTACGGCCATGGCCGGACGCAGTGCTTCCACGAACCAGTCGGACATCACCGCCGCACCCACGCCGGCGAGCGCCAGGACGGCGAGCGATGCGCCAAGCGACCAGCACTTGCGCGCGGCGCTCTGCGCGTTGGGCGACGGCCCGATATTGCCGCGAATCGCCATGGGTACGCTGCCCACGAAGATCAGGAGCAGCACGATCGCCGTGACGATGCTCAGCGCGCGCGCATGTCCGAAATCCGGTGCACCGGGCTTCGTCGCCAGCGTGGGAATCGCCAGCGACGCCACGGACAGCACGAGCAACATGGCCGTCATGCGTGTGGTGCCCGTGCCGAAGCGTTGTGTCCCGTGGCGCCAGCCCCCTACAGCGAACGCCAGCCCCAGCACGAGCAGGCTGTTGGCCAGGATGGAACCGATGAGCGCCGTCTGCACGACCACCACGAGACCGGCGCGCAGCGCGAAAATGCTGATGAACAGCTCGGGAAGATTTCCCAACGCGGACTGCACCACGCCGGTCGCGCCGGGCCCCAGTCGCGTGCCCAACTGGTCCGTGGCCTCGCCCACCACCGCGGCCAGACTTGCGAGCGCGACGGCCGTCGCAATGAACAGTCGCAGCCCCGTCGAGCCGGTTGCCTCGAGGACGGCGCTCGCGATCATGGCTGCGATCGCCACGGTGCAGAGTACGATCATGCGCCGGCCGGCCGCCTGCAGAATCGACGCGATCGCGGTGCCGCCTGTTGGTGTCATGAATCCGGGTGCAGGGGAACGCGAGGACGGCAGGGCGCACGGGACGACCCACACGGTGCGCGCAATGTGGCCGGCATGTCAAGCATGCGAAGGCGGACGCGCCCAGCCGGCACGTCCGCCTTCGCCGCCCTCGAAGTCCCGCGTGCGGACTCGATCAGCTTTTTGCCGTCTCCAGCCGCTTTACGACTGACGCCAGCGCGCGCACCCGCGCCGCATCGCTCGCACTCGCGGCGTCGTGATCCAGCTCGCCCGCGAGCTTCCGGAGCGCGCTCGTGCGCTTCGCCCCCCTGGCCTGTTCCGCGCTGTTCAGCGCGCTGCCGATCGCCTGTGTCCGCGCTTCGGGAAGACCCTTGTCGCGCACGAGCTGGTCGAGATACGCGTGCGCCACCGGAAATGCCGCCGGCCACACCAGCTTCGGCTGACTCTGCGGATTGAGCTGCGAGAACTTCACCAGATTCGCCGCGTCAATCTCGTTCTGCGTCAGGTCCGCCGTGGGCGTGAGCTTGAACACATCCAGCCCGCGCGCGATTTCCGAGCCATAGATGTACCCATTGTAGTAGTATCCGGCCCAGTAGCCGCCGATCACCAGCTTCGTCGAGTCGATCGGTCCGCGATCGAAGTACGCGATCTCCTTCGGGTGCGCCGGATCGGTGAAGTCGAACACCGAGATGCCGCCCTGGTACCAGCCCTGCACCATGATGTCGCGCCCCGGGACCGGAATCAGGCCGCCATTGTGCGCCACGCAGTTCTCTTCCGGCGTCTGCGCCGCGGGCATCTTGAAGTAGCCCGCGTGCGTGAGGTGATTGTGCTCCAGCGTAAAGATCGCGTCGGCACCCCAGTCAATCGGGTCTGTCGCGCGGCACTTCGCCTGCGTGCCGCCGCCCCATTCATCGGTGAAGAGCAGCGACGACGCGTCGTTGCTGAACGTCGCCGAGTGCCAGAACGAGAAGTTGGAGTCGGCAACCGCCTGGAGGCGTACCGGGTGAAGCGGATCCTTGATGTTGAGGAGCAATCCGTAACCCGAGCACGCGCCGCCCGCCAGCGCGACCGCGGGATAGACCGTGATGTCGTGACACTGCGACGGTCCCTCGCGCCGGTTGCCGCCGGGAAGGCGCAGCTTGATGCCCATCTGGCTCAACGAATCGGAGAGCGCGCTCGCCTTCGCGGAATCATCGCGGCTCTGCATCAGGGTCGAGAAGAGTTGTGCGATCCGCTCCGTATCGGCGGCCGTGGCCGTCTTGGGAATCCCGAGCCGCGGCAGGAACCGCCGCACCTGGCGCGCCGCCGCGCCGTTCGCGGTATCGGCGTACGCTGCACCGTGCGTTGGCGGCGCGACGAGGTCGTTGAAGATGCGCGGCGAGCTCACAATGCGCGCCTGCTCGGGGTGCGCCAGCGGCACGCGAATCACCTCGATTCGGAACAGCGCGCTGTTGGGATCGGTGATGTCCCCACCTTCACATCCCGCCAGCTCGCTGCTCGGGCGCACGCGGGCCAGTCCGGACACGTACACGTACACCACACCCTTGTTCGAGGGATCGGGTACCAGCGTGTGCGTGTGCGAGCCGCGGCACGTCTGCACGTCGGCCACCTGCTTCGGATGCGCCGGATCCGAAACATCGAAGATGCGGATGCCGAGCATCCGCTCCTTGCTCACGCTGTCCTGCACGCCCTCGGTGCCGCAGTCCAGCCGGCTGCCGGTGTTCTCCGCGGACACGAACAACAGATGTCCGTAGATGGACACGTCGCCCTGCTCGGTGAAGCAGACGTCGGCATCGGTGAGCGTCGGATTCAGCGGGTTGGCGATGTTCCAGATCTGCAGCCCGCTGAAGTTGCCCTGATAGACGTAGGTTCCGCCAAACGCGAGATCGGAGTTCGCGTAGGTGAGTCCGCCCGGTTCGTTGGGGTGAAATACGTCCGGCTTGTTGCGATGCGCGACGAGTTCGAGCCCCTTCGAGGCGGTACCCGCGTCATAGAGTCCCGGCTTGAGATGCGCACGTGCGTCCGCGGTGTCGGACTGCGCGCGAGCTGACGGGGAGATGCCGAGCGACGCGAACACAAGCGTCGCCGCAGCAATGAGGGAAGTCGAGCGGAACGTACGATGGTGAGGTGTCATTGGCTTGGACTCGGAGTGATCGTGTTCAGGAGGGCCTGCATGCGCGTGATTTCGGCCCGCTGGCCGGCATCCACATCAGTGGCGAAGTTGAAAATCTCGGGCTGCTGGCCGGAGCCCGGTGTGGCGAACAGCGTGGCCACCATGTCGAGCGCGCCCTCGTGGTGCCGGATCATTCCCGTGAGATAGAGACGGTCGAAGGCGGTGTCGCGCGCCGCGTCGAGCTGGCGCATCTGCTCGGGCGTGAGCATGCCGTTCATCATCATGGGATGTGCGCCCATGTCCATCCCGGGCATGTGCATCGGGCTGGTATCGTGCACGGGAGTGTTCGCGCCGTTCAGCATGTGCAGCGGGTCCGGAGCGTCGAGATGACGGTCCTGCAGCCAGTGCTGCATCATGGTGATCTCGTCGCGCTGCGAAAGGGCAATGCGCTTGCAGAGGACCTGCAGCCGGGCACCCGCACCATGCGTGGGCGCCCAGTCCGACATCACCACGGCCTGCGCGTGATGAATGATCATCCCCTGCATGAAGGCGACGTCCGCCGCCGTGTAATCGTGATGGGACGATGCGCTCGCCTGGGCCTGCACGGCCGCGGCCGCGAGCGCGATGATCGTCGCCAGAAGGAAGGAAATTCGTCTCACCAAAGACGAACCATGCGCCGCGCACGAATGATCGTCAAGTGTTTCATGCGATCATGTTGTGCTGAGCCGGCTTCGAGCAGGCTCTGCGCTATTCTTCGCCTCGTGTCAGCACGCGCGGCCCGTTCTCGGTGATCGCCACCGTGTGCTCGAAGTGCGCCGAGCGCTTCCCGTCAGCGGTGACGATCGTCCACCGGTCCGGCATCTGGCGCGTCTTCGGTGTGCCTGCATTCACCATGGGTTCAATGGCAATGGTCAGGCCGGGGACGAGCTTCATCAGCCGCTTCGGCTTCCCGTAGTTGGGGACCTGCGGTTCCTCGTGAAAGGCCGCGCCAATGCCGTGTCCCACGAGCTCCCGCACGACGCTGAACCCCGCAGCTTCCACCACGTGCTGCACCGCCGAGCCAATGTCACCGATATGATTGCCCACGACTGCCGCGGCAATGCCTGCCTCCAGTGCCTGCTGCGTCACTTCCATCAGGCGCTGCGACGCCTCATCCACCTCGCCCACGCCCACCGTGGTCGCACTGTCGGTGTACAGTCCGCGATAGCCCACGCCCACATCGATCGAGATGATGTCGCCGGCCTTGAGCACTCGCTTGCGCGATGGGATGCCGTGCACGATCTCGTTGTTGATCGACGTGCAGACCGATCCGGGAAAGCCATACAGACCCTTGAAGGCGGGCGTCGCTCCGTCGTGCGACCGGATGAATTCCTCGGCGAGCGCATCCAGATCCATCGTGCTCATGCCCGGGGCTACCCGTTGCCGCAACATGGCCACGGTCTCGGCGAGAATGCGGCCGCCCGTCGCCATGACGTCCAGCTCGCGCCCCGACTTGAGTGAAATCATGAGTCGAGCGCGCCCAACACGCGCTGTGTAATCCTGTCCACTGCTCCCTCCGCATCAATCTCGACGACGCGCGTTGGCCCGCCCTTCGCGCTGGCTGCGCGGTACCACTCGATCACCGGCGCCGTCTGTTCGTGATAAGCTCTGAGCCTGGTGCGCACGGCATCCGGCTCGTCATCCTTGCGGCGCACCACCGTGCCGCCGCACTTCTCGCAGCTCGAGCCCGGCTCGCGTCCCGCGTACGGCGTCTGACAGTTCTCGCACATGGTGCGAGCGCTGATGCGGCGCACCACCTCGTCCTCATCCACGTTGAAGATGAGCGCGATGTCGAGCGTCCGACCGAGTTCGCCCAGCACGCGATCCAACCCCTCGGCCTGCGGCACCGTGCGCACGACGCCATCGAGCACGACACCGCGGGCCGCGTCGGGCCGCGCCAGCGCTTCCTTCATGATGCCAAGAATGACGCCATTCGGCACGAGCTCCCCGCGCTCCATGTAGCCCCTGGCTCGTGCGCCCTGCGCCGTTCCCTCGCGGACCGCCGCGCGCAGCACATCACCGGTAGCCAGCTTCGGAATGCCGAAGTGCTGCGCGATGCGTTCGCCCTGCGTGCCCTTGCCGGCACCCGGCGGCCCGAGAAGCAGAATGTTCATTGGTGGAAAGTAGGGGGCGGCAGGGGGGCCGGGAAGCGCCGCGCGGAGCGCGGCTGCGGGAAGCGCTGGCCTGCGGCCGGCTGCGGGAAGCAGGGCCTGCGGCCCCTGCGGGAAGCGGCCCGCCGCCGTTGGCGGCGGCCTGCGTGGGAATGGGCAATGGGGAATAGTAACGGCGGGCGTAGGGCGCAGCGCGTGCCGCAGCCGCGATTCGCGCGGCGCTTCCCGCAGGCGATGCGCCGGCAGGCGCATTCGCCGCTTCCCGCAGCCGCGCTGCGCGCGGCGCTTCCCGCAGGCAGCCGGCCGAAGGCCGGCGCCGCTTCCCGCAACCCCCGCGGCGCACGCGCCGCGGGGGTTGCGCTCAGAATCCCGTCGGCTGCCGCCCGCGGAAGCGGATGCGTCCCTTCTTCATGAACCCGTCGTACTTGCGCAGCAGCAGGTGCTGCTGCAACTGCTGGATCGTATCGAGGCCTACGCCCACCACGATCAGCAGCGAGGTGCCGCCAAAGCGGAACGGCACGTTGATCATCTCCAGCACCCAGAACGGCAGCAGCGCGATCAGCGTCAGGAAAATCGCGCCCGGCATCGTGATGCGCGACATCACGCGGTCGATGTACTCCGCCGTCTTCCCGCCCGGCTTCACCCCGGGAATGAACCCGCCCTGCTTCTTGAGGTTCTCCGCGATGTCGATCGGATTGAAGATGATGGACGTGTAGAAGTACGTGAAGAACACGATCAGGAACGCCGTCAGCGCGTAGTACAACCAGGTGCCGGGCTGCATGTACTCGGCCACCTGCTGCGCCCAGGGCGCCTTGCTGAACTGCGCGATCGTGCCCGGCACGACGATGACCGTCTGCGCGAAGATGATCGGCATCACGTTCGCCGCGTTCATGCGCAGCGGGATGAAGTTCTTGGCCGATTCGCGCTGCCGGCCGCGCGCCATCGTCCGCTGCGGGATCTGGATGGGGACGCGCCGCGCCGCCACCGTGATCGCCACGGTCCCGGCCACGACACCCAGCATCACCACCGCAAGAATCGCCAGCTTGAATGGCGACAACGCTCCGGTTCCCACGAAGTTCATGGTCTGCACGATGGCCGGCCAGAACCCTTCGACGATCGAGAAGAAGATCAGCAGGGATGCCCCGTTGCCCACGCCGCGCTCGGTGATCTGTTCGCCCATCCAGGTGACGAACATCGCACCGGTCGTGAGGAACAGCGTCATCTGCAGGCGGAATCCGAAGCCCGGATGCGCCACCGCGCCCTGCAGCGATTCGGTGAACAGGGCGAAGCCCCACGCCTGCATGATGGCAATGCCCACCGTCATGTAGCGCGTCCATTGCTCCACGCGTTTTCGCCCCTGCTCCTCGCGCTGCATCTTCTCGACCGACGGCAGCACCGCGCCAAGGATCTGGAAGACGATGCTGGCGGAGATGTAGGGAATGATCCCCAGCGCGAACAGCGTGGCGCGCGAGAGGCCGCCACCCACGAACAGATCGTAGAGCCCCAGCAGGCCGCCCCCCTGCTGCGACTTGAAGAAGTCCAGCAGGGCCTGGACGTCGATACCCGGAGCCGTGATGTGCGCGCCAATGCGATAGACCACGAGACAGAGCAGCGTGAAGCCGATTCTCGACTTCAGCTCCGGAGTCTTGAACAGATTGGCGATCGCGGTGGCTGGATTGCTCTGGCTCTGCGCCATGTTACTCCTCGACGCGGCCTCCGGCCGCGACAATCTTTTCGCGAACGGACGTGCTGACCTTCACGCCCTTCACCGTGACCGCGCGCGTGACGTCGCCATTGGCCAGCAGCTTGGCCGGTCCCTTTCCCTGGCGAATGAGTCCTGCCGCGGCCAGCGTCTCCACCGTGACCTCCGTCCCCTCTGGCAGGCCGTCGAGATCACGCAGGTGCACGATCTGGTTCTCCACCCGGTTCGGATTCGTGAAGCCGCGCTTGGGCAGCCGGCGGGTGAGCGGCATCTGGCCGCCCTCGAAGTGCGGTTTGCCGCCGCCCGGACCATGATGCCCGGCGCGTGCCTTGATTCCCTTGTGTCCCTTGCCGGAGGTCTTTCCCGTTCCCGATCCCGGGCCACGCCCAAGACGCTTGCGGCCGCGCGTGGCGCCAGGAGCGCCCACGAGGTTGTGCAGGCCGATCTTCTCGCGAACACCGCCGTCGTCGTTCTGCTTTGCCACGGTTCGTTACTCCTCCACGGACGTCACCTTCACCAGGTGACGCACTTGCTTGAGCTGGCCCCGGAGCGGAGCCGAATCCTGCTTGACCACGACATCCTGGTGATGCCGGAGCCCGATCGCTTCCAGCGTGCGGCGCAGCCGCGCCGGATGACCAATGGAACTGCGCACCTGCTCGATGCGCACCTTGCCATTTGTCAGCGTGTTCGGCTCCGTCCGCGCGGGTCCGCGTCCCGGATGCCAGACAAACGTGCGTGCCATCAGACCGTCTCCTTCGATTTCGCACGCGACCGATACTGCAGGCTCGATACTTCGATGTCCCGCTCCCGGGCCACTTGCTCGACCGTGGTGAGATGCGACAGCCCGCTCATTGCCGCCCGCACCATGTTATGCGGATTCGTGGACCCCAGGCTCTTCGTGAGAATGTCGGCCACGCCGGCGCACTCGAGCACGGCGCGAACCGCGCCGCCCGCAATCACGCCGGCACCCGGTGCTGCGGGCTTCATGAGTACCCGCCCCGCGCCATGCTGTCCCACGATCTCGTGCGGAATGGTGCCGCCGGTGAGCGGGATGTGGACCATGGCGCGGCGCGCCGCCTCCACAGCCTTGCGCACGGCCTCGGACACTTCGTTCGCCTTGCCCATGGCCACGCCAACCCGTCCCTGGCCGTCACCTACCGCCACGAGCGCATTGAAACTGAAGCGCCGGCCGCCCTTGACGACCTTGGCCACACGGTTGATCGCCACGACGTTCTCGATGAGATCGGTGCCTTCGCGGCCGCCGTCCGATCCGCGTCCGTCGCCGCGTCCCTGGCGCGCATCACCACCACGCCCGCCACCAGGACCACCCCGGCCGCCACCCGGTCCGCCGCGACCACCGCCGCCCGGCCCGCCGCGCCCTCGGCCACCGCCACCGCGTCCACCGCGGCCGCCTCCGGCACCGCCTCGGCCACCCCCCGGTCCGCGTCCTCCGCCACCACGACGCGGTTCCTGCGGCGGGCTGCCCGATTCGGCGCCCGTTCCCGTCTGCTGATTCTCTGCCATAGTTTAGAACTCCAACCCGCCCTCGCGGGCACCGTCGGCCACCGCCTTCACGCGGCCGTGATACTTGTACCCCGCTCGATCGAACACGACACGAGTAATGCCTGCGGCCCTGGCCCGCTCCGCGATCGTCTTGCCCACGGCCACTGAACGCTCGGCCTTCTTTCCCTCGGCTACCGCCAGGTCCGACACCGTCATCATCGTGCGGTTCGCCAGGTCATCCACGAGCTGCGCGTAGATGTGCTTGAGCGACCGGCGCACCACCAGCCGGGGACGCTCCGCCGTGCCTTCTACCCGCTTGCGGACCCGCAGGTGCCGGCGCTCACGCCGCTCGGCGCGCGACCGGGGCTTGTGCTTGGTCTTCATGGCTTACTTGCCTCCCGCCTTGCCGGCCTTCCGCCGAATCTGCTCGCCCGCATACTTGATGCCCTTTCCCTTGTACGGTTCGGGCGGGCGGAGACCGCGCAGCTCGGCGGCAACCTGTCCCACCATCTCCTTGTCCGCACCCTCGATGATGATCTGCGTGGGCTGCGGTGCCGACAGCTTGATTCCCTTTGGCGCACGAAACTCCACCGGATGCGAAAAGCCAAGCGCGAGCTGCAAGCCGTACGGCCGCGCTTCCGCCTTGTAGCCGACGCCGACGATGTCCAGCTGCTTGCGATAGCCCGCCGTCACGCCCTCCACCATGTTGGCCACCAGCGTTCGGGTGAGCCCGTGCAGCGCCTTGTGCTCGTTCTCGTCCGACGGACGCGCCACCGTGAGCGTGCCATTGGCGAGCGAGAGCGTCATGGCCGGATGCAGCGTGCGCGTGAGCTCACCGCGCGGCCCCTTCACCTTCACCGTCTGCCCCTCGACCGTGGCCGTCACGTTGGCCGGAACGGGAATGGGCTTCTTTCCAATGCGTGACATCGTATGCTCCTACCAGACCACGGCGAGCAGCTCACCGCCGGTGCGCGCCTGCCGCGCCTGCCGGTCGCTCATGAGCCCTCGGGACGTGCTCAGGATGGCCATGCCCAGGCCGTTTCGCACGCGCGGAATCTCCGACACGCCCACGTACTTGCGCAGCCCCGGCGTGGAGACGCGCCGCAGCTCGCGGATGATCGGCTGGTCGCCCTGCGCATAGCGCAGGTACAGGCGCAGCACCTTGCGCCCGTCTTCCGTCTCCAGCGTCTTCACATCCTTGATGTAGTTGTTCTCGAGCAGCAGGCGGGCAATCTCCACCTTGAGCTTCGAGGCCGGAATGTCAACGCGACGATGCCGCGAGCCGCAGGCGTTGCGGATCCGGGTCAGCATGTCGGCAATCGGATCAGTCATGCTCATACGAGTATCCCGTGTGTCACGAATGTCACCAGCTGCTCTTGTGGACTCCGGGAATCATTCCCTGGAGCGACAGATCGCGGAAGCAGATGCGGCAGAGGCCGAACTTCCGCAGGTATGCGCGCGAGCGTCCGCAGCGCTGGCAGCGATTGTGCTTGCGCACCGCGAACTTCGGTTTCCGCTTGCTCTTCTCGATCATGGCTTTACGGGCCATTGAACTCTCTCGTCAGACGAAGGAATACTGCGTGAGCGCCGCCCAGCGGCGCCCGCTCACATTTGCACGACAATCGGCTTGTCATCCCCGCGGAACGGCATGCCCAGCTCCCGGAGCAGCGCGAAGCACCGGTCATCCTTGTCCGTGCTCGTCACGAAGGTGAGGTCCAGTCCGTGCACCTGCTCCACACGGTCGTAGTTGATCTCCGGAAAGATCACCTGCTCCTTGAGCCCGATGGAATAGTTGCCGCGTCCATCGAAGCTCCGCGTACCCAGCCCGCGGAAGTCGCGAATCCGCGGAATGGCCACGGCCACGAAGCGGTCCAGGAACTCCCACATGCGCGCGCCGCGCAGCGTCACGCTCGCACCGATCTCCTGCCCCTGCCGCAGCCCGAAATTCGAGATGGACTTCTTGGCCTTCGTGCGCACCGGATGCTGTCCGGTGATCAGCCCCAGTTCCTCCACCACGCTGTCGAGCATCTTGGGCTGCTTCACCGCTTCGCCGAGTCCCACGTTCACCACGATCTTGGTGAGGCGTGGAATCTCATGCACGTTCGTCAGCCCGAACTGCTGCTGCAGGCGCGCTCGCACGGTGTCCGTGTAGTACGTCCGCAGCCGCGGCACGGGTGCCGGTGTACCCACTCCGGCATGCTCCGCCCGAGCGGCCCCGCGCTGGTCGCCGCCCTTCTTCGTCTCCGGCTTGCCGCCCTGCTTCTTTTCCTTGGTCGCCATGGCCCGGTTCTCGCTCAGCGCGGTCGCGGGATCGCGTCCCCGCTCTTCACGCTGATGCGCTCCTTCGTTCCATCCTCATCCACCTGCGTCCGCACGCGTGTCGCCTTGCCGGACTTCGGATCGATGAGCATGACATTCGAGTGATGAATGGGCGCGGGGAAATCCACGATCCCGCTCTGCTCCTCCGCGCTCTGTGCCTTCCGGTGCCGCTTGACGATGTTCACGCCGTCCACGACGACGCGTCCCGTCTTGAGGTGCACGCGCAGTACCTTGCCCTCCCGGCCCTTGTCATCGCCACGCAGCACGCGCACGGTGTCGCCCTTCCGGACGGGCAGCGCCGTCCGTTCGGCGTTCGCCGCATGCCGCCGCCGTCCCTTGGCCGCGCTGCGCTGTGTGGCGCGATATACCAGTTTCCGCATGTCAGAGTACCTCGGGCGCGAGCGAGACGATCTTCATGTACCGCTTCTCGCGCAGTTCGCGCGCGACCGGCCCGAAGATACGGGTGGCCCGCGGCTCGCCCGCGTCGTTGATGATCACGACGGCGTTCTCGTCGAACCGGATGTAGCTGCCATCCTTGCGCCGCGTTTCCTTCACGGTGCGCACCACCACGGCGCGCGCCACATCGGACTTCTTCACCGTGCCGTTCGGGAGCGCGTCCTTCACCGCGACAATGACCGTGTCGCCCAGCCCCGCGTAGCGGCGCTTCGTGCCGCCCAGCACGCGGATCACGAGCGCCTTCTTCGCGCCCGAATTGTCCGCCACCTTGACGACGGATTCCTGCTGAATCATGGTCGGTTCTCCCTAGCGCGCGTGTTCGACGATCTCGACCACGCGCCACCGCTTGTCCTTCGACAGCGGCCGGGTCTCCATGATGCGCACGCGATCCCCGGTCTTCGCCGAGTTGTCCTCGCAATGCGCCTTCACGCGCCTCGTGCGCGTGACCATCTTGCCGTACAGCGGGTGCGGAAAGCGACGTTCGATCGCCACCACCACCGTCTTCTGCATCTTGTCGCTCACCACCAGCCCCAGGCGCGTCTTGCGCGCTCCACGCGCCGGTGCGCGCTCGGTGTTCATGGTTTCGCCCATAGTCCTGTCATCCCTCATTAGCGCGCCCCGGATGCGGACGCGGACGCCTGCTGCGCCTGCTCCCGTTCACGGAGAATCGTCTTGAGCCGCGCGATGTCCTTGCGGATGACGCGGAATCGCAGCGGATCCTCCAGCGTCTCCGTGGCGCTGCGAAAGCGCAGGCGGAACCGCTCTTCTTCCAGCTCCGCGATGCGGGTGACGATCTCGTCCTCCGCCATCTCGCGAATCTCCTCAGCTTGCATCGGTGTGCGCCTCCTCACGAACCACGAACTTGGACTTCACGGACAGCTTGGCCGCGGCCAGCGCCATGGCCTTCTGCGCCGTGGCGCGGTCCACGCCCTCCAGCTCGAACATCACGCGGCCCGGCTTCACCACCGCCACCCACGCCTCCGGTGATCCCTTTCCCTTTCCCATGCGGGTCTCGGCCGGCTTCTTCGTGATCGGCTTGTCCGGGAAGATCCGGATCCACACCTTGCCGCCGCGCTTGATGTGGCGCGTGAGCGCCACGCGCGCGGCTTCGATCTGCCGGCTGCTCACCCACCCCGGCTCCAGCGCCTGCAACCCGTAGTGGCCAAAGGCCACCGTGGAGCCGCGGGTCGCGATCCCGGTGGTGCGACCCTTGAACATCTTGCGGAACTTGACGCGCTTCGGACTCAGCATCGTGTCGTCTCCCCTTCCCGTCAGGAACCGGTGGAGTACGTGGTGCCGCGACGCCCCGCCGACGGCTCCTCGCCATGAAAAATCCACACCTTGACGCCAATCGTCCCGAACGTCGTCTTGGCGGTGGATGTCGCGTAGTCGATTTTGGCGCGCAGCGTGTGGAGCGGCACACGACCTTCGTGATACCCTTCCACGCGCGCGATCTCGGCGCCGCCCAGGCGCCCGCCGCACTTGATCTTGATCCCCTGCGCGCCCATGCGCATGGCGCTCTGCACCGCGCGCTTCATCGCGCGCCGGAACGAGATGCGCTGCGCCAACTGGTGCGCGATCTGATCCGACACGAGCTGGGCATCCAGCTCCGGGCGCTTGATCTCCTCGACGTTGATCCCCACTTCCTTGCCCGTGAGCTGCGCCAGCTCGTCGCGCAGCTTGTCCACCTCCGCGCCCTTCTTGCCGATCACCACGCCCGGGCGCCCGGTGTGGATCGTCACGACCACCTTGCCCGGCTTGCGCTCGATGCGGATGTCCGAGATGGCTGCATGACCGAGCCGCGCCTTGAGATACTTGCGCAGCAGCTCGTCTTCCTTGAGCAGTGCCGGAAAGTCATGGTTCGCGTACCACTTGGACCGGTGCTCCTGCGTCACGCCCAGGCGAAACCCGATCGGATTGGTCTTCTGTCCCATTAGCGTCCTTCCTTGTCGGACCGCTCGGCGACCACGATCTCCACGTGGCTCGTCCGCTTGATGATCGGCGTCCCGCGCCCCATGGCGGCGGGCATGAATCGCTTCAGCTTCGGGCCCTCATTCACCACGGCCCGCTTCACGAACAGCGAGTCCGCGTCCAGCGGCTCGTTGCTCTCCCGCGCCTGGTGCTCCGCGTTCGCGATCGCGGACTTGAGCACCTTTTCGATCTGCTTGGCGGCGTGCTTCTTGGAAAACGCCAGGAGCGACAGGGCGTCGTTGACGTCCTTGCCGCGGATCTGATCGATCACGAGACGCATCTTGTAGGGCGACTGGCGGGTGGTCCGCTGGATCGCGCGTACATCGGCCATGGCTACTTGCCTCCCCGCACCGGTGCAGCGGGTGCCGGCGCGGCCTTCTTGTCCGCCGCCTTGTTCCCGCTGTGCCCGCGGAACAGCCGCGTGGGCGCGAACTCGCCGAACTTGTGCCCCACCATGTTCTCGGTGACGTACACGGGAATGAACTTGTTCCCGTTGTGCACCGCGAACGTGTGGCCCACGAATTCCGGCGTGACCGTGCTCGCGCGCGACCACGTCTTGAGCACCCGCTTCTCGTTCCTGCTGTTCATCGCGCGTACCCGCGTCACGAGCGACTCGTGTACGTACGGACCCTTCTTGATGCTTCTCGCCATGATCCAGGTCTCGGATTATCGGAAATGGAGAACCGGGAACAGGAAATGGGTTCGCCCGGTGACGCCGCGCCTGCCGATCCGGTTCCCGCTTCCCGCTTCCCGTTTCCCGTGCTTCACTGTGTCGCCTTTCCTCTCTTTCGGCCGCGCACGATGAGCCGCTGCGACGGCTGCTTCTTGTTGCGCGTCTTCACGCCTTCCTTCTTGCCCCACGGACTCACCACGTTCCGGCCGCCGCGTGTCCGGCCGCCATGCGGGTGATCCACCGGATTCATGACTTCGCCACGAACCTTTGGCCGGCGTCCTTTCCAGCGCGTCTTCCCCGCCTTCCCCCACGATTGCAACTCATGCGACGCATTGCCGACTTCGCCGATCGTGGCCATGCAGTTGCCGTGCACCAGGCGCATTTCCGTGGAGCCAAGCCGGATCGTGACGTACTCCCCTTCCTTGGCGACCACCTGCGCCGACGCCCCCGCGGAGCGCGCCAGTTGCCCGCCCTTGCCGATCTTGAGCTCCACGTTGTGCACCGCCGTGCCCAGCGGGATCTCGCGCAGCGGAATCGCGTTGCCGAGGCGAATGTCCGACCCGATGCCCGACACGATCACATCGCCAACCGAGAGTCCCTTGGGGTGCAGGATGTAGCGCTTCTCGCCGTCCTGGTATTCCACCAGCGCAATGCGCGCCGACCGGTTGGGATCATACTCGATCTCCTTCACCGTGGCCGGGACCGCGAACTTGTTCCGCTTGAAGTCGATCACGCGGTACATGCGCTTGTGTCCACCACCACGGCGGCGCATGGAGATGTGCCCGTGATTGTCGCGCCCGCCCGACTTGACCAGCGGCTCCAGCAGCGACTTCTCGGGCGTGCTGCGCGTGATCTCCTCGAAATCGGAGACCGAACGGAAGCGCGTGCCCTTCGTCACGGGTTTGAACTGTCGAATGCCCATCGGTTACCCCTCGAAGATCTCGATCGACTCGCCCTCGCGGAGCGTGACGATGGCCTTTTTC
>DATNDS010000140.1:0-3583 GCA_035553215.1 Gemmatimonadaceae bacterium
GTCGTCGCCACGAAGTCCACCGGCGACAGCGTGGGCAGCGCGCGCGAGGCGATCGTCTCGGCGAGCGCGAGCATTACGGCGAGACCGCGCCCGTTGTCGCCGATGCCGGGACCCGCGAGCCGGTTCCCGCCGCGTGTCACGCGCGGCTCCATCTCACCGGGGAACACGGTATCCAGATGCGCGCACAACACCACGGGCGCGCGATCCCCGTCTTCCTGGCCGGGGCATCGCGCAATGACGTTCCCCGCCGCGTCCGTGCGTACGTTGTGCAGCCCCAGCGCGTGGAAGCGCGCCGCGATCCAGGCGGCGCGGCGCGCCTCGCCCCCCGTGGGAGCCGCGATTTCGGAAATCGCGATCTGCGTCTCCACGATGGCGTCGTCCCGTGCGGCAAGCTCGCGACACGCGCGCCGGAATGGCGCGCTGTGCCAGAGGTCGTGCAGCAGGGGTTCCGTCATGGGCATGCCCTCGAAATGATGGTTCGACGCAAAAAGCGCAAGGCTCACGGGGGCAGCCATCAGAGTCTGACCTGCGTGATGGAGTGGCCGATCCTCGACCCCGCGGGTCTGACCGTGACGGCTGCCGCGGCGTACATTTCAGCTGTCGTTTGTCGCGCGTTACCGAAGGGGCGCGACGCGTTGCGACATGCGGTTCACCGGTCCCCGATCCCGTTGTCTCATGCACGAACAGGACCTCATCTACGACTGGAACGAGATGGCGCCCGATTTCGATTGGGCGTCCGCTCGGGTGCAGCTGGACGACGAGACGCTGCGCGACGGACTGCAGTGTCCCTCCGTCACCGACCCGGACATTGACGACAAGCGCGCGCTGCTGCACCTGATGGCTGAGCTGGGCATTGCGGCGGTGGACATCGGACTCCCCGGTGCGGGGCCGCGCGCCCGGGCTGACACGCTCGCGCTGGCCCGCGAAATCGGCGAAACCCGCCTGCCGCTCGATGCGAACTGCGCGGCCCGCACCGTGCGCAGCGACGTCGAGCCCATCGCGGCCATCGCGCAGGAGTCCGGCCTCCCGATCGAGGCCGCCACGTTCATTGGGTCATCGCCCATTCGCCAGTACGCGGAGGACTGGACGCTGGACCGCATGCTGCGTTCCACGGAAGAGGCCGTGACGTTCTGCGTGCGCGAAGGTCTCTCCGTGATGTTCGTAACGGAGGACACGACGCGCGCCACGCCGGACACGCTGCGCGCGCTCTACGGTACGGCCATTCGCTGCGGCGCGCGGCGTATCTGCCTGGCGGACACCGTGGGGCATGCCACGCCCGCCGGCGTGCGCGCGCTCGTCCGCTTCGCGCGGGAGGAGCTCATTGCGCCGAGCGGCGAGGCGGTGAAACTCGACTGGCACGGGCACCGCGATCGCGGGCTCGGTCTGGCGAACTGCTTCGCCGCCATTGAGGCCGGCGTGGACCGCGTGCATGGCACCGCGCTCGGCATTGGCGAACGGGTGGGCAACGCCGAGATGGATTTGCTGCTCATCAACCTCAAGCTGCTTGGCGCGCATCCCCACGACCTCTCGCGGCTGCCCGAGTATTCGCTGCTCGCGTCGCGCGCCTGCGGCGTGCCCATTCCGCCCAGCTATCCCGTGCTCGGCGCCGATGCATTCCGTACGGGTACCGGTGTGCATGCCGCCGCCATCATCAAGGCGCGACGGAAGGGTCATGCATGGCTCGCCGATCGCGTGTACTCCGGCGTGCCCGCGGGCGACTTCGGCCTCACGCAGCGCATCGAGATCTCGCACGTGTCCGGTTTGTCGAACGTGAAATTCTGGCTCGAGGAACACGGCTACGATCCCGACGACCAGGGGCTCTGCCAGCACATCTTCGACGCGGCAAAGCACGTGAGCCGCGTTTTGCGCGACGACGAGATCGAAATCCTCATTCACCAGCACCGTACCGAACCAGCACCCACGTGACGGGCACGCTTCCCGGCATCTTCGACGGCTATCTCGACCTCTACTGGCGCACGCATCCAGTCGAGGCCACGCACGCCGGCCGGCACGAGTTGGACGCGATGTATCCGCGGTTCGATGCGGAGTCCGTGCGCGAGCAGATCGCCGCGCTCACGAGCTACACGCTCGTGCTCGAAGAGGCAGACGCTGACACACTGGCCGAGGAGATCGACCGCACCGCCGTGCTGCAGGACGCGCGGCATCAGCTGTTGATCCTCGAGCGCGAGCGCCCGTTCGCGTCCAATCCCGCGTTTCACCTCACGCTCGCGCTTTCCGGCATTCACCTGCTCCTCGCGCGGAACGCGGAGGATTCGCCGCGCCGCGCGGCCGCGCTGCTCGAGCGCCTCCGTGCGCTGCCCGACTTCCTGGCGTCCGCCGCGCAGGTGCTCACGGAGCCGGCGCGTCCACTGGTGGCGCTGGCCAGCGCCATGGTGCCGGGCGGCCTGTCGCTGATTCGAACGGGACTCGATGATGTGGCCGTGGATCTGTCATCGCTCGACCCTGGCGAGCTGTCCGCCGCGCGCGACGCGGCGGCTGCCGCGCTCACGGCGTTCAGCGACGAGCTCGTGGTGCTCGAAGAGACCGCGCGCGACGGTGGCTTCGCGATCGGACGCGATCTGTTCGATCTCAAATTGCATACGGCGCATCTCATCCGGGAGAATGCCGACGAGCTGCTGCGCTACGGGGAGCGCCTGCGCGAGGAGGCGCTGGCGGACGTCACGCGGATTGCCGGCGAGATCCGGCCGGGCGTGCCCTGGCTGGATGTCATTGCGACGCTGCGCGAGGATGCGCCGCCCAGGGAGCACGTACTGGACGAATACGAGGCTGCGCTGCGATCGGCGCGCGACTTCGTCGCCGCACGCGGATTGATGCACGTGCCCGATGCCGACCTTCGGGTGACGCCCACGCCGCACTTCTTGCGCGCGCTCGTTCCGTTCGCGGCCTATCAGGGTCCCGGCGCGTTCGATACGGCGCAGGTAGGACAGTTCTACGTCACGCTCCCGAACGGTGACGCGAGCTGGCGTCCCATGGCGCGCGCCGAGCTGCGCTCCACGGTCGTGCACGAAGCGGTGCCGGGACATCACGTGCAGGTCGCCACGAGCAACCGGCTGCCCAGTGTGGTACGCCGCGTGCTGTCCACGCCGGCGGCGCGGGAAGGGTGGGCGCTCTACTCCGAGACACTGATGGCGGAGTCCGGTTTCTTCCCGTCCACAGCGGAAGCGTTGTTTCACGCCTATAATTTGCTCTGGCGCGCAATTCGTATCATTCTGGATGTATCACTGCATACGAAGGGCATGACCGTCGAGACCGCCGGCCGTCGTCTCATGGACGAGCTGGGATTTCCGGATGGTCAGGCCGCGGCGGAAGTGATGCGCTACTGCGCGTATCCCACCTATCAGCTCTGCTACGGGGTAGGCCGCCGCGATGTTCTTCGCCTGCGTGACGACGCCCGCCGGGCCCGTGGCGACAGCTTCGCGCTCGCGGAATTCCACGACGAGCTGCTGTCGTACGGTGCGCTGCCAACAGCGCTGGCTCGGTGGGGGATGGGGTTGGGACGGTAGCTGGTAGCTGGTTGCTGGACGCGCCACGCTCTTCCAGCGACCAGCGACCAGCGACCAGC
>DATNDS010000141.1:0-5015 GCA_035553215.1 Gemmatimonadaceae bacterium
CCCGAAATTCAGCGTCGCGGTGAACGTGCGGTTGTCCCGAAACCAGACATCCACCGGATACGTCACGACTGCCGTCACGCTGTCCTGCATGACGCTGTTCTTCATGGGCCGGATCTTCGCTGATCCGGGCGCGAACTCCACGGCGAGCACCACGGGCGACGGCATCTCACCATCCTGGCGCACGACCACGGTGGTCCTCGGTCCCTTCGTCGTCACTTTTTGTATGGAGCCGTCCACCGCTTCAGTGGTGAAGAGCCAGGAGTACCAGAACCAGCCGAGGTCACGGTGCAGCGCGTGATCCATGAAGAAGGCGTAGTCCCAGGGTGACGGGTGCTTGAAGCGCCACGCCTTCGCGTACTCGCTCATCGCGCGCCACACGGCCGAGTCGCCCACAACGGCACCCAGCATGGACAGCATGAGCGGCGCCTTGCCGTAGGCCTGGAAGGAATACATGGGACCCCCATAGTTTGCATCCCACATGAGGGGCGCCTCGCGCTCGTTGCCGCTCGTGCGGCCATAGCGCTCGCCCAGTCCGTCGAGCCTGGGTGGCTGATGCGCGCGATCCGCGGCCGAGAGAATGTTCATGTACTGGTTGAATCCTTCGTCCATGAAGCCGTACCACGTCTCGTTGGTGCCCACCATCATGGGCCACCACTGGTGCCCGATCTCGTGATCCGCGGCGCGCGCACTGGACATGATGAACGAGGGATACTCCATGCCAAGCTCGGGGCCATCGACGATCGTGAGCCCGGGGAACGTGTAGGGCATCCACAGCTTCGAGTAGAACTCCAGCGCATGTCGCGCGATCGCGCCGGCTTCCGCGTAGGCCTGGGCATGACCCGGCAGGTACATGATGTTGACCGGTATGGTCCCCTTCCCCGGTATGGGGGCGAGCGTTGCGTCCCAGACGAACTGGTTGGACGTGCCCCACGCGAAGTCACCCGCGGTATCCGCCGTGAAATGCCAGACCAGGCGGCTCCCCGGCGTCCCCATGGTGGCCTTGCCGGGCCCGCGATCTTCGGGGCCGGCGATGGTCTGCTGCGTGTCTGACGCGGTGAGGTGCGCCAGGCGCTCGCGCTCGGTGGCGGTGAGCACCTCCTCCGGATTCTGCAGCACTCCCGTGGCGCCCACGATCCAGCCGGCGGGCATGTCGAGGTGCACGTCAAAGTGGCCGAAGTTGTTGTAGAACTCGGAGGGGCCCAGATAGGGATCGGTGTCCCAGCCGCCATCGCGCAGATCGTCGAAGACGGCGACGCGGGGATACCACTGGCCAACCTGGTACAGCGTGTCGGCCCAGCGGCCCATGCGAATGCCGCGCGTGGGCGCGACGACCTTGGGGACACGGAAGTGCCACTCGGCGCCAATCGTGGCCGTGCCATGCGCGGGAACCGGCGTGGGCAGCTCGATGCGCGCGGATGTGAGATCGAGCCCGCGAACGAGCAGCGTGGTCGGAGCCTGCGGACCTTCGCCGCGCCGGCGCCGCACCGGGGGCGGCGGGTTGAGATCCACCGCCGCTCCGTTGACGGTGAGTTTCGTGACCTGCATCCCATCGGTGATATCGGTTACCACTTCGGCGCGCGGCACGTTGGCCGCAAAGAGATTCTGATCGAGGCGCAGCACGATGGTGTGCATCGTGGAGTCGCTGTTGTTGTGGATGACCGCGGTTTCGGTGCCGCTGATGGACTCGGCGGCGGAATCGAAACGCGCATTGATGGTGTAGTCCATCCAGAGCTGCCAGTAGTGCGGCCCGGGGCGCCCCGAGGAATCGCGCGTGCCGGCGGCATACGCGCGCCGGATCATGTCGGTCATCGGGATATCGCGGCGCACGGCGCGCTGGGGGAGGGGAGTCTGCCCGGAGCCGCTCTGCGCGACCGCGGAGACGTTCAGCACCATCAGCGCCGCGACCGTCGCGAGCGCGCCATGCACCTTGCGCATCATCCCTCGAACTCCTGAATTGGAAGAGGCCGCCAGAGCGCGGCGAACGAATCCTGCGTGGAACCATAGCGCGAACCGGCGCCGGGTGTCAGCCCGACTGCTACAATACGTGGAGCGAACACCGGAGGATGCGGCCCGTGTCACAGAGACCGAACGAAGCGCTGTCCGAGCGACCGGCATCCTTCCAGACGCACGTTCCGGCGCGCCTCGACCGATTGCCCTGGTGCGGCTTTCACTGGCTCGTGCTGATCGCGCTCGGCGTCACGTGGATTCTCGACGGCCTCGAAGTCACGCTGAGCGGCGCCGTGAGCGGCGTGCTGCAGGACCCCGCGGTGATGAACTTCAGCGCCACGGAAATCGGCGCCATCGCATCCGCCTATCTTACGGGCGCCGTGCTCGGGTCGCTGTTGTTCGGCTATCTCACGGACCGCTTCGGCCGGAAGAAGATGTTCTTCCTCACGCTGAGCGTCTACCTGCTAGGCACGTTGTTGACCGCGTTCTCGTGGGACGCGGTGAGCTTCGCGCTCTTCCGGTTCATTACGGGAGCCGGCATTGGCGGTGAATACGCGGCGATCAATTCCGCGATCGATGAACTGATCCCGGCGAAGTATCGCGGCCGGGCCGATCTGATCGTGAACGGAAGCTACTGGATCGGCGCGGCGCTGGGTTCGGCGTCCACGCTCATCATTCTGGATCCGGCCATCCTGCCGCCGGCGCTGGGATGGCGCGTGGGATTCGGAGTGGGCGCCGCGCTCGGACTCCTCATTCTCTTCCTGCGCCGTCACATTCCGGAGAGTCCGCGCTGGCTCATGACGCATGGCAAGCATCAGGAGTCGACCCGGATCATGGCCGCGATCGAGGAACGGGTCGAGCGCAGCACAGGCATTGCGCTGTTGTCGTGTACAGAGGAGCCACTCACGATCCATCCACGGCGCAGCTTCGGCTTCGGACTCATTGCGCGCGTGATGTTCCATCGGTACCGCCAGCGCTCGATTCTCTGCCTGGCGCTCATCACGTCGCAGGCGTTTCTCTACAACGCGGTGTTCTTCACCTATGCGCTGATCCTCACGCGGTTCTATCACATTCCGGGCGCGCGTACCGGCATCTACCTCTTGCCGTTTGCGCTGGGGAATTTTCTCGGCCCGCTCACGCTGGGCCACCTCTTCGACACGATTGGCCGCAAGCAGATGATCGCGGCGACGTACATCATTTCGGCGGCACTGCTGGTGATCACCGGCTGGCTGTTCGCGCGCGGCCTTCTCTCGGCGACGAGTCAGACGGTGCTCTGGACCATCATCTTCTTCTTTGCGTCGTGCGCCGCAAGCTCGGCGTATCTCACGGTAAGCGAGATCTTCCCGCTCGAAATCCGTGCGCTGGCCATCGCGTTCTTCTATTCTCTGGGTACGGCCATTGGCGGCATTGCCGCGCCGCTGCTGTTCGGGCATCTCATCGGATCGGGATCGTCCGAGCAGTTGTTCTACGGCTACGTGCTTGCGGCCGTGCTGATGTTCGGTGCGGCGTGGGTGGAACTCGTCTCTGGCGTGAAGGCCGAGCGCGCGGGATTGGAGAGTCTGGCTGCGCCGTTGTCGTCGGAGGCATGGCTGGCAGGAGACGAGGGACGTGCGGCACGGTGACTTTCGGCAATCGCATGTAACGTGACAGCTGCCAGAAAGACCATTGTCTCCTGGTCGAGTGGCAAGGACAGCGCGTGGCTGGTGCACGTGCTCCGCCGCATGCCGGACGTCGAGATCGGCGCGCTGCTCACGACCATCAACAGCGACGCGCAGCGCGTTGCCATGCACGCGGTGCGGCTCGAGCTGCTCCGTGCCCAGGCAGACGCGCTCGCGCTGCCGCTCTGGCTGATTCCGATTCCGTCGCCCTGCCCGAACGAGGTATACGAAGCCGCGATGGAAACCGCGATGCGCCGCGCCGTCGCGGAAGGGTTCACGCATGTGGCGTTCGGCGATCTCTTCCTCGAGGATATTCGCCGGTATCGCGAAGAGCGTCTGGCCGGTACGGGGCTCACACCGCTCTTCCCGCTCTTCGGCGTGGACACGACCGCGCTCGCGCGTGAAATGGTCGACGCCGGGTTGCGCGCGCGCATTACCTGCATCGATCCGAGGGCGCTCGACCGCTCCTTCGCGGGCCGCGAATTCAATGCCGGCCTGCTCGCCGATCTGCCCGATGCCGTGGACCCGTGCGGCGAGAACGGGGAATTTCATTCTTTCGCGTATGCGGGGCCGATGTTCGCGCGTCCCATTTCCGTCGTTGGCGGTGAGATCGTGGAGCGGGACGGCTTCATCTTCGCGGACGTGCTGCCGGCGGCGGCCGATATTCCATGATTCCCTAACCGCACCACGACCTCCATGCGCACAACTCGCCAGAGCACTGTCCGCAGAACATTATACCGGGACAGGAATCGCGGAGGACATGCAGATGGACCGTATTGAATTCGGCAGATGGATCGGTGCCGCACCATGCCCTCGGTTTGGGTTCGAGCATGCATTCGTGCACCCGTGCGCGGACGTCGTGCGGTGCTATCGACAGGCGGTGATCCGGAACCTCGCCTTCCTGTACGTAGTCGTGGCGCCGTTCCTACTCGGGAGTTGGCGCAAGGCACTCGCGTCGGCGATTCGGCGAAAAGAAACTCTGCGCGTGACGTTCGAGTCGGAAGCTGAGGTGATGCCACACGTGCTCTTGACGATCGTAGGCTGGTGAATATGCCCCCACGGCAGGGAGGAGCGCGGCCAATGATGCGGCAGCTTCCTGGGACACTGGCGCTCATGCTGCTCGCACTGTTGCTGGCGGATGTGCTCTATGCGATCTCCGTCGTGCCGCGGCTGAACACCGTTCAAACGACGCCGATGCTGTGGTGGGTCGTCGTTGCGCTCCCTGTCGTCGTAGCGCTCATCGTCATAGCGGGCCGGCTGCGCTCCTGGACAGAACTCCTGGTGTCGGCACTGGCCGTCGCGCTGCTCGTCCAGGTGTACGTCGTGGCGCTGGTACTTCTCGGCCTTCCAGGCACTCGCAATACATCCATACGCGCGAACCTCGCGCTGCTCAACGGCAGTGTGTTTGCG
>DATNDS010000142.1:0-2060 GCA_035553215.1 Gemmatimonadaceae bacterium
TGCTGAATGCGTTGTCCGATCCCCCAGCCGTGCATCGGGGTGAGGGCAAGCGTCTTGAGGACGAGCAGCTCGATGGTGCCGCGGAGGACGTCGGACTGTGGCGCGTGGGGCATGGCAGGGGACGCGGGCTGGAGGCCGGGAGCGGCCAGTTCATCTTGATTTCGACAGCACGATGCATCGTCCTCCTGTAGAAGTCAAGAGGAGCTGGCTGGCGACGGCGTATGGGTTGGCGCCGGCGTGCGCGTCGCGGCCTACATACGCGTGCGGGCATGCTTCAGTCTGCCGGTTGCGAGGCGCGGCACGATCGGCATCTTTCCACCGGACCGAACGCGGTAGCGCCGAGTCGCCCGCGATGCGCCAGGGAGGCGAGAGCAATGGAAGAATCAGGAGAGCGGTCGTGCTTCGGGAGCCGGCGCTGCATTGCCGCGAGCGCGGCTCTGGCTTGCGGCTGTCTTGCGGTGCTCGCGGTGAGTGTCTCTGCTGCCCGGGCGCAGTCCGGCTCTGTCCGTGCGAACGCCACCGTGTCTGGCACTCACGTCGCCGCCGACACGACACACTTCGTCCTCGGCGCCGACATCTCTGCGCTCGACGCGCCCATGCGCCCGGGCCGGTCGCATCCGGTCTATCAGGAGCACGGCACGCCGTCGGACGAGCTCACCATCCTGGAGCGCCACGGCTGGAACGCGTTCCGGCTGCGCGTGTTCGTTTCCCCGGTGCGCGAGGCGCCGGACAATTCGCTCGCGAACACGATTCCACTCGCGAAGAAGATCAAGCAGTCCGGCGCGCTGCTTCTGCTCGACATTCACTACTCGGACACGTGGGCTGATCCGCAGCACCAGGAAATTCCCGTCGCCTGGCGTGGTCTGTCATTCGACTCGTTGACGCGGCAGGTGGAGTCGTACAGCCGCGAGACCATCCGGGCACTCAAGGACGCGGGCGCCATGCCCGACTGGGTGCAGGTGGGGAACGAGATCACGCGCGGAACGCTCTGGCCGCTCGGACAGCTCGCGGTGCCCGGCTCTGACCAGTATCTCCCACCGCAACCATCCGACTCGGTCGTGCAGTGGGACCACCTCACGCGATTGCTCAAGGCGGGCATCCGCGGAGTGAAGGAGGGCGCGGGCGACACGCCGCCCAAAATCGCGATTCACATTGATCGCGGCGGCGACTGGGCCACCACGAAGTGGTTCTTCGATCACCTGCAGGCCGCCGGAGTGGACTACGACATCATCGCGCAGAGCTTCTATCCGCCGTGGCGTCATGGCACGCTCGAGGAATTGCGGCACAACATGCGCGAATGCGCGGCGCGCTACCACAAGCCGTTCCTGGTGGCCGAGACCGGGTATGAGCGTTCGCACTTCCCGGACAATCCCGACATGCTGTGGCCAGTCACGCCGCAGGGGCGACTCCAGTTCATGGTGGACCTGGTGAATACGGTACGCGCGGAGCCGAACGGATTGGGCGTGATGTACTGGGCACCCGAGTTCGACGCCTGGAATCAGGATGGCTCGCCCGGCCCGGTGGTGTTCACGATGGACAGTCTGACGGCGCGGCGCGCGCCGCCGGCGAGCCGCGCGCCCGCGCCGCGGTAAACGGGGCCGTCGTGCCGGCGGCGCGCTGACGGCCAAGCCCGCGGGCGTGGCTGATGGATTGGAATCGCGGGTTGACTCGCTCGACTGGCGTGATCAGCGGGTTCGAGCCGCTCTGCTCACGGCATCGTGTCGCCAAGTCGCTCTGTTGAATGCTATGCAGCGCCGCTATGCAGCATAGCGTGCGACGCGCACGTATCGGTTTTCTCCGAGTTCGATGCGGCTGCGGGAGTTAGCATGTGGTGGTCAAAGCGCGTACGCAGAATATGCTGCGAGACCGCGCAGTGATCCGCGCTTCCGCGCAGCATAAGATGGCCGCATAATTGGATAGTTATGTAGCCACACCTTTCCTGCGCGGACACTGGTCATCGACGTCACTCTTCTCTTCCGTCCCGTGGGGCAGCGCGAGCTTGAGCTGATCGCGGCGAGCTCGTTCCGCGCTTTCCCGCCGCGTCTCGCTCATCAGCCTAT
>DATNDS010000143.1:0-4171 GCA_035553215.1 Gemmatimonadaceae bacterium
TGGCCCGTATTCATGTCGAGTCGCGACAGATAGGCGTAGCTCCCCGCATACACGATGTTCGTGCTGTCCGGTCGCACCTGGATGTAGCCGGATTCTCCGCCGCCCGCGTCGTGCCACTGGCTGAGATCGATGCCGCCCGGCCAGCGACTCGGACCGCACAGCGTACTGTTGTCCTGCTGCGCGCCGCACACCCGATACGGAAAGTCCGTGGTGGTGGTGACGTGATAGAACTGCGCGGTGGGATAGTTCTCGTCGCTCCAGGACTTGCCACCGTCCGTGGAGATGACGGCACCCCCATCATTGCTCTCGATCATCCGCTTCGCATCGTTCGACGCGATCCAGAAATCGTGATTGTCGCCGTGGGGAACACGCATGGACCGGAACTTCTTTCCCCCATCGGTGGAATGCCAGAACTGGACGTTCACCACGTACACGCCGTTCGAGTCCTTCGGATCGGCGAAGATGCGCGTGTAATACCACGCCCGCTGGCGAAGATTGCGGTCATCGTTCGTTCGCGCCCACGTTCGTCCACCATCATCGGACCGGAACACCCCGCCCGAATCGGCTTCGACGATTGCCCACACGCGATTGGAATTGGCGCGTGACACCGCGAGGCCAATGTCGCCAATCACTCCCTTGGGCAGACCGGGATTACGCGTGAGCTCCGTCCAGTGTTCGCCGGCATCCGTGCTCTTGAAAATGCCGCTGCCGGCGCCGCCGCTCACGAGCAGCCAGGGCTTGCGCCCCGCCTGCCAGAACGCGGCGTAGAGCGTGTTCGGATCGTTGGGATCGAGCGCGAGGTCGCTGATGCCGGTGGAATCGTTGCGGAAGAGAATCTTCTTCCAGCTCTTGCCGCCATCAGTGGTCTTGTACACGCCGCGTTCGGGATTCGGCGCCCACACATGGCCAAGCGCGCCCACGTACACGACGTCGGGATTTCGTGGATCCACTCGCACGCGTGAGATCTGCCGGGTTTCGGCGAGCCCCACGTGCGTCCAGGTCCTGCCGCCGTCAGTCGTCTTCCAGACGCCGTCCCCATTCGAGACGTTGCCGCGGATGTCGTACTCGCCGGTGCCGACATAGACGATGTCGGGGTTCGACTCGCTCACCCCGATGGCCCCGATGGTCCCGCCGAAGTACTTGTCGGTGACCGGCTGCCAGCTATGACCGCCATCGGTCGTCTTGAAGACGCCGCCGCCGGTGGTGCCCATCCAGTATTCGTTGGGCCGCGTGTCGGAGCCCGCTACCGCGACGGAGCGGCCGCCTCGATACGGGCCAATGTCGCGCCACTCGAGCGCGTTGAAGAGCGTCGTGTCATAGGGAGCATACGCACCCTGCGGCGCGGCAGAGGCCGCGCGCGCGGTGGCTGGGGTGACCTGCTGTGCGGGCGCGATGCCGGCGAGGCAGCATGCGGCGAGCGGGAGCAACGGCACGATACGGCGAAGGGTCGCCGGCGCCAACGAGTGTGGGAGCATGACGGAGTGCGGAGGAGCGGAAGAGAGACACGAGGAGGAACCCGGTGAAAGGAACGGAATTCCGGCTCATCGGGCAAGTCGGTCCGTCTCCCCCGCGCCTCACTTCCTGATCGTCGTCCTGCAGCCGCTCTGCGCCGCGAGGTAGGCCGACTCGAGCACGGCCGCCACGCTCAGCACGTCACCGAGTGCGGCCTCCGATTCGCCGCGATCCATGGCGTCCGCGAAGGTGCGGAACAGTCGCGAGAACCACGCGGCGTAGGAGGCCTTGTTCAGCTCCGAGGTGTAGTCGAGTGACATGGACTGGCCGTCACGCTCCAGACGCAGGACGCCGCCGATCCATTCGATGGTGCCGCGCTCGCCGATGAAGCGCACGCGATTTTCCCGATGGTGCGCGCCCCAGGTGAGAAACATCACGCCGAGCCGTGAGGGATATTCGAAGAGCAGGTGCGCGCTGTCCTCCACGTCATAGTCGGTATGGCGGAGCTGCCCGGTCCACGCGCGCACCGCATCGGGCATGCCCGCATTGTCGAGCATCTGGTAGATCAAATGGGTGCCGTGATCCAGCAGCACGCCGCCGCGACTCTGCTCCGAGCACGTCCGCCAGGGCGTCGCCGTCGCGCTGATGCCGCGGTCCGCCATGAGACGATAGACGTGCATTTCAGCCAGATGCCACCGGCCGATCATTCCGGCACTGAGCCAATGGCGGATCCGGTCCCAGACCGGGTTGTAGCGGTGCTGATGACAGGGCATGACCACGCGCGCGTTGGCCCGCGCCGCGTCGGCAATGCGATGCGCCTCGACGCGCGACAGGGCCACGGGCTTCTCGCACAGCACGTGATAACCCTGCTCGATGGCCCAGATCGTCAACTCGAGATGCGATGCCGTTGGCGTGCAGATGTCAACGAACTCGAGCGGTCCGACGTTGCGCAGCGCGTCACGCGTCGCGAAATGGGGAACGCCGTCAACCGGCACCGTCTCGCGCCCGCCGTCGACCGTCGCGACGATCTGCAGTCGCGATCGCACGAGGGGATCACGCGTGAGGCCCGGCAGATGCGACTCGCGGGCGATGCCGCCCAGACCAATCAGTGCGCCGCGATAGAGTCGCGGCGCGCGCCTCGGGCCAGAGTCGTCGGGCGCGCCGTCGGCCAGCGCCGGCCGTGCCGTGGCGCTCATGACCGGGCCACCCGCTCGGATGCTTCGAGCAGCACATCCTTGAGAATCGCCAGCCCCTCCATGGCGAGCGCTTCCGGAATGACGAGCGGCGGGTTGATGCGGACTTCGGGGTTGTAGATCATCGCCAGTACGCCGCGCGACAGTGCCGTGTCGAAGATCCAGCGCGTGAGGGTCTTGTCGAGCAGGGTGCGCGTACCTGGTACCACCAGATCCATTCCGATCATGAGCCCGCGCCCCCGTACGTCGCTCACAATCGGGACGTCCACCTCCCACTGCTGCATCTCCGCGAGCATCTTCTCACCCAGAGCGCGGCTGTGTTCCACGAGCTGCTCCTCGAGAATCGTTTCGAACGTGACGCGCGCGGCCGCGGCGGCCAGCGGGTTGCCGCCGTAGCTGGACGAGCTGCCGCTCGGATTGGCCCAGGGCTTGGCGAACGCCACCGGCTCGCGAATCAGCAGACCGCTCATCGGGAAACCGCCGCCGAATCCCTTGCCCACGGTCATGATGTCCGGCACGATGCCCTCATGCTCCACTCCCCACATCCGACCGGTGCGGCCGAACCCGGTGATCATCTCATCCGCGATGAGCAGCGCGCCCAGCTCGGTGGCCAGCTCCCGCAGCGCCTGGAGAAATCCCAGCGGCGGCACGATGTTGCCCGCCGTCCCCTGGATGGGTTCCACAATGATCGCGGCGATGTCGTTCGCCGTCTCGATGGCAATCTTGCGGCGCAGGAAGTCCACGCAGGTCCAGTCGCAGGCGGGGAAGGTCTTCTCGAACGGACAGCGTGAGCAGGACGCATAGGGCGAGGAATAGCGCCCCGGCATCAACGGGCCGAGGCCGTGCTTGAAAGTGCTGCCCAGCAGGGGAAGGACGCCGGCCGTCTTCCCATGGAACCCGCCCCAGAAGCCGACGAATTCGGTGCGTCCCGTATGTGAGCGCGCCAGTCGCAGCGCGGACTCCACGGCTTCGGCCCCGCTGCTGTAGAACTGCACGCGATTGACGTCACCTGGCGCGTGATCGGCCAGCAGCTTCACCAGCGCGGCGCGGTGCTCCGAGGTGAAGCTCCCGACGTGGATGCGGGCAATCTGCTTCTGCATCGCCGCCACGTACTTCGGATGCGCGTATCCCAGGCTGGCCACGCCAATGCCGGCCATGAGATCGATGTAGCGATGGCCGTCCACGTCGAACAGCAGCGCCCCCTCACCGTGATCAATACAGATCTTGCTGAAGAGCGCGAAACTCTGTGCCCCCGGTGCAAGGTGTTCCTGCTCCGAATCGAAAATCGCTCTCGATTTCACACCCGCTTCCCACGTGGGCGCACTCAACTCCTGCACGGATACCTTCCATCGAATGGTCACGTCGTCGTGGCTCGTGCCGTCCTGGCACAGCCTTCAAGGTAGGGAGGCTAGGGGTTCGCGGCCAGCGCTGGGAAGGGGTACAAAGGCTTCTTTGCGTCCCCGCTCAGGCCGGGGTCACGTAACGCCGGGACCGGTGTGGTGGTCCTTGAGACAGGCACCCGATTG
>DATNDS010000144.1:0-5948 GCA_035553215.1 Gemmatimonadaceae bacterium
ACGGTGAGATGGCTCAATGCTACAGGGCGAATTGAAATCGATGCAGGACGCCGACGCTGGTAAGGCGTTCGCTCAAAGTGGGTTAGCGGGCACCTCCGGCACGATAACCGGACAGTAGTGATTCCCGATTGCCGATTCCCAGGGGCGGGGTGGAAAGGAGAGGCAGATTGCCGATTCCCAAGGGCGGGGTGGCGTGGGGCGGCCTATCCCGAATCCGACCCCAACTCCCCGACTCTGACCCCATTCCCCCTGACCCCATTCCCCTCGCTCCCCTCCACGATCTCCCCGCTCCGTCCCAGCGCCACCTTGAACAGCACCTGGCCCACGATCTCGTTGATGGCGATCACGCTCAGGATGAGCGTCTGCATTTCCGCTCCGCGCGACGGATACGCGCTGGCGAGAATGGTCGCCAGCCCGATCGCCACGCCGGCCTGCGAGATCAGCCCCAGCCAGACGTTCTTCCGCACCACGACCGGCGCTCCGGACCAGCGGCCGCCAAGCTGCGTGCCCGAGAAGATCATCGCCGCGCGCACGCCCACGACCGCCAGCGCCAGCGGCCACAGGCTCGCCAGCTCCACGATGTGAATCGACGCGCCCGCCAGCGCGAAGAACACCACGAACACCGGTCCCGCGCTCCGCTCCATGGCGTGCAGCAGCTCCCGCCCTTCCTCGTTCTTCGTCACGTTCTCCGTGATGAAGCCGGCCGTGAGCAGCGTGAGCAGCGTCTCCACGTGCGCCAGCCTGGCGATCTCGGCGCCGAAGAAGGCGACGACGATGGCGAAGAGCAGCAGCTCGCGCTGGACGAAGCGCATGTAGACGGCCACCGCCACCCCCAGCACGCCGCCCACGAGCATCGCACCCAGAATCTCCCAGGCAATGACGCCGGCGGACATCTCGGGGCCGCCGCCGGGCGCGGGCACCACCGCGCGAGCAATGGTGAGCATGGCGCTGAACACCAGCACCACGAGCACATCGGCCACCAGCACGATGCCCAGTGTCGTGCGTGCCACGGGGCCGTGCGCGCGCGTCTCCGTGAGCAGCGCCATGGTCACCGCCGGCGAGTGCACCATGGACACCGACGCGAACAGTGCGCACAGCACGATCACCTGTCCGTCGCTCACGTTCTGCAGGAAGGGCACGTGCGCGCGCACGATCCAGAGCACGATCGCAATGCCCAGGAACGACAGCGACATCTCCGTGCCGAGCATGGTGAAAATGGCGCGTGCGCGCTCCTTGAGTTCGCCCCAGCGCAGCTCCGCGCCCGCGAGGAACGCGATGAGCGCCACGGCGAGCCGGCTCACCGGCTCGAGTTCCACGGTCGTGGCCTGTGTCACCGTGCCCGCCACCGCTGGTCCGAAGAGCAGCCCCGCCACCAGGTAGCCGGTGATCTTGGGCAGATTCACCAGGCTGGCGAGCTCGCCCGACGTGTACGCCGCAAGCACGAGAAATCCGAACGTCAGCAGCGTCACCGCGCCCGGCCCGTGCTGCTGGTCGAGCGGAATGATGAGCTGCATCGCTCCATACAGCAGCGCGAGCGTGAGTATGCGGCGCATCTACTCCTTCCCCGCCGGCGCTGGAGCGTCCGCCGGCGCTGTCTCCGCCGGAGACGCGCCGGTTGTCTCCGCAGCCGGGGCGCTCGGCGCACCCGCCGCCGCACTCGGTGTCCCCGGAGCCGCCGCGCTCTCCCCCGCCGGCGCAGTCGCTGTCCCCGCGGCCGGTGTGTTCAACGGCGCTCCCGGAATGTCGTCCAGCGACCGCCGCCAGCGGAGCTTCGACATCACCGCATGGATGATCCGCGCCGAGCCCACGTCGGTGAACAGCACGCTCACGATGGCCGCGGTGAACACCGCGTGAGGAAGCACCGCGTTGTTGAAGCGCGAATAGTCGAGCCCCAGCGCGATCGCAAGTCCGCCCTGGCCCAGCAGTGCGAAGCCCCAATCGGCGCCCAGCTCCGGCAGCGCCTCATTCAGTCGCGCGCCGAGCCGCGCGGTACCGATCTTCCCCATGATGCGCAGTACGAGAAAGACCAGCACCACCGCCCACCACCACTGCACCGTTGACGGATCCCAGCTCGCGCCCGCGAACACGAGCAGCACGAAGTAGAACGGCCGCTCCGACTTGGCGAGCGTATCCGAAATGACGGTCCGGCTCCCCGACGTATTGACGAGCGTCGCGCCCACCACCATGGACGTGAGCACGGGCGACAGGTGCAGATACGCCGCCGCGCCGCTCGCCAGGATGATCGCGCCGGCGAGCGAGATGAACAGCCGGTCGACGTTCGTCTCGCCGCCCAGGAACAGGTGGAAGAGCGTGCCGCCCACCACGCCAATGGCGAGCGTGATCACCGCCCACTCGGTGGGCGTGATGCCGCGCGACGCGATCGTGTCGTTGGGGTGGAAGATGCAGAAGAGCAGCCCCATGGTGAGAATGCCGACCAGCGCATCCATGGCTGTGGCCACCTGCAGTTGCAGGACGATCGGCTCGCGCTGTCCCCCGATCTTGCGCGTCACCACCTCAATGCCGGCAGGCGCCGACACCGCCGCGATCGCGCCCAGCGCCAGCGCCGGCACGATGCTCTGCGTGATGTCGCCGCGCCCGGTGACGAGCCAGATGAGATACGCCGACGCGCCCCCCACCATGAACGCGGTGAGGATCGCCTCGATGAATCCGAGCCGGTAGGTTCGCGCCTGGATGCGCACCAGCGCCGGCAGATAGAACTGCGTGCCGACGATCGCGCCGATCCACCCCAGGGCGAGCGTGATGAGCGGCGCGAAGCCCGCCATGGTCTGCGCCGACAGAATCCCCGACACGTGCGGTCCGAGCAGAATGCCGAGCAGCAGATACTCCGCGCCGCTCACCAGCATGAACCGCTTCGCCAGCCAGTCGAACGCCACGTGCGCCGCCAGATACGCGACGGCCACGGCGAGGATCAGGATTAGTGGGGCGGACATTGGTCGCTGGTCGCTGGTTTAACGACGGTACTTGGTAGCTGGTAGCTGGTGAGGGCGCGAATAGGGAGTGGGGAGTCGTAGACGGTTGAGAGCGTGGCGAGTCCCCAGCTACCAATAACCACCTGTGAACCAAAGGGGCAGCCCAAGGGCCAGCCCCTTTTTCAACCCCCAGCTACCAGCAACCAGCTCCCGTCGTTAAACCAGCGACCAGCGACCAGCGACCAGCGACCACTCACGGCCTCTCACACTTCGATGCGTCGAACTGGGTGTTCACCTGCTCCATTTCCCCGGTCAACGCCTGATAGCGTTCCGCGCGCTGGTTGTCGAGGGCGGCGGCGGCGGAACGGTACGATGTAGCCAGCGCGATGAAGGCATCATCCGCGCCACGGTAGCCCGTGGCCAGCCCGGAGCAGGAAATGCGCCGCTGGGCGAAGTCGGCGTCGCGCACCTGGAAGTTGCGGATGGCGATTTCGAGTGAATCGGCAACCGCGTCGAACGCCATGGCACGGGCGTCCGACGTAGGCGCGGGCGGCGTCGCTGATGTGGATGCGGCGGACGCCACCGGCGCGGCAACCGTGGCCGGGGTGTCCGACGACGCCACCGTCGCGGAAGACGTCGTGGAAGACGCGGCGGACGCCCCCGCATTCCTCCCCTGCGCCGCGGGCGAGTCCGCGCGCGCAGCTGGAGCGTTCGCCGGCGGCACCGCGGCCATGGTGGCGTTGGGTGTGCTGGTGTCCACCACCGTGTCGGGGAGCGAGTCCGCCGTTGCCGATCGCGCCGTGAGCGACTCGGCGGCTGCGCTGTACGCGTTGCGGTTCGGCGACGTCGTGGAGGCTCCGCTGATCACACCCCGGAGCTGCGCCAGCACATTGGTCGTGCCGGGCGGACCGGTGATGTCGCGCTGACTCCAGACGAAAATCGCCAGCCCCGCCGCGATCACCGTGAGGAGCGCCACCGGGAATGCGCCCATCCTGAGACGGCGTGGCATGGCTGGCGGAATCAACGGCATCTCGCCGGTGCGCGCCGGTGACGGAATGACGACCGGCAACTGCGCCATGCTGCGCGAGAACGGGTCGCGCGCACCCATCTCGCGCGCACCGAGGTCACGCGCGCCCATCTCGCGCGCGCCCATGTCGTGCGCTCCCGGCTCGCGCAGTCCCATCTCACCGAGCCCCATCTCACGCGGTACCGTTGCGCCCGGCCCCATCCCAATCGGCGGCAGCGGCGGAACGTATGATTCCTTTCCCTGCGAAACAGGCTCGTCGCGTTCCACCAGGTCGCTGGTCCGGTAGTTCTGCCATTCGATCACGGTGCGGCGGCGGCCGCCCTCGAGCATGGCGTCGTCGTCCAGCAGCTCGTAAAACGGGAGAAAGATTCCCCCGTCGCTCGGCAGCGCGCGGTAGAACCCGCCGGCGGGCGCGCTCCCTTCCGTGGTCATGACGAGACCCACCTGGAACGGTTCGGGGAAGCGTGTGCGCTGCGTCTCGGCGTCGCGCCGCGCGGGGTGCCCGCCCACGAAGGCAGCACTGTGATACCAGCCGGCGAGGGGGATGCGCCGCCGGCGGACCTCGAGCTGCACGCCCAGCCACTGTTCTTCCGGGATCTGCGTTGGCTCGCCCTCGGGAATGGCATATCCCGTGCGGGAGGCAGCGAACAGGACAACGTAGCGTTTGCCGGTTTCCGGGCATTCGAAGAGCTCCCCGAGCAGGAAGCCGAGGAGTTCCTGTTCGGGGTCGGATGTCAGATGTCGCGCCACCTCGCGCAGCAGCCCTTGCGTGACGAACACAAGGGGCTCCAGTATCCCCGGCACGCGAGGCACCGCGCTCACCGGCTCCCACCGGATGGAGCGTGCGAGCGGAATGGGTCTCCGCTGGACGGCGGTGCTGCTTCTCATGGGTGAGGACAAGATAAACGCAGCCGAAGTCGAGTCGTTAGTGGTTTCCGGACTGTCATCGGTCAGGCATGTGGCAAATAGCTGACCGCTGGTCGCTCACGGCTAGTAAACTACCCCAGGCCACCTCCAATGCTCCTGCTCCACGTCGTTGGCGCACGTCCCAATTTCCCCAAGCTCGCACCCGTCCACCGTGCCGGGCGCTCGGCCGGCGTGGATCAGGTCGTCGTGCACACCGGTCAGCATTATGACGACGTAATGTCCGCCGCGTTTTTCCGCGAGCTGGACATCCCCACGCCTGATGTGGACCTGGAAGTCGGATCGGGGTCGCACGCCATGCAGACCGCGCGGATCATGGAGCGCATGGAACCCGTGCTGCTGCAGTGGATGCCGGACTGGGTGGTCGTGTACGGAGATGTGAATTCCACGATGGCCGCATCGATCGTCGCTGTCAAACTCGGCTTGCGCGTGGCGCACGTGGAAGCCGGCCTCAGGAGCAACGACTGGCGCATGCCGGAAGAGATCAACCGCATGGTGACCGACCGGCTCTCGTCGCTGCTGCTCACCCCATCGCGCGACGCGGACGCCACGCTCCGGGCGGAGGGCAAGAAGCCGGAGGAGATCGTGTTCGTGGGGAACGTGATGATCGATTCACTGTTTCACGCTCTGCCGCAGGCGCGTCGCAGCGGATTCCGCCGGCGGGTGGGCATGAACGGGAGCGCGGTGGTGGTGACGCTGCACCGTCCGTCGAACGTGGATGACGCGGAGCGGCTGGGCGCGATCGCGAGCGCGCTGCGGGAGATCGCGGAGGAGCATGACGTGATCTTCCCGGCGCACCCGCGCACGCGGCAGCGCCTCGAGGAAGGCGGGCACGACCTGGGCAAGGTGAAACTGTTCGAGCCGGTGGAGTACTCGCAGATGCTCGACCTGGTGGACGCCGCGCACGTGGTGATCACCGATTCCGGCGGTCTGCAGGAGGAGACGACGGCGCTGGGCGTGCCATGTCTCACGGTGCGGGAGAATACGGAGCGGCCGATCACGATTACGGAGGGGACGAACCGGCTGGTGCCGGATCCCAGTGAGCTGGTGGGAGCAATACGCGGGCT
>DATNDS010000145.1:0-6031 GCA_035553215.1 Gemmatimonadaceae bacterium
GCGTTACGGATCGCGCGACATCTATGTGCTGCCGCTGGACGGAGGTGCGGTGCAGCGCGTTACGTCGTCGCCGCTCCAGGAATCCAAGCCATCGTGGTCACCCGACGGCAACGCGCTCGCATTCTCCATATTCGGTCCGCAAGGAAGCGTCTGGGTAGTGCGGCGCCACAACGGAATCTGGGGCAAACCCGTGCAGCGTACGCACCAGGGCGGCTACGCAACGTGGTCACCCAACGGACACTCCATCGCGTACACTACAAGTACCTTCACAGGCGGCGCGCTGGACATTGTCGACGCCGATTCAGGCGCACCGCGGGTGGTGTTCGATCCCGCCAAGTATCACGGAATGCTCGGCGAGCAGCCGTTCTGGAGCAGCGACGGTCGCGAGCTGTATTTCAAGGCACACGATGCAGCAGGCAGGGCGCAGTTCTGGTCGGTTCCGGTTGCCGGCGGGTCACCAACGCTGCTGCTGACGCTGAACAGTCCCGCGCAGAGCTCGTTCCGGCCGGAGTGGGCGTTGAGAGCAGGCCGGATGTACTTCACTGTCGATGATCGGCAGAGCGACGTGTGGGTCATGCACCTGACTCCGCGCTGAACAGGATTACGTAGGCAGGTCGGCGTCGCGAGCAAGCGGCGATACACGCGGGAACGTACATTATGCGCGACATGTCCGAGCCGGCTCACGACCAGTTATTAGCGAGGCTCCAGCCGTCCCTTGACGGCAGATACCGGATCGAGCGCGAGCTGGGTGCGGGTGGTATGGCCACGGTGTATCTCGCCGAGGATCTCAAGCACCATCGCAAGGTCGCGATCAAGGTGCTGCATGCGGAGCTCTCGGCCATTCTCGGTCCCGAGCGCTTCCTCAAGGAGATCGAGCTCACCGCCAATCTCCAGCATCCGCACATCCTCCCATTGTTCGACAGCGGGAGCGCGGACGGGCTGCTGTACTATGTGATGCCCTACGTGGAAGGCGAGACGTTACGCGCGCGACTGGAGCGTGAGGCGCAGCTTCCGATCACCGACGCACTGCGCATCGCTGGCGAGGCCGCGGACGCGCTGCAGTACGCGCACGACCGCGGCGTGGTGCACCGCGACATCAAGCCCGAGAACATCCTGCTGCAGAATGGGCACGCACTGGTCGCGGACTTCGGGATCGCGCTCGCAGTCGAGCAGGCCGGCGGCCAGCGCATGACGCAGACCGGACTGTCGCTCGGGACGCCGCACTACATGGCGCCGGAGCAGGCGATGGGCGACAAGCACATCGGACCGCGCGCGGACATCTACGCACTGGGCGCGGTGACGTACGAGATGCTGGCGGGCGAGCCACCGTTCACTGGTCCCAACAGTCAGGCCATCGTCGCGAAGGTGATCACCGAGGCGGCGCCGTCGCTTGCCGCGCACCGCCGCACTGTGCCCGCGAGTGTGGATGCCGCGGTCGCGCGCGCACTCGAGAAGCTCCCTGCCGATCGGTGGCAGACGACGAGCAAGTTCGCTGAGGCGCTGATGGCTCCTGACATGGGAGCCAGCGTGGCAGGCGCAGGCGGCTCGCGAGTTGCCTCGGCGCCGCAGCGTGCCACGAGCGCGAAGCGCCGCGCGATCGCGGCGGCAGTGGCGTGTGCGGCGGTCATCGTCCTCGCTGCGGCGTGGTGGCTGGGACGTCGGTCCGCGTCTCCCGAGGCACAGTGGTCCGAGTTCACGCAGCTCACCGATGCATCGGGTGTGGAAACGAGCCCGAGCCTGTCGCCGGATGGCGAGTCGTTCGCGTACGCGAGCGACGCGAGCGGTCGGTCGGCGATCTACGTACAGCGTCTCGGAGGTCGCAACCCCGTGCTCGTGGCCGGCGACTCGACCGCGGATTACATGTGGCCAGCGTACTCGCCGGACGGAAAGGAGATTGCGTACGCGAGGCGCGGCGACGGGGTGTTCGTCGTGGGTGCGACTGGCGAATCGCCGCGGCGACTCACCGCGTTCGGGTCCAATCCCGCCTGGTCACCCGACGGGCGCTCTATCGTGTTCGGATCGGAGGAGGTGACTTCCCCATACTCGGTGGAAAGCACGGGGGTGTTGTGGATAGTCGACTCGAACGGCGGAACGCCGCGGAAACTCGACCCCCACCTCGCCGGAACCTTCTATCAACCGGCGTGGTCGCCGTCGGGCAAGCGGATCGCGTTCTGGCTGACGGCCGGTGGGCAGCGCGACATTGCGACGATGCCGGCCGCAGGCGGTACGGGCGTGAAGGTGACGAACGACGCCGCCGTGGACTGGTCCCCCACATGGTCGCCCGACGGGCGCTATCTCTACTTCGCGAGTGATCGCGGCGGCACGATGGGAATCTGGCGCATCCGTGTGGACGAATCATCCGGCTCGGCCACCGGTGCCCCGGAGCTGGTCGCCGCGGGCGCGGACGGCGCTATGGATCTCCCCAGACTCTCACACGACGGCAGCACACTCGTTTTCCGCTCCGAGCTGCACTCGGTGAACCCCGCGGCCATTACATTCGACGCCGATGCGGGGCGCATCACCTCCACGTCGCTGCTGGAGCACCGCACGGGAAATCTCGTTCCCACCGACGTTTCGCCGGACGGTAAGTGGCTCGCGCTGTACAACCGGCTCGAGCGGCAGCAGGACATCTTCGTCATGCGCACGGACGGGAGCGGGCTTGCGCGTCTCACCGACGACGTTGCTCGCGACTGGGAGCCACGCTTCACGCCCGATGGCACCGGGGTGACGTTCTACTCGAACAGGAGTGGGGCGTACGATGCGTGGATGATCCAGCGCGACGGGAGCGGACGCACGCGCCTGACCGATTTTCCTGGTGGTATCACCTACGTGATGCTGGCGCCGGATGGCAAACACCTCGTCACGATTGATCAGAGTGGTCAGAAGAAGGCGTGGATCGCCGCCGCGCCCTGGCCCGCGACCGAGCGAACGGCGACCGCGGTGCAACCGCTCGACCGCCCCGGGCTGACCGCGGAGCCCAACTACTGGACGCGCGACGGGCGCTGGCTGTCGGGCGTCGCAGAGACGGCGAGCGGCGACAATCATGGTACCGTGCTCTGGGACGCGGTGACGTTGCACCCGCGTCTCTTGAATGATGATTCCGAGAGCGAGATCATCGCTTGGCTTCCAGATCATCAGCACATCGTCTACTTCAGCGAGCGCGGGAAGCTCGTGATGCAGGACATCAACACGCTCGCTCGGCACGAGATCACCGGGACGCTGCCGTATCCGCCCGACGCATCTGCCGGAATCATTGCCTCGCCCGACGGCCGCACGCTGTATTACGGCGCGCTCCAGGAAGAAGCGAACGTCTGGATAATGCGACGTCCGGGCGCGGAGAAGGTGAGTCGGTGACAGTGCCTCCGCAGTTGCTCGCCTCCGCGCTGGCCGAGCGGTATCGGATCGAGCGCGAGCTTGGCGCCGGCGGCATGGCGACGGTGTATCTCGGACACGATCTCAAGCACGATCGCGACGTCGCGATCAAGGTGCTGCATCCTGATCTCGGTGCCGCACTCGGTGCCGATCGGTTCCTGAGCGAGATACGCACCACCGCGCGGCTGCAGCATCCGCACATCCTCCCGTTGCTCGATTCGGGCGACGCTGACGGCCTGCTGTATTACGTGATGCCACTCGTCACGGGCGAGACACTGCGCTCGCGCCTCAGCGCGGCAAGTTGATGCTATCTCCATTCAGACCCGACCGACGTTGGCCGTCACGGCGACGCGCGAGATCGGAGGTCACAACGAGTTGCTTGGGGGCACCACCAACCAGTCGACGCTGTTCGACGTCGCGCCGGACGGCCGGGTGCTGGTTGCGGAGGACTTGCCAGGATACTTACAGTTGATTCTCGTGCGCAACTGGCGAGCGGCGTTGCAGAACGAGACCAGGCCGTGAGATCCCACTGTCCACCGGGCGCCGACCCCTTGTTCCGGCGAGCGACTCGGCTAGGCCGGCGAGCCTTTGCGCTTTCCGGCGCAGTGCGCTATGAACTCGTCGTCACGCGATCGCGCGTGACAGCGGCTCCGACGCATTCAGTCCCGGCTACGGTTTGTTGCACGCAGTGTTTCCAACTCGCCACGCGAGTGCGGTGTCGCGGCGCTCGTCGCCGGTGCGGCTCCGTTCCCCGCCATGGGTGAGGCAGGGTTCCGCGTCGGCAGCCCAGTGAAGTCCAACCGTCTGGTTGGCGCATGGTGCCGATTTCTTTCGCTGGGCCCCACGGGCCCGGAGCGCCGTCCGATGCTCATCCACCGGCGCGCCGCCTTCAGGCGCATAGTCGTTATGCAGCAGGCGTTCACCGTTTCAGCGTCGTAGGGCCGCGCCATGCCGGAAGTCATGGTCGACGGCCTGGACGAATCGGCCCTGGAGCGGGTGACGCTGCGGCGGGTGAGTGTCCGGCTCCTGCCGTTCCTGTTCATCCTTTACATCGGGAACTATCTCGACCGCACCAACGTCGCGATGGCGGCGCTGCAGATGAATCGCGACCTGCACTTCAGTGCCACCGCGTATGGGCTGGGCGCCGGCGTCTTCTTCCTCGGCTACTGCCTGCTCGAGGTGCCGAGCAGCATCGTCCTCGCGCGCGTGGGCGCGAGGCGCTGGATCGCGCGCATCATGATCACGTGGGGAGTCATTGCGTCGGCCATGCTGTTCGTGCGCACCCCGATCCAGTTCTACTCGCTGCGTTTTCTTCTTGGCGCCGCCGAGGCGGGATTCTTTCCGGGAATCATCTACTACCTGAGCCAGTGGTTCCCCGCGCACGCGCGCGCACGCGCGATCGCGCTCTTCGCCATCGCGATTCCGCTTTCTGGCGCGATTGGCAGCCCGCTGAGCGCGGCGCTGCTCGGTCTTGACGGAGTGCTCAGGCTTGCCGGGTGGCAGTGGCTCTTCCTGCTCGAAGGGATTCCGCCGGTGCTGCTCGGATTCGCCACGCTTGCGCTGCTCACGAATTCTCCCGTCGATGCGCGGTGGCTCTCGGAACCGCAGCGCGCGTGGCTTGTTGACCGGATGCGGCGCGACCAGGAAGAGAGCGGCGCGCCGCATGGCGTTCCACCACTTCGGGCGCTCTTGCAGCCACTTCTCTGGTTGGTGGCGCTGCCGTACCTGCTCCTGTGCACGATCGGCTACGTGTACATCTTCTGGGCACCGACGCTCATCCGCGACTCGCTGCACGCGAGCGCGCTGGCGACTGGCCTCATCCTGGGAGGGATTGCCTGTCTGGCGGCTGCCGGGATGTTCCTGGCCGCGGTGGGTACCGACCGTGGAGGAGAGCACTCCCTTCGTGCCGCTGCCGGCCTTGCCCTGGCTGCGCTCGGCTGCGTGTGCGCCGCGCTGCTCCCCACACCAATCGGGCGCATCGGCGGTCTGGCGCTCGCCTACATCGGCACGAACGCGGCGTTCGCGCCATACTGGTGCATTCCCCCGATGCTCCTGCGCGGGAGCGCGGCCGCCGCGGGCATTGCGCTCGTGAACTCGCTCGGCAATCTCGGCGGATTCCTCGGCCCGTACGCTATGGGGTGGCTCATGGACGTGACGGGGAGCACGCGCGGCGCGTTCCTCGGCGCCGCCGTCCTCGGGCTGGTTGCGGCGGCGCTCTGCGTCGTGCTGCGGAGCCGGATCGCGTTCGCCACACCGGAGCGGATGGGTCTGCGCCCGTCCACCGTACCACTCGAGACGCCCGCATGACGAGTCGACGGCGGTGACGGACACTGTCGCGCAGCTCAACGGGGTACTTACCGACCGCTACCGCATCGAGCGCGAGCTTGGGGTGGGCGGGATGGCGACGGTCTATCTGGCGGAAGACGTGAAGCACCACCGCAAAGTCGCGATCAAGGTGCTGCACGCGGAGCTCTCCGCCATTCTCGGCCCCGAGCGCTTCCTCAAGGAGATCGAGCTCACCGCGAACCTGCAGCATCCACATATTCTTCCGCTATTCGATTCCGGGAGCGCTGACGGACTGCTGTACTACGTGATGCCGTACGTCGAGGGTGAGACGCTGCGCGGACGGCTGGATCGCGACAAGCAGCTCTCCATAGCG
>DATNDS010000146.1:0-42555 GCA_035553215.1 Gemmatimonadaceae bacterium
GGCGTACTCGGTCGCGCAACGTACGCGCGAGATCGGCGTGCGCATGGCACTGGGTGCGAACGCGGGTTCCGTGCGCGGGCTCGTGTTGCGCCAGGTGGGCGTGATGACGTTCGTTGGCGAGGCCATCGGGATCGCCGCCGCGATGGGGCTGGGCCGGGCCGCACGGTCGCTCCTGTACGAGCTACAGGGGTACGATCCGGTGGTGATCGCGGGGGCGGCGGCCGTGCTGGCGATGGTCGCCTCCGCGGCGGGTTTCCTCCCGGCGCTCAGAGCCTCGCGGGTCGATCCAATGCAGGCACTGCGATACGAGTAACCGGAAGGCGGCGTCATGCATGATTGCTGCAGCAGTCCAGCCTACACGATTGGCATTCTGGAGTGCGCCGGTTACGGCTTGGGCATCACGATCTGCCCATACGATAAGTCTAAATAGCGACCTGCGAAGGGTTTGCTCGACCAGCAGAGTCTCGCTCCGCTCAACGGTGACCGGCACGAGAAGATGTTGGTCACCGTTGCGGTCACCATTGTGCACCGCGAAAGACGGCCTGCCGCGCTCGGCAGACCGTCGATTAAGCCGCCACTTCCAGAGTTAAAGAGCGGGCGACCGGACTCGAACCGGCGACGTCCAGCTTGGGAAGCTGGCATTCTACCAACTGAATTACGCCCGCGGCGAGCGGCGTCGCCACTCGACCCGAAAAGCTAGTGCGCCTTCCGCCGCGGAACAAGTAACCCGCTTACTTCCCCATCATCGTCCCGCGCTGCAGAACGATGTACACCGCATCATCCTTCGCCACCGCTCTGAGCCACGCGATCAGCGCGTCCACATCCCCGGGCGGCTTTACGCCCCGGTGACCCGCCATGCGCCGCACCACGCGCAGCTCGCGTCCGTTCTGCGAGTACTCCGCCGTGTAGCTTCCAAATTCGCTTGTCGCCGTGACGTTCTGCGGCAGATCTGCCTGCCACCCGGCCGGAAGCTCCAGGTCCAGTTCAGACACGCCGACGATGGGCCCCACCACGCCCGCCACCGCGATCGGGTACATGCGCGGCTTCGACTGCTCGAGCTGCGTGGCGAGAGTCAGCAGACCAGCCATGGACGGGAACGAAGGGGGCAGGCTCAGGATCGCGCTCTGACCGGAGACCTTCGCTGCCTGTCCGCCGTGGATGTACATCGAGAGTTGCGGCTTCGCGTGCAGATCCTTTCCGTCAAAGATCACGAGGCTGTCGCCCGCTGCGCCGGGATACGTCCTGCCCGCCAGGGCCCGAATGAAGCGGTCACGCTTCGTGGAGTCCAGCGGCGTGGAGAACAACTCGCGCAGCGCGTACTGCCGGAGTCCGGTGGCGCGCTCGGTGTAGTGAAGGTTCGCGAGTCCGTCGGCCGTCAGTTCGCCGCGGTATGTGGTCTCCGACAGATTCGCCGAGGCGGAATCCTGGGGAAGCGTGACCTCGTCCGCGTGACCGTCGGGGTGCACCACGAGCGCGAACTGGCCCTGGTCGCCGCCAGGGAGATCGCCGAACGGCGTGAGCTCCGATGTGAGATCCACGAACTGATACGAGCCGCCCCGTCTGAGCGCGGCAATGGCATGGTCGAACTGGTCGATGGATGGCAGTGAGCGCTCGACCTTGCCGCCAGCACTCAGCAGCACGGGATACGCTTCCACACCCATGCGCCGGGCCATGGCGACGAACAGCGTCGCCTTGTCCTTGCAGTCACCGTACTGGGTCTTGAACACTTCCGCCGGCGTGCGCGGCTGATATCCACCAATGCCGAGCGAAAGGGAAACGTAACGGATGTCCTGCGCGATCCAGCGCTGCACCGCGCCGAGCGAGTCGTCGAGCGTGTGCGCTCCCGCCACCAGATCGTGCAGCTTGTGCTCGAGGTCCGGCGTAAGCGTGTAGCGGTCGTGCGCCAGACCGGCGTACCACTTCGAGATCTCCTGCCAGCTCGTGGGCGATGAGAGCGCCAGCGACTGATAGATGCCGTTGGAATCGGCGGCAAAGGGCTCCGACTTGGACTTCGGCAAATCGGAGGCGGTCCACTCGTAGACGCGCCGGCCGTTGGCGGTGGTGATCTTCACCGGGTTGCGGACGTTGCGCTGCACGAGATGCGGCTGGATGCTGGCCGGCATGTCCACGATGTAGCGTGACCGGCGCGTGGGCCGGCCAGTGGTAATGGACCACGTGAAGAGGAAGTCCCCCGGTCGGTAGGGCTTGAGTTCCTGCACCGTGTAGCTGTAGTCCACGAGCGTGCCGGGCGCGACGCCGCTCAGCGACACCCGACGCACCTGTTCATCCGCGTACACCGGATCGCCCATCGTGGCCGGCACATCGGAATCCTGGATGTGCGTCGGCGCGGCGCTCACCACCTCGCCATCCGGCTTCACCACGCGGATCCAGTTGACCGTGAGCTTCTGGTGGCCCGGCGCGTACGAGAAGCTCTGCTCGGCCCAGTCGTCTACCGCATCCTGCGTGAGGATCTGCACGACCTGCCGAAACGTGCGCGTGCTCTGGCCGTTCGCCTGGTACACGATGACGCCATCGTCGAGCAGATAGACGTAGGATTCGCCTTCGTGATCAGCGGGATTCACGGCAAGGCGGTAGATCGAATCCGAATTCACCGACGGATCGCCGGCGGGCGTGATGTTCGGCGCCTGCGCGAAGGACGTGGCGGTGATACCGCAGAGGAGAAGCGCGACGAGACGGCGCATGCGGATGACTCGCGGGAGGGAGGAGGTGTGCTGCAGCGGCGGGGAACATGGCGCTCGAAGCGCCCGAAATACAGACTGATACGACCGGGAATTGGTCATATCGCAATGCCGCGGGCGGGCGCGCGGAGACGCGAACGGCTCGCCGTAGGGGGCGAGCCGTGCCGCACATCGTCGTCTTGGTGATCGAGCGATTTCTCCGAGAGAGCCAGCGCTCGGGATTGAACCGAGGACCGCTCGATTACGAATCGAGTGCTCTACCACTGAGCTACGCTGGCGCAACCTGCGCTGTCACGGTCGCCGCGCGCCGTGATGACCTGCTCACTCCTGCATGCCCTGGCGCGGACTCGAACCGCGACGCCTTACGGCACCACCCCCTCAAGATGGCGTGTCTACCAATTTCACCACCAGGGCTCATACCACGCACTGCACTGCACTGCAGCCGCACCATCCCACCCAACGACCACCAACCAGCAACCAACGACCGCCGTAACGGGGCTGACGGGGCTCGAACCCGCGACCTCCGGTGTGACAGACCGGCACTCTAACCAAGCTGAGCTACAGCCCCAACACTCGACCTTCTTCAACAGCGCAGCACTGCGCGAGCAGTACAGTCCTGCTCCACCTCCACCCTCTCCCCCCATAGCCCCAAGGGGAGTCGAACCCCTCTCTGCACCTTGAAAGAGTGCCGTCCTAACCGATAGACGATGGGGCCGCGTGCAACCTCTACCAATAGCGGTAACGGGATTCGAACCCGTGTTTGAGCCTTGAGAGGGCTCCGTCCTGGTCCCCTAGACGATACCGCCACGATGCCCGCACGTGACGCGAGCCACAGCGGTCGTTCTGCCTCGCGAACGCTTGTCAATCATCGCACAGGCCCGGAGGGACTTGAACCCCCAACCGCCGGTTTTGGAGACCGGTGCTCTACCAATTGAGCTACGGACCTATCTCCGCCGCCGGACTGCTCGCATCACCTCCGGCCGGCAGCGCTCCTTCCAGGGTGACCGATGGGAATTGAACCCACAACCCCCGGAGCCACAGTCCGGTGCTCTAACCAATTGAGCTACGGTCACCATATCCGCCGACGCCCGGCACTCCGCCGCCGGCAAGATGCGAATCTTAGCAAGGCGCCGATGCCGGAGCAACGCTGCTGCGCACCCTCCACGCCCTCCACGCCCTACGCTCCCCACGCTCCAACCAGCCACCAGTCACCAGCTACCAGTCACCAGCTACCAGTCACCACCTACCGTTACTTAGCCCTATCCAGATACTCCCCCGTATTCGGATTCACCCGAATCCTCACACCCGACGGGATGAACTCCGGAATGTCCACCGTCACGCCGTTCTCCAGCTTCGCCGGCTTGAAGCTCGCCGTCTTCGTTGCCGACCGCATCACGGGTGACGTCTCCACGATGTCGAGCTCGATCGAGTTCGGCAGCTCGATGCCGATCGGCCGCCCGTCATACCACTCGGCCAGAATCTTCATGCCCGGCTGCAGCCACTGGGCGAAGTCGCCCAGCGTTTCCGCGTCCATCTCGAGCTGATCGTAGTTCGCCGTATTCATGAAGTGGTACGTATCCCCACCCTGATACAGGAACTCGAGCTCGTGCGTGTCGAGCTGCGCCTTCTCGATGGCATCGGCCGCGCGAAAGCGGTGCTCGAAGTTCGAGCCCGTGCGCAGATTTTTCATTTTCGTCTGCACCATCGCGCGCAGGTTTCCCGGCGTGTGATGCCGGAAATCCAGCACCCGGCAGGGATCGCCCTCGAAGACGAGCACCATGCCGCGGCGGATCTGTGTAGCGGGCAATGCCATAATCAGCAACCTGACGTTCGGGTAAACACGACTCGGGGCGACGCGCGCACGTGCGCCGCGCGCATCCCCGGCCGCTCGGTAAGGATCGCAAAATGTTTTAGCATTTAAAGTTAGTCCTGCATGGGAGATGGGTCAAGTTTCACCGCGGTACCAGGCAATGGTGCGCCGCCGACAGATACGAACCGAACGATCACCGTCCCACAGGCGCCGTGCGCCCGGATCGCTCCAGCAGCGGCCCCAGCACCCGCCACACATTGTCCGCGACGATCCGTTCCCCGCGCGCGTTCGGGTGAATGCCGTCGGCCTGGTTCAGCGTGTCCACGCCCGCCACGCCCCTGAGCAGGAACGGAATCAGTGCGGCGTGATTCGCGCGCGCGATCTCGGGATAGACGCGCGCGAACGCCCTAGTATAGGCCGGCCCCAGATTCGGCGGCGCCATCATGCCGGCAATCACCACCTGTGCCCGCGGATGGTGCGCGTGCACGCTGTCGAGCACGCCCTGCATGTTCGCGCGCAATGAGTCCACGTCGAGCGCGCGCAGCGCGTCGTTCGCTCCGGTCTCCAGCACGAAGACATCCACCGAGCCACGCATCAGCCAGCCAATGCGGCGCAGCGCGCCCGCCGACGTTTCACCGCTCACTCCGGCGTTGACCACCTGATACCTTTCGCCCAGCGAATCAATGCGCTGCTGGATGAGGATGGGGTAGGCGGAGTCCGGATTGAGTCCCAGCCCTGCCGTGAGACTGGTGCCCACGAAGAGAATGGTCGGGGCGCCACCGGTCGCAGCGGTTGGCGCGCTGGTTGCCGCGGTGCTCGCGGCGGCGGCAGTTCCGGATGCCGCTGCCGGCGCCTGCTCGCCCGGCCGCGATCCCGCGTTCGCGGTGTCCGACTTGCTGCGCCCGCACGCCGCCACACTCACGCAGACACCCACTACCCACACGACTGCACGCATGCTCGTTGCCCGAGAGTTGACGAAGACGTATCGCAGCGGCGACACCCTGATCACGGTGCTGCACGCCGTATCCTTCTCCATTGCGGCGCGCGCGTTCGTCGCCATCGTGGGGCCATCGGGGAGCGGCAAGACGACGCTGCTCGGACTGCTCGCCGGTCTCGACGCACCCACCAGCGGAACGGTGCTGCTGGACGGGACGGACCTCGGGCCGCTCAGCGAAGATGCGCGCGCGCGGCTCCGTGGTGAGAAAGTTGGTTTCGTGTTTCAGAACTTTCAACTGATCCCCACCCTCACGGCAGCCGAGAACGTGCAGGTGCCGCTCGAGCTGCGCGGCACGTCCGGCGCGCGCACGCACTCCCGCGAGCTCCTCGACCGGGTGGGACTCGCCGACCGCGCGCACCACTATCCGGCGCAGCTCTCCGGCGGCGAGCAGCAGCGCGTCGCGCTGGCGCGCGCCTTCGCGAACGCGCCGCGCGTGCTCTTCGCCGACGAGCCCACCGGCAACCTCGACTCCGACACCGGCGAGCGCATCATCTCGCTCATCGAGTCGCTCAACCGCGATGCGGGCTCCACCGTGGTTCTCGTCACGCACGACCCTGCCCTCGCCAACCGTGCCGGCCGCATCATCAGGCTCAGCGATGGCGCCGTGGTCGACGACTCGGGTATCGCGTCGTGACGGGCCGCTGGCGCTTCATCCCTGCCCTGGCGTGGCGCGACAGCCGCGCATCGCGCCGCCGCCTGCTCACCTTCATGGCGGCGATCGCGGTGGGCGTCGCGGCGCTCGTCGCCATCGACTCGTACACGGCCAACATCGTGCGCGCCATTCACGACCAGTCGCGCGACCTGCTGGGCGCGGATCTCTCACTATCATCGCGTGATTCCTTTCCACTGTCGGTGGATTCGCTGCTCACGACGCTGCGCGGCGAGGGCATTCGCGTGGGCCGCATGACGTCTTTCGCGTCCATGGCGCTGCTGCCGCGCGCGAAGGCGACGCGTCTCGTGCAGGTGCGCGCGGCGAGCCCTGGAGTTCCGTTCTACGGCGCGATCGGCACGAGTCCAGCCGGCCGCTGGGCCGCTCTGCAGGCGTCACCCGCCGCGATCGTGGACTCGTCGCTGCTCGTGGAAACCGGAGCGCGCGTGGGCGATACGCTCTCGCTCGGCGCCACGCGCTTCGCGATCATCGGGACCATCACCAACGTGCCCGGCGACATCGGCATCGCCGCGGCGCTCGGACCGCGCGTGTACATCGCGGACCGGTTCCTCGAAGAGACGGGACTCATCGTGTTCGGCAGCCGCGTGAGCTACGAAGCACTGCTGGCGTTGCCATCCGGCAGGGACCCCGACCAGCTCATCACGACCTACCGCAGCACGCTGTCCGACGCGCATGTCCGCGCGCGCACTGTCGCCGAAACGGAGCGCTCGCTCACGCGCGGCGTGGACACGCTGCACGACTTTCTCGATCTCGTGGGACTCGTTGCGCTCCTGCTCGGCGGGATCGGCGTGGCCAGCGCCATCCACGCCTACGTGGCCGAGAAGACGGACACAATCGCCATGCTGCGCTGTCTGGGCGGAACGCAGTATCAGGTGCTGGTCATGTATCTCACCGAGGCGGCGGCGCTGGGACTGGTGGGCGCGGCCGCGGGCGCGGTGCTCGGCGTCGCCGTGCAGTTCGAGCTGCCGCACGTGCTGGGAAGCTTCCTCCCGGTGAGCGTCCAGCCGGCTATCGTTCCGCGGGCCGTGATTACGGGACTCGCCATCGGCACCTGGGTTGCCACGTTGTTCGCGCTGCTGCCGCTGCTTCGCGTACGACGCATCACGCCGCTCCAGGCGCTGCGCCAGGACGCGAGCGGCGAACCGGCGCGCGGCGCCGCATGGGATCTGGTGCGACCCCTGGCGACTGCCGCGCTCATCGCGAGCGTGGTCGGGATCGCGGTGTGGCGCGCCGGATCCACGCAGCGGGGCGTGTTCATGAGCGCCGGCATTGGCGCCGCGATCGCGCTGCTCTGGCTCGCGGCCGCGTCGCTCAGCCGCCTGGCGCGGCGGACGCTGCGCGAGCAATGGCCGTTCGTCGTGCGGCAGGGGATCGCCAATCTCTACCGCCCGTCGAATCAGACGCGCGCGGTGGTGCTGGCACTCGGCTTCGGCGCGTTTCTGCTGGGCACGGTGTTTCTCGTGCAACGCAGTCTCGTCGCGCGCCTCTCCCTGAACGACAGCGACGTGCGCGCCAATCTCGCCTTCTTCGACGTGCAGCCGGATCAGGTGCGGGGCGTGGACTCGCTCATCGCCGCCGCGCACATGCCGCTCGTGCAGCAGGTGCCGATCGTGCCCATGCGCATCGCGACGATGAGCGGAACGGACAGTGCCGGGCGTACCGGCGCTTCGGCTCAGGCGCGCGAAGCCGGCGCGCCGCGGAGCGCCACCCCGAATGCACGGGCGAGTGCGCCGCGACCGGGCGATCGCCGGCGCCCGTCGTGGGCGCTGCGGCGAGAGTATCGCTCGAGCTATCGCGACACACTGAATCAGACGGAAACGCTCACCGCGGGACACTGGGTTCAGGGAACGGACGCCCCGGGCACCAGTCTGCCATGGATTTCCGTGGAGCAGGATGTCGCCAGCGAGTTGGACCTCGCGCTCGGTGATACGGTCACCTGGAATGTGCAGGGCGTGCGTATTCCCACGGTGGTGACGAGCCTTCGCGAGGTGAACTGGGCTCGGTTCGAGCCCAACTTCTTCGTGATCTTCTCGCCGGCGGCGCTGCAGGGCGCGCCCGCGACGTTCGTCATGCTCAGCCGATCAACCGCGCCCACCGCCATCGCGGACCTGCAGCGCGCCGTGGTCCAGCACTACGCGAACGTCTCGAGCATCGATCTCTCCGCGGTGCAGCGCGCGGTGGGATCCATTCTGCAGCGCATCGCGGTCGCGATTCGCTTCATGGCGCTGTTCAGCGTGGGCACCGGAATTCTCGTGATGCTTGGCGCGGTTGGCGCGTCGCGCCGTCAGCGGATCCGCGAAGGCGTGCTGCTCAAGACACTGGGCGCCACGCGCGCGCAGATCGGCAGGATCATGCTCAGCGAGTACGCGATGCTCGGCATTCTCGCCAGCGCCACGGGTGTCGTGCTCTCCGTGGCTGCAGCGTGGGCGCTCATGCACTTCGTCTTCGACGCGCCCTTTATGCCATCACCACTCCCCATCATTGCGCTCGCGGTTGGTGCGACGCTGCTCACGCTGATCATCGGGGTGTGGAGCAGCCGTGACGTGTTTGCGGAGACGGCGATGAGCGCGCTGCGGCAACAGTAAGAAAACACGCTGCCACTCGCTTGCTGGGTACACCGCCATTCACGTCGTGCATAGATCGTGCACACATCGGGCACGCCGTTACTGCACGCGCACCACCACCGCCCGGATCGGCCCGTCCGAGAGCAACGTCCCGTGCACCGGATCCTGGAGTTGGACGTTCTCCCGGATGGCCGTCGGGCTGTCCAGCTCGAAGTACGAGCTGCCGCCACCGGGCATGCGCACCGCAAAATCGAATTGGCCGAAGTGGAGCTGCTGCGGAATGAGAGGATACACGCGCGGAAAGGCCCGGCCGCCGGTGACATAAAACAACTGATCGTGCATGCCGCGGAAAATGCCCGCGTCATCCCATCCGCGGAACAGGTAGCGTGACGACGTGGGCGTGACGTCCGGATACGCGGCCAGCACCGAGGCCAGCGACCAGTCGGCAACCATCGTGCTGAATGGCTGGTTCGTGCGTGCGACGAGATTCGGAATTCCGGTGAGCGTCACGCTCTGCGTGAGGTCATGCAGCGCGGCGGCCTCGGACGGCACGTACTGATCCAGCGCCCAACGCACGAACGACCACGATCCGCCATAGTCCGCCGAGCCGCCGCCCAGAATCGGGCTCTGCGAATTCACGTTGGACAGGTAGTCATAGAGAAAAGCGAAGTGGTCGAGCATCACCTCGGGATGGTCGCCCGTGCACCCGTTCTGCTGCGTAAGCGGCGGTTCGCAGCCGACGGTCGCGGCGAACGTTGCCTGGCGCCGCCAGGACGTGCCGGAGAACGTGCGCTGGAAGATCTCCGCCGCCGTCTGCGCCGTGGACTCTTCCAGCCACTCCTGCTCGAAGGCGGCAGCGCCGTTGTTCAGATGCGCCGCATACGACGCGATGTGCTTGGATTCGTGCGCGAGCACGCCGCGAACATAGGAAAACCAACCCGGTTCGTCTTCGGGCCGTTCCGGCAGATATGCATAAAAGATCGCGGCCTCGTTCGTGACGAGATCGCGGTCGGGCCCCGAGGTGCTGTCGAACGGAAAGAAATCGCACGCCGTGACGAAGCCGGCCACGCCGGAAAAATCCTCGTTCACCACCGGCGAGAAGAGCATTTCCTCCTTGCCGCCATTGCGCAGCTGTCCGCCGTAGGCGAGCGGGTCGCCGAAGTACTTCAGGAGCATGGGATACGTCAGTGAGTCGAATTCGGCGCCGATCGCCGCATAGTCGGCATCCATGGTGCCGGCCAGCGGCGCGGTGATGTCCTCGTAGATCACGCTGTGCGGACCGGAATAGACCGCGCGTGCCTGCACGGAAAACGAGAGTGAGCAGTCGGAGTCGTAGCGAATGTCGCGGATGCGGAACGACACCGTGTCTCCCGGCTGTACCGTGCTGACATCGCGTGAGAGCGTCCGGTTGCGCCGCAAGGCTGGCTGGTGGTTCGCGATGGCGCGCATCCTGATGGCGGCAGGACCGCCGCGCCGCTGCACCAACTGGCGATCCGATTCCAGCAGCCGCGCATGCAGCGCCTGGCCCGCCGCGAACGTTGCCGGAGACATGCCGGCCATCTGTGCGCCCAGCGCCATGCCGTTGGTCGACACCACCGCCGGCATCGCCACCGGTGCATTCGCGACGATGCGCGCATTCTGCGCGCTGTCCGGCGAGCTGCCGTGCAGCTTGACCAGGGCGGCGCTCCGCGGACTGGTGTCCGTGTTGAACAGCGTGAAGAGATAGACGCTGTTCGCGTGCGGTTCGAACTGCACGCAGCTCGCCTGTTCCGCGGAGAGGTTGAGGAATTTCGGCTGGCCCACCGCGAGGTCGAGCACCGTGGCCGGTACGCTGCCCCCTGAAGTCAGTCCACACGTCAGGCTCGACGCGCGGGGGCTCGTGGAATCGTGGCAGGCCGCCAGGAGCGGGACGAGCCAGAGTGAAGACTTCCGCATGGACCGCCTCGCGGAGCGCGCAGAGGGTGTGGTGGGCCGCCGGCAGTCGCCGGAATCGTGGTTGCCAAATATGTGGTGCGTGCAGATGTTCGGCGAGCGCCAGTCCGAGGCTACCTTTCCCGAATCCATGTTTCTGACTCTCGTCGCGACCCACTCACTTCTGAGCAAGCTGTCGCACCTCTGGGCGTACGTCACCCTGGGTGCGACGAGCATCTTCACGGAGGAGGCGGCACCGGTGATCGCGGGCTTTGCCGCGCATCAGGGGCACCTGCATCCGGTGCGGGCCGCGATGGCGTGCGCGATCGGCAGTTGGTCGGCGGACGTCGTGCTCTACGCCCTGGGGCGATGGCGCGCCGCTCGCGTGGCGCAGCGCTGGCCCTGGCTGGCGGCCCCCATGGCGAAACTGCTCCATGCGGTGCGCCGCCGTCCGTGGCGCGCCTCGCTGGCCGTGCGCTTCGCCTACGGCGCCCGACTGCTTCTGCCCGTGACGTGCGGTGCGGCCGAGGTCCCGATCGCCCGCTTCGTGATCGGCAGCGGCGTGAGCGCGTGGGTCTGGAGCGGCATCTTCACGGCGCTCGGCTGGGGCTTTGGCCAGACCGCGGTGGTGATGATCGGCCACGTGCGCCGGCACGAGGATCAGATTGCCGTTGCGCTCGTGATCGTCGTGGCGATCATCGTGTTCATCGTCGCCTGGCGCAACCGCAACGAGGTGGCACGGGAGATCGAGGGGGAGGACGGGTGAGGGCGCGGGGGAAGCGGCGCGCTGCTCGTGCCTGCGGGAAGCGCCGGCCTGCGGCCGGCTGCGGGAAGCGGGCGGCTCCCTCACGGGAGCGCCCTGCGGGAAGCGCCGCGCGAAGCGCGGCTGCGAGACCCCGCCCCGCCACCCCGCCCTTGGGAATCGGCAATCGGGAACGATCCACGCCCCGCCACCCCTCGCTTGGGAATCGGCAATCGGGAATGGGGAATCGTGGGAATGGGGAATGATGCAGCGGGGAGAGGCGGCGGTGAAAAAAAGGCGGTGGGGTGCGGTGTGGGGAGGTCTTCCTCCCCGATTCCCGATTCCCGATTCCCGATTCCCGATTCCCAAGGGAGGGGGGCGCCCGGCCGCCGCTTCCCGCAGGCGATGCGCCGTCAGGCGCGATCGCCGGTTCCCCCGGTCGCGCTGCGCGCGACGCTTCCCGCAGGCGCGCGCAGCGCGCCGCTTCCCTGCCGCACTGCCCACTTCCCCTCCGCAACCGTCGCCTTCCGTTCCAGCTTGCCCCATCCCACCAGCCGCCCTCGCAGCGCCGCGATCACGCTGCGCACGACCACCCAGTACATCACCTGGCGGTATGCAAAGCGCTGGATGAAGATCAGCCACGTCAGCCAGCGGTCCTCACCCGGTTCGAGCAGAAACGCCACCACCGCCGCGAACCAGTCCACAAGCAGGAACACCGCGTAGTACGTAAGCACGTGCTGCAGGCTCGTGAGCGCGTACGTCGCGCCGTGCTGCTGACGCACCAGCCATACCGACACGAGGGCCCAGACGAACATGAGATCCGCGATCGGTGACACGAAGGGGTAGAAGAGCTGGAAAATCGTCACGTTCGGCATCGCGATGAATCCCAGCGATCCGTGACGCGGGCGGAGAAACACGTCGCGATGCTTCCAGACGCACTGCAGCGTGCCGAATGACCAGCGGAAGCGCTGCTTCGCCAGCGCGCGCAGCGTGTCGGGCGCTTCCGTATAGCCGATCGCTTCATCCGCGTACGCAATCGAGAAGCCGCGCTTGCGGATGGCGAGCGTGAGATCCTGGTCCTCGGCCAGCGTGTCCTCGCTGAAGCCGCCCACCTCCTCCACGAGCGCCCGGCGCCACGCCCCCACTGCGCCCGGTACGACCGTGATGCAGTTGAGCAGTGAGAAGGCGCGCCGATCCAGATTCTGGCTGGTCACGTATTCGAGCGCCTGCCAGCGTGTCACGAGATTCACGCGGTTGCCCACCTTGGCATTCCCGGCCACCGCGCCCACGATCGGATCGTGCAGCGGCTCCACCAGCTCCGCCACCGTCGTGGGCGTGAACATCGTATCCGCATCGAGGCAGATCACGATTTCACCGGTGGCGCGCACGAGACCGAAGTTCAGGGCGCTCGCCTTGCCGCCATTCGGTTTCTGATAGAGCGCGACGCGCGGATGCGACCCGAACGCGGCGAGCGCCACATCGTAGGTGGCGTCCGGCGAGCCGTCATCCACCACGATCACCTCCAGCGCCGCGGGATAGTGCTGCTCCACCAGGCTGCGAATCGTCGCGACGATGACCTTCTCCTCGCGATACGCCGGCACGATCACGCTCACCGACGGCGCGTACGTCACCGGCGCATCCGGATTCTGATGGCGCCGCACACGCTGCACGATCGCCAGCACGGTGATGAACAGCAGCCGGGCCAGACCGAGCACTACGGCGCTCACAAAGAGCCAGTAAAGCACCCACTCCGCCACGCCGACCGAGCCGAACGCCAGGAGCTCGCCCATCCGGCTCATGCGGCTCTCCGGCGGCAGCGGCGGCATGGCGACATTGCGCGTGATGCCCACGAGCTCGGACACCGGCACCAGTGTGTCGCCGCGTGCCTGGAGCGAGTCGATGAGCGGGCCCAGCGCCGCCACCGTCTGCGAGCGTTCGCCGCCACCGTCGTGCAGCAGCACGACGTTTCCCCCCTTCTCCGCCTGCGTGAGCACCGTGTCGATGATGGTCTTCACGCCCGGCGACTGCCAATCCTCGGCGTCGATACGCAGTCCCACGGTGATGTAGCCGCGTTCGGTCGCGACGGCCACCGGCCCGAGCTCGTCCGACGTTGTGGGCTCCGCGTCGCCGAAGTACGGGGGCCGGAAGAACGCGCTGCGCCGACCCAGCGCCGCCTCGAGCAGTCGCTCGGTGGCGTCGATCTGCAGCTTCACCACGCGATCGCTCGCGAACGCCAGATTCGGATGCGTGAACGTGTGGTTGCCGATCTCGTTGCCGTCAGAATAAATGCGCCGCAGCAGCGGGATGTGGCGCTCCGCATTCTCTCCGACCACGAAGAAGGTTCCGACGACGTGCCGCGATTTCAGCGTGTCGAGAATCTGCGGTGTCCACCTGCCGTCCGGTCCATCGTCGAACGTGAGCGCGATCCGGTGCGGCGTCTGCCCGAAGCGCTGGATGACCCATGGGACCGCATACTTCGTGACCGTCTCGTCGTTCACGTAGTGCGTCACCGGATCGAGGCGGATCGTCCGGCTGCCGGGTGTGGGACGCGCTCCGAGTTCGAGCAGCTCGCCCGTCGCGGACTTTGGCTGAAATTCCGGATCGTAGCCCGAGGGGATCGCGCGCAGGCTGTCCACCGGCGCATCAATGCCGCGCTGGCCAATCACGGACCAGATGGCGGGATCCTCGGAGCCGAGTCGCCAGATGGCGAATCCCGCCGCACCGAGCGCGTCACCAGCCAGGATCTCGTTGTAGGCCGTCACGCCGTCCAGATACCAGTCCACGTGATCCGTGGAGTCGGGGTCGCGCCAGGTGGCGTAGGGGTTGAGCGACAGCGAGTCGAAGTGAATCGCGGCGGGCATCCCCTCGTGAGCGGCGTTCCGGACGTGCGTCATGACGTCCTGGAACGTCATCGTCTCGGCGGTGGAATCCGAGGCATCGTTCCAGTCGTAGCCATATGCCCCCAGCGCGAGCACCACCTTCGACGGCGGGATCACGCGCATCATGCGGCGCGAGGTGCGGACGAACCACTGCTGGCTGGCCACCGGCCCCGGGTCGCCGCCGCTGTAGTGCTCGTCGTACATCATGAGGAACACCTTGTCGTCAACGGCCGAGAATTTCGCGAGCTGTTCGTCGGTGTCGTTGAACGACAGCGCCTGCGTGAGCCAGCGCCCCTGCGGCGCGAGCTGCGCGTGCAGCAGTTGCAAAAAGCGCACGATCGCGGGTGTGAGACCGCGGGGTGCTTCCTCGAAGTCGATCGTGACGCCGCCAAGGCCGTAGCGCATCACGGTGTCCGTGAGTTCGCGGATCGCGCGGTTCCGCGCCGTAGTATCCGTGAGCAGGTGGCGCAGCGCCTCGCCGTCCCAACGCTTGGCCACGGAGTCGTAGTTCGTCACCATTGCGAACACGAGCGGCCGCTTCGCTTCATCGGGCACCCGCTGGGCGATCGTGTACGGCACGCGCCGGTCCACCGACAGGTGAAGCGAGTCGCCTCCGGCGGCGAGGAATCCCCACTCGCACACCACCCAGTCGAGATCATCCGCGTGCGCCGAGAGCGACGCCAGCGAGTTGTCGTCCCAGTTGACGTAGAAACCGGCGACAATGGGCTGCCCCGGCGCGACGGCCTTCTTCGCCACGCGGCGCCCCCGCACGGGCAACAGACTCGGCTGCGTGGCTGGCGGCGTGTGATGCTTGCGCAACTCGAAGAAGAGTTGCAGCCGCTTGGTGAGCCGGCGGCGCTGCGCCGGACTCGTAATGAGGTTGGAGCGCAGCGGCGGCGTCAGAGACATCGCGAGCTGCGGCGGCCTGGGTGGGCTCAGCAGGTTCACCACCACGGCGGCCGCCGCGAGCGACGTCACCACGCCAAGACTGATCGCGATAGCGCGCAATCGCCGCCAGCGGCGACCGGATGCATCATGAAAAACCGGGACCGGCGGCGTATGGGGAGGGGCCAACATGTCCTGAATAGTAGCGGGTCGCTACACCTCGGAGGCCAGTGCGCCCCGCAGCCAGATCAGCCCGCCAATCGCGAGTGCCACGGGAATCATCATGACGGCGTGCTGAAGGCTCGTGGTATCCGAGACGGCACCGATGAGGAACGGCGACGGGACGTCACCAAGGACGTGGATGGTGAAAATGCAGAGCGCCATGGCGGCGGCGCGCGAGGCCGCCGGCACATAGCCTACCACTGCCGAGTTCACCGGCCCGGTGCACGCAAACACCAGCAGCTCTGCCGCGATGAGTGCGGGCCAGTACACGGCACGATCAGGCGAGCTGAGCGCGATGAAGGCGAGGGGCACCGCGAGCAGCGTCGAGACGGCCGACACCCAGAGATACGCGCGTCGCGTGCGCGCGAGCAGCCAGTCGCCCACCCATCCGCCAGCGAGCGTTCCCAGCAGGCCGGTCACGGCCAGCACCGCGCCCAACTGAACGGCCGCCTGCTCGCGTGGCACGCCGCGCACGCGCTCGAGAAACTTGGGCATGAACACGGCAATGCCGCCGAGCGCGAACGTATACGCGGCGAATCCGAGCACCGTGAGACGGAACATCCTGATGCGTGCGAGCGCCCGGTAGGCGGCGAATCCACCGGGCACCGGCGCGGCCGCGCCGTGCGATGCGGGAGTGTCCGTTGCGCCGCGCTCGGGGTCGGGGAGCCTGAGCGCCAGCGCGGCGAGAATCAGTCCGGGAATGCCCGCAATGAAGAATGCGGCGCGCCAGCCATAGTGATGGTCCACCACGCCACCGAGCATGTAGCCCAGCGCCGCGCCCACCGGCGTCGCCATGAAAAAGACGGCAAAGATGCGACCGCGCAATCGCTCGGGAAACAGATCCGCGAGCAACGCCGGGGCAATCGTGGCGTACGCCGCTTCGCCGATGCCCACCGCGGCGCGAGCGCCGAGCAGCGACGGATAGTTGGTGGCGAAACCGGCGAGCGCCGTCATGACGCTCCAGAAGCCGACGCCAATCGCGATGAGTCGCGGCCGCGAGCGACGATCGGCGCGCTCGCCGAAGAATGGCGCCGCGATCATGTACACGACGAGGAACGCGCTGGCGAGTGCGCCGAATTGCGCGTCGTTGACATGAAGCGGCGACTCGCGCAGGCTCTCCCCGATCGGCGCACTGACGTACCGATCGAGGTAGTTGAGCAGATTCATCAACGTGAGCACCACGAGCGCAAACCAGGCGAGGCGCGCTGGCGACAGTCGCGGTGACTCCTCTGGCGTGACGACGTCGAGGATGGCGTGACTCACGGGCGGGGGTTATCCGGATGCGGGACGCCACAACCTATGGGGGCTAGCCGGGCGCCGCCAGCGTCCGCTAGACTTGGGCTTCCGACTCTCCCCCTCCGCCGATATGACCCTGCTGCAGCTCGATGGACTTCTCTTCCTCGGTGCATTCGCCGCGGGTCTCATCGGCGCGCTCACGGGTCTGGGTGGCGGCGCGATCATCGTGCCGCTCCTCACCCTCGGCTTTGGGGTGGACATTCGCTATGCCATTGGCGCGTCGCTCGTCTCGGTCATCGCGACGTCGTCGGGCGCGGCCGCCGCGTATGTGAAGGAGGGCTACACCAACCTGCGCGTCGGGATGCTGCTCGAAGTCGCGACGACCATTGGCGCATTGAGCGGTGCGTTCGTCGCGGCGTACGTGGCGCCGAACGTCATCGCGATCATTTTCGGAGTCGTGCTGCTGCACGCGGCGTGGGAGGGCACGCGGCGTCACCTCGATCACATCGTGCATGGCGCACCGGATCATCTTGCCACGGTGCTGAAACTCGACTCGACGTATCCCACGTCCGAAGGACCGGAAGCGTACCGGGTTCGCCACGTGCCGCTGGGCTTTGGGCTCATGTACGTGGCGGGCGTGCTGTCTGGACTGTTGGGCATTGGCTCGGGTGTGGTGAAGGTGCTCGCGATGGACCGCGCGATGCGCCTGCCCTTCAAGGTGTCCACCACCACGAGCAATTTCATGATCGGCGTGACCGCTGCCGCGAGCGCCGGTCTGTATCTGCATCGCGGCTACATCGAACCGGGGCTCGCGCTGCCGACGATGCTCGGGGTGCTCTGTGGAGCGCTCACCGGCGCGCGCGCCCTTCCCGGCCTCAAGACGAGAAAACTCCGGTTGATCTTCAGCGTCGTCGTCGCGGCCATCGCCTTTGAAATGCTCTACAATGGTTTCTCCGGAAAGATCTGACGCCACGGCCGCCGCGCGCGCGTCGGGGCACGCCGCCGATGAGGAGCGGGTCGAACAGATGGTCGGCAATCTGCTCCGTACCGGCGTCCTGATCGCGGCGCTCGTGGCCTTCGCGGGTGGCGTGGCCTTTCTGGCGCACCATGGTGCAAGTGTTCCCGCGTATCACGTGTTCCGCGGGGAGCCCACGATGCTCAACACGCTGGGCGGCGTGCTCCACGGCGTGGCGGCGTTCGACACGGCCGCCATCGTGCAGTTCGGCATCGTCCTGCTCATCGCGACGCCGGTGGCGCGGGTGCTCCTGACTCTCATCGCCTTCGCGCTGCGCCGCGACTGGATGTACGTGGTGATCAGCGCCATCGTGCTGGGCGCGCTGATGTTCAGCCTGCTGGGCGGATAACGTGACCCGCTGAGGGCTGCGTGAGAGCATTGAGGGCGGAGCGACGCATGTGGACGCGAGTGGGGTTGGCTTCTCCGAGAGGCCAACCCCACTCGCGTTGCCGGTACCAGGCAATGCGAGATGTGGTTCGCCCCCGTTGTCGTGCGTGGCATGGATGCTGCCCGCTGTGACGATCACGCTACGACACAATTTTCCTGCTGATCCACGAACGTGCGTGGAAGGGGGCGGACAGTGGGACGCAACGCGATGGAGCCAATGGGCGAGCGCCGTGGTGACGGGCCGGGCATTCTTCCGGGGCGGGGACGCTTTGCCGAGCCGTCTCTCACAGAGTTGTTCCGGCAACTCAGCAGCGACACGGCTGATCTCATCCGGCAGGAAGCAAGTCTCGTAAAGGCGGAAGCCACGCAGACTGGCAAGCAACTCGGACGAGATGCAGCCGGTGTGGCCGTGGGCGCAGGAATCGCGCTCGCCGGCTGGCTGGCATTTACCGCCTTCCTCGTTGTGGGAGTTGCCGTTCTGCTCGGTCACAACTACTGGCTTGCCGCCCTCATTGTCGGGATCGTCCTGCTCGTCATTGGCAGCCTTACGGCGAGAGGCGCGATGATCCGTGCCCGACGCCGCGGTGTCAAGCCAGAGCAGACTCTGGACACGCTGCGCGAAAATGCGTCGTGGGCGAAGCAGGAGCGGCGTGATCTGAAGGACGATCTCACGACCACCACCGCTCCACACACCGCGGCCGACAGAAGGAGGAGCAATGGCTGACACTCAGGACACTGGGACCAATCCCACCCACTCGGTGGGTGCCATGGTCTCGAACGCGACGCAGGAGGCGGGAGCACAGGTCGGATCAGGAATCCAGGCAGGGCGCAACCGCGCTGTGGACACGCTCTCTGACGTCGCCAGAGCGCTGCAGTCCTCGGCCACGCAGATGCGCGATGAACAGCACCACGATGACACGGCGCACTACGTCGAGCGTGCGGGCCGGCAGGTGCAACGCTTTGCCGAGTACATCCGGAACGCCGATCCTGGAGACATTGCCGATCGGACCGAGGACTTTGCCCGACGCCAGCCCGCGGCCTTTCTGGGCGGCGCCTTCGCGTTGGGGCTCGCAGGCGCACGGTTTCTGAAGAGCTCCCGCAGACAGGAACAACGGGACCGCTGGCAGGAACGCGCCAGTCGCGGCGCGCAGGCCGCATCGCGTGCGTCTTCCCGCATGTCGGGCATGGCCTCGCGCGCCACGGGCTCTGACCGGGGCGAGCGCGGATCGATGTACGATCGTGAACGGCCACTGGCCGGATCGGAGCGTGTCGGCCCGGTGGACACGGTGCAACGAACAGCGAATCCGGCAGTGCCAAACCCTGGCGACGCGGGGCGGCGATGACAGACCCGGATGAGATTCGCCAGAGTATCACCGAGACCCGAGAGCGCATGAGCAATACGCTCGATGAGATTGGTGACCGGCTGAATCCACAGCATGTCAAACACCGCATTCGAGAAGCCACCATTGGGAGGGCTCAAGACATGGCGCAACACGCATCCGAGCGCGCGGGCGAGGCCCGACGCGGCATTGCCGATACCATCCGGGACAATCCAATCCCCGCGACGCTGGTTGGATTGGGATTGGGATGGATGATGTGGAACGGGCGGAACGAGGAGCGCGCAACCAGCCCCGGCTACGAATGGCAGGGCAGTCGATCCGCGTCGCGCATCCCGGAACACAACATTGGGGGATATGGGGCCGCGGATTACACGCGATACGAGGAGCGGACCTCGCGCGACTACGCGGAACGCGGGCCCCACGACGAGGAAAGCGGCGGCGGCGTGGGCGCCGCGATGAGCGATACCGCGGAGCGCGTGCGGGACAATGTCCGGGAGACGGCTGGTGAAGTTACCGACCGTGCTCGAGACGTCGCGCAGAACGTGTCGCAACGCACGCGCATCCGCGCGCAACGCGCGGAGGACCGCTTCTACGATAACCCGCTCTTCTTCGGGGCCATCGCCGTCGCCGTCGGACTCGCTGCAGGGCTCGCGGCGCCGCGCACGCACGCGGAAGTAGAGCTCATGGGTGATGTACGCGACCGGCTGGGTGATTCGGTTCGCGAAACCACGGAAGATATCAAGGAAAAGACTGCCACTGTCGCGCAGCAGGCAGCGAGCGAGGTCCGCAGCGCGGCGCACGAGCAGGGACTCACCGCGAATCCATGAGAGAGTCCCGGGTCATCATTGGCTGCCCGACTCCGGCAGCCAATAACGCTGGTCATCATTGGCTGCCGGAGTCGGGCAGCCAATGATGACCGGCTACCGCCCGACCGCCAGCGCCATCCCGGCGAACACCACGCGCCCCGGCGCGGGCTCGACGAACGTCCTCCGTGTCTCCTTCACGGCCACAGATCCCGCATGGACCGTGTTGAAGAGATTCTGCACTCCGACCACCAGCGAGATCCAGGGATCTCCGAATCCAGATAATCCACCGGCGTCTATCCATCCGGGAGCGTGAGCGGCACCCCATCGCGCAGCAGCAAGGTCCCGTCCAGAGAGAGATGGCGCTGCCCCGAACGCATACTGTCGGGCCGTGTGGTCATTGTGGCGTAGGGCAGGCCGATCGGTGCGCGACCACGCTCGCGCGTGACCGTCACCTCGGGCGACAGTCGCTGGGGAACAGTGACCTGCTGCGCGCGGAGCGGCGGAGCCAGGCCAGCGGCCCCTCCGGTCACCATGAGCCGCACGGCGAGATAGCGAGATATGCTACTCCGAGCGGACATGCGTCCTGGATGGTGAAGGTGCCTGCAGAATTCACTTGTATTGCGAAATGTCGCCAAGCCTGCATGTTGAACACTCACAGGTGCATGCGGCTGGTCAGGTCGGGGTTTCCCTGCCGCGCGCGCACCGCACACGACAGTGCGCATGCCGCATAGGGCGCTACGCGGGGTGGAACCGTTCCGTCCGACATGCCGTATGACGACCATGCATCGTGAGCCCGGCACTCCATCGCGCAGTGACACCCGGCGGGCATGGCACGGGAGCTGGCTGGGCATTGCGTTGCTCCTCTGCCCAGCAAGCGCGGCCGCCGTGCAGACGGCCGCGATCGTTGCGGTGTCCGTGCCGAGTTCCAGTTGGCGCGCCATGACGGTAGATGTGTCGTACCGCTATCCCGCGCTGCGTGACACGCTCAGGCTGGAGGCGCGATGGCTGCGACTCAACGGCCGTCCGCTGGATTTTCCGCCGGCCACGGAGATCATCACACCCGGCTCTGGGCACGTGACACTTGCGTCGCGTTACACCGGCCTTCTTCCCCCACCCACTCCGGCCGTACTGCGTCTGTCGCTCCTCGCCGCGGATGGACATGCGGTGACGGAATCGGATTGCGAACTGGCGCTCGTGACACCGCAGGGGAGGCCTGCCTGGGCCGCCGATCTCCTCTGGAAGCGGTCACGGCAACTCTCGTGGAAGATCCGCACGTGCCATCCGCCCGCGCGCCGCGCGTCTCAATGACGCGCGACATGACGCGTGCCTCTCGTCAACGACCCCGGATTGGGGTTACGTTTGGCGATCGCCCCACGTCCTGACCTCTGGGCGGCGATACGCATGCCCGACGCGGGCGCGCGGCTACCCCAGGCTGCTCATCCACTGGAGAACGTCATGCGAAGACTGCTGGTTGCCGCCGCCATCATGGCATTCACGGCCGGGTGCGGCGGAAGCGACAGTACGGGCCCGGAATTCCCCAACGCGAAGCGCGTCACCGCGACGGTCACGCAGGCTGGCTTCAGTCCGGACACGGTGCAGCTGAATGTGGGTGACACGCTCGTCTTCACCGCGGGTGACGACCACCATTCGGTGAGCTTCTACGGCTCGAATCTTCCCGCCGGCTGCTGCGCGAGCAGCGGCAATCTGAATTCCGGGCAGACGAGTTCGCCGCTCGTCTTCCTGAAGGCTGGCAACCTGCAATTCCGCGACGACTCGATTCCCGCGGACACGGGATGGGCGGTGATTCAGTAAGACGGTAGCTGGTGGCTGGTGGCTGGTCGCTGGTCGCTGGTCGCTGGTCGCTGGAGCAATCGACTCTGACTCCATTGAACCAGCCACCAGCCACCAGCTACCAGCTACCACTCCAGGTACCGCTGAAACGACTCCCGCAGATACGCGCGGCCGCTGCGCAGTTCGGCGGGGCCGGCGGTGCCGGCCTGCTGCGTGACGCGCTTGCCGATCGCGTCGTACACGAGCCGTCCGCTCGCATCCACGTAGCCGAAGCCGTCGTGATAGGAGAAGTACGCGTAGTCGTGTGCGTCGCGCGCCAGGAGATTCTTCCCCCACGCGAACGCCGCGTGCGGCAGGCCCAGCTCACCAAGCAGGGTGGGCGCCACGTCCGTCTGTGATCCGACACGCGTGACGACGGTGTCGCGCACTGCAAGCGCGCCGCCCAGCCACAACATGGGGATGTGGTAGTCCAGCGATGCGGACTCGCTCGCCGTCGTGCTCAGACGGGGAAGCGGATGGCCGTGGTCCGCGACGATCACCACCAGCGTGCTGTCCCACCACGGCTGCTGCTCGGCCGCCCGCACGAATGCCCCCACGCTGCGGTCGGCGTACGCCATGGCGTTCAGGAATTTGCTCTGCTCGTCCGTACCGCGGAACACGGGGGCCATGGGCACCTCGAACGGCTCGTGGCTGCTCAGCGTGAACAGCGCATCGAAGAAGGGCCGTCGCTCCGTCTCAATGTCGCCGAGCAGCCGGTGCAGCACGACACCATCGTGTGCGCCCCACTTCGAATTGCGATCCTTCGGGTCGAAGGCCGACTCGCCAACGATGGTGTGGAATCCGCCCGCAATGATGTACGACTTGATGTTCGCGAAGGCCAGCTCGCCGCCATAGTAGAACGACGTCCCGTATCCGGCTGCGCCGAGATGCCGCGCCAGCATGGGGAGCTGGGCTGCTTTCCTGGGCGTATTCATGATCTGCACTCGAGGCTGCGCGGGATAGCCGCTCAGCAGCGCGACGAGTCCCTTGGCGCTGCGATCCCCGGATGCATACACGTGATCGAACAGCACGCCCTGGTGCGACAGCGCATCGAAGTTCGGCGTCACGCCGGACATGCCACTCAGTCGCTTCACCACCTTGGCGGTGAAACTCTCCCAGATGATCAGAATGACGTTCGGATGACGGACCCGGAGCAGCGGCGTGGCATCCGCGTCGCTCGCGTAGACCAGGCTGTCCACCACGGCCTTCGCGTCGGCGGCGCTGATGCCGTCGTAGGGATTCACGTGCGCCAGCGCACCACTCGTCGTCACCGAATGGAAGAAGTTCCACCCCGCGTTCAGGGCAGCCTGATTGGCGAAGTCGTTCGTCGAGAAATACACACTGCTCTCATTGAGCGGCGTCCACTGCACCCCGCCGCGAATGGGGACGATGAGCGCGGCGCCGAGCACCAGCATGGCGACGGCGGCGACCGGTCCGCCACGTTCACCCCGCGATCCGGGCACAGGCGTGACGAACGTCCGCCACCCCCACACGCCAAGCGCAACGAACACCGCGAGCAGCACGAGCAGCAGGAGCAGTGGCGATGACTCCGCGGACGCGAACGCTTCGCGCGGCGTGCGCAGATACTGCAGTGGGCGAGCATCCAGACGGATGCCCCAAGCGTCGAACAGCCCCAGATCCGACACCGTCAGCAGGGCGACCAGCAGCAGCATCAGCATGGTGTAGCCGGCCAGCATGCGCGCCAGGAAGCGACCCGGAACCATGGCAGAGGTCGCCAGCAGGAGTGCCGGGAGCACCGTGAGGTACCCGGCGGTAGCCAGGTCCATCCGCAGCCCGTGCAGCAGGATCGCGAGCACAAGCATGGCGCCGAGAGAAGCGGCGTGCGCGCGCTCATAGACAAGGAACAGGATCCGCGCCGCCGTGAACAGCACGATCCAGTATAGGAAGTAGCGAACCAGAAACGCGACGCGCGAGCTCATGTTGAAGGGGAAAACACGGTGGAGCACCGGACAGCCCGGGCGCCGGAACCGGCCCGTGGGTCAAAGTGCGAATTGGCGGGTACAACCCGCAACATAGCACGTCCATCGATTCTCGGGCCGGGTGCGTAGCTCACCAGCGAACCTTGCGTCGGCACGGCTGATTGGTGCATTGAGTGCGTGAGGTTCGCGGGTGACGGATGCTCACGGCCTGGACTGGCCGAGCACAGGGTGCAAGCGATAGCGTTGTGCGCACGCTGTCCGGTTCGGCGCACAGGAGTGAACACCAAGTGGAGGGTGGGAGCCGTGGTGAATGAGCGTGTCCTCGCGAGTGCCAGCCGAATCCTGATGGCGGCGTTCGTAGCCGGTGGCGTCGGCCTCGTGCCGGCCACCGCGACGGCGCAGTACTTCGGCCAGAACAAGGTGCAGTACCAGTCGTTCGACTTCCGGACGATGCACACCAAGCACTTCGACCTGTACTATTATCCGGCCGAATCGCTCGCCGCGACCGATGCGGCGCGCATGGCGGAACGGTGGTACGTCCGGCACAGCGGGACGCTGTCGGATGAGTTCACCAAACGCGCCATCGTCCTCTACGCCGACGCGCCGGACTTTCAGCAGACCAACGTCGTGGGCGGATTCATTTCCCAGGGTACCGGCGGCGTCACGGAGGGATTGCGCAGCCGCGTCGTGCTGCCCTTCACGGGCGTCTACGCGGAAGACGATCACGTGCTGGGCCACGAACTGACGCACGTCTTCCAGTATGACATCGCCGGCTCCATCAGCGGCGGCGGCATGGCCGCGCTCGACCGGCTCCCGCTCTGGCTCATCGAGGGCATGGCCGAGTACCTCTCGATCGGTCGCGATGACCCCAACACGGCCATGTGGCTGCGGGACGCCGCGCGACGCAACGACCTGCCCACGATCAAGCAGCTCACGACGGATCCGCGGTACTTCCCATATCGCTATGGCGAAGCGCTGTGGGCCTACATCGGCGGGCGCTGGGGCGACAATGTCATCGCGCCACTGTATCGCGCGGCGCTGTCGCGCGGCTGGGATTCGGCGGTCCGCACCGTCCTCGGCATGTCTTCGGACTCGCTCTCCGCGGTCTGGCTGCGCGATATCCGCTCGGAGTATCTGCCCAAGATGATCGGGCGCACCAGTCCGGACTCTACCGGCGACGGCGTGCTCAAGCAGGGCACGGAACTCGGCACGATGGATGTGTCGCCCGCCATCAGCGCGGACGGCAAGTACGTCGCGTTCTACACCTCGCGCAACCTGTTCAGCATCGATCTCTTCATTGCCGATGCCACGACGGGCAAGATCGTCAAGAAGCTCACGAGTCCCAATCGGGATCCGCACTTCGACGCGATCAGTTTCATCAGCTCGGCGGGCTCATTCTCCCCGGATGGCAAGCAGTTCGCCTTCGTGATTTTCGCCAATGGCGACAATGAGATCGCGATCTACGATCTCCCGTCCGGAGACATCAAGCAGCAGATCAAGGTGAAGGGCGCGTCGGCGATCAACGATGTGGCCTGGGGACCGAACGACATGCTCGCGATTTCCGGCATGCACGGTGGCATCAGCGATCTCTATCTCTACAACCTGCGCACGAAGGAGACGCGCCAGCTCACCAACGACAAGTACGCGGACCTGCAGCCGGCGTGGTCGCCGGACGGCAAGACGCTGGCGTTCGCGACCGACAGCGGACCCGAAACGGATTTCACGCAGCTGCGCTACGGGCCCATGCAGATCGGCCTGTACGATCTGGCGAGCGGGGCGACGCAGATGGTCCCGCTCTTCCCGAACGCGAAGAACATCAACCCGCAGTTCTCGCCCGATGGGCGGCAACTGTATTTCGTCTCGGATCGTGGCGGCTTTGACGACATCTATCGGGCGACACTCGGCACGAACGACATCGAGCAGCTCACGCACATTGCCACGGGCGTGAGCGGCATCACCGCGCTCTCACCAGCGCTGTCGGTGGCGAGCCAGAATGGCCGCATCATGTTTTCCGTGTTCAACCGCGGCGGCAATGAGCTGCGCCGCTTCGAACCGGGTCCGATGCCCACACAGCCGATCATGGCGCTGGGCGTGGACACGGTGGGCATTGCCGGCATCCTGCCGCCATCCAACGTTCCGAATCTCGGTCCGATCACCGAGAAGATTCGTGACCCGCTCACGGGCCTCGAGGCACCGCAGACGTACGAGACGTCATCCTACAAGCCATCACTGTCGCTCGAGTACGTGGGCGGATCGGCTGGCGTGGGCGTGTCGAACGGCCCGGTTGGTACCGTGGCGGGTGGCGGACTCGCCGCCTACTTCGGTGACATGCTTGGCAACAACATCGTGGGCGTGCAGGTCGGCGGCGGCGGCGATGTCCGGAACATCTCCGGACAGGTCATCTATCAGAATCTGGCGCACCGGTGGAACTGGAGCGCGGGACTCTCGCACGTGCCGTACATCACGGGCTTTGCCGCGTGCTGTGCGGATACGACGCTGGCGGGAGTTCCATTCCCGGTCGCCGTGTACGAGCAACAGATCAACCGCACGTACTTCGAGAGCGCGTCGCTCGGGACGCAGTATCCGTTCAGCATGACGAAGCGACTGGAACTCGGCGCGGGATACTCGCGCATCTCGTTCGGGACCGAGCTGGACCGGTTCTTCCTTGCTCCTGACGGTTCGGCATTCGCCGAGGATCGCCAGAACCTGCAGTCGCCGCCCGGGCTGAATCTCTTTCAGACAAGCGCGGCGTTCGTGACCGATTATTCGTATTTCGGCTTCACGTCGCCCGTGGCGGGCGGGCGATCGCGCTTCGAGGTGGATCCCACGTTCGGGAATCTGAACTTCGAGAGCGTTCTGGTGGACTACCGGCGCTACTTCTTCGCGCGCCCGTTCACCTTCGCCATTCGTGGCATTCACATCGGTCGCTACGGGAAGGATGCGGAGAACCAGAATCTGTTTCCGTTGTTCCTCGGTGATCAGTCGTTGATTCGCGGATATGAGGCGGGCTCGTTCAGTCCATCGGACTGTCCGCAGGCGGCGCAAACCATCACGGCCTCGTGTCCCGTGATCGACCGGTTGATCGGCAGTCGTCTCGCGGTCGTGAATCTCGAGTGGCGCATTCCGCTCCTGGGAACGCGGCAGTTCGGGCTGATCAATTTTCCGTATGTGCTCACGGAAGTTGCGCCCTTCCTGGATGCGGGCGTTGCGTGGACCGCGGACAGCTCGGCATCCCTCACGTTTTCGCGCAACACCAATGCGCGTGTTCCGGTATTCAGCGCCGGGGTCACGACGCGCTTCAACCTGTTCGGCTATCTGGTCGCGGAAGTGTACTGGGCGTATCCGTTCCAGCGTCCCGGCAGCGGCGGGCGCTGGGGGTTCCAGATCGCGCCGGGTTGGTGAGCTGGGGCTGAGCCGGGGCTGAGCCGGGGCTGAAGGACCGGGGTTTGACGCCACAGGCGCCGGGCCCCGGTTTTTTTGCTCCCGCCCGGGCCCATGCTCGCGCCCCTGCGCTGGCAACACGCTCGTCCGACGTTGACATAGGGTGGGGGGGTATGCTAGTTTTCCTGCGGTCTTCAGCGGCAGGAGCGGGCCGTGGGTCTCGATCGGTGGATTGTCCTCGCGATCGGCGTGGCGGTGATCGTGTGGATCAACTGGTACTTCTTTTTCGCACGGAGCCCAGCGGCCACGGCGGACCAGGATACTGCTGACACGGCGGCGGTCGTCATCGCCGTCCGTGGGGGATACTCCCCGAGCACGATACGGGCACGGGCCGGCCAGCCGCTGCGCCTGATTTTTGACCGACAGGAAGATGCGAGCTGCTCGGAGGAAGTCGTCTTCCCCGACTTCGGCATCAGAACCTTTCTTCCCGCGCACCAGCGCACGCCGGTGGACATCCGCCCGGAGACGCCCGGTACCTATGAGTTTACCTGCGGCATGAGCATGCTGCGCGGCCGCGTCATCGTTGGCTAGGAACGCACCATGACCAGTACCGCACCGCGGACATCGGACACAGCACCTCTCGCACGCAGCGCCGTACCTGCGCGCGACACCGTGGTGATTCCCGTGAGCGGAATGACCTGCGCCGCGTGCCAGGGACGCGTGCAACGCGAGCTGGCGCGCGCTCCAGGCGTCGTGGATGCGAACGTGAATCTCATGATGAACAACGCCACCGTGACGTACGATCCGGCGGTGGCATCGCCGAGTGCGCTCGTCGAACGCATTCGGTCCACTGGCTATGGCGCGGAGCTCCCGCACCCCGGGCGCACCGTGGTGGAGGAGCAGGAGGAGCAGGACCACGCGCGCGCCGAGGAATTCCGCCGGCTTCGCCTGCGTGCGGTGGTCAGTCTCGTGGCGGCGGCCGTCGCGATGCTGCTGTCCATGCCGCTCATGGCCGCCAACGCACGACTGGGCTTCGGTGCCTCGGCCGATCCGCTGCTCGGCTGGGCTATGCGCACGCTGGACCCGGCGCTGTCGCGTGCCCTGCCCTGGCTGTTCGCGCTGCCGCCCCGCGCCATCGCGTACGTACTCCTCGTCATCACGCTCGCGGTAATGCTCTGGGCGGGGCGCCACTTCTACACCGGCGCATGGGCCGCTTTCCGGCACCACAGCGCCAACATGAACACGCTCATTGCGGTAGGCACGGGAGCGGCGTTCGTCTTTTCGGTGCTTGCCACGGTGTGGCCGGAATTTTTCATCGCGCGCGGCGTGGCGCCCGACGTCTATTACGAAGCCGTGATCTTCATCATCGCGCTCATTCTCGTGGGCAACGCGCTCGAGGCGCGCGCGAAGCGGCAGACGGCGGCCGCACTGCGCGCGCTTGGGCGGCTGCAGCCTCCCACGGCGCGCGTGCTGCGCGACGGCGTCGAGGCGGAGCTCCCGGTGGAAGCCGTGCGGGCGGGCGACCTCATCGTCATTCGCCCCGGTGAGCGTCTCGCCGTGGACGGCGAGATCGTGTCCGGCGAGAGCGCGGTGGACGAATCCATGCTCACCGGCGAGTCGCTTCCGGTGCGTCGCGCCGCGGGCGATCGCGTGATCGGCGGTACCATCAACACCACGGGCAGCATCCGGTACGTCGCCACGACGCTTGGCGCGGACAGCGTGCTCGCACGCATTCTGCAACTCATGCGCGACGCGCAGGGCTCGCGCGCTCCGATCCAGAATCTGGCTGATCGCATCAGCGCAGTATTCGTGCCCGTCGTGCTGTCCATTGCGGTGGCAACATTCGTGATCTGGTTCATCGCGTCGCCCGCTGCGCCGGCGGTGCGCGGCTTCGCGGCCGCCGTCGCCGTGCTCATCATCGCCTGTCCGTGCGCCATGGGGCTCGCCGTGCCCACCGCGGTCATGGTCGCCACCGGACGCGGCGCGGAACTGGGCATTCTCATCAAGGGGGGCGAGGCGCTGCAGCGCGCGGGGACGCTGCACACCGTCGTGCTGGACAAGACCGGGACGGTCACCGAGGGGCATCCCGCCGTCACGGACGTCGTCCCGGTGCCTGGTGCGCTCGCGGACGATGCCATGCTGCGCCTCGCGGCATCGCTCGAGCAGTCGTCGGAGCATGCGCTGGCTGGTGCCATCGTGCGGCACGCACGGGAGAGGTCGCTCCCGCTCTCGCATCCGACCGCTTTCGAGGCGGTCGTGGGGCACGGCGCGCTGGGCACGGTGGACGGTCATGCGGTGCTCGTCGGCAACGAGACGCTCATGTCCGAGCACGGCATCCGCACGGCCGATCTCCAGGATGCCGCCGCGCGCCTGGCCACCGACGGGAAGACGCCCATGTACGTCGCCGTGGGCGGCGCGCTCGCTGGACTGGTCGCCGTGGCGGATCCCATCAGGCCGACGTCTGTCCGGGCCATCCAGGCACTCCGGCGCCTCGGCCTCGACGTGATCATGCTCACCGGCGATACGCGCCGCACGGCGGAGGCCATTGCCAGTCAAGCCGGAATTGCGACCGTGATCGCCGAAGTGCCGCCCGATGGCAAGGTCGCGGAGATCGAACGGTTGCAGCGAGGCGGGCGTCGTGTGGCCATGGTCGGCGATGGCATCAACGATGCGCCGGCGCTCGCGCGCGCGGATGTCGGGATCGCCATTGGCACCGGCACCGACGTCGCCATCGAGGCGAGCGACGTGACGCTCATGCGTCCGGATCTCGCCGGCGTGTCGAGCGCAATCGCACTGTCGCGCGGCACCATGCGCATCATGAAGCAGAACCTGTTCTGGGCGTTCATCTACAATGTGCTCGGCATTCCCATCGCCGCTGGAGCGCTCTTTCCAGTGACGGGACTCCTTCTCAGTCCGATTCTGGCCAGCGCGGCCATGGCGATGAGCTCCGTGAGCGTCGTCTCCAACAGCCTGCGACTGCGCCACTTTCGGGCCGTGTGAACGCCACCGATATCGCCATGACCAGATCAACGACCGGACACCGGCCACGCAGGGTGACTGCGAAGGCAACCCTCACTCCCTGCGGATGCGGAGCGGAGCGCGGCGGCCACGACCGGAAGGCTGTCGCCGTGGACCCCGACGCCAAGGCACGGAACCTGACACGGCTGCGCCGCATCGAGGGACAGGTCCGGGGCCTGCAGCGCATGGTGGAGGAGGATCGCTACTGTGCGGACATCATGATGCAGATTGCCTCGGCGCATGAAGCGCTGCGCGCGGTGGGGCGCGAGCTGATGCGGAATCACCTGCGGCACTGCGCCGCCACCGCCATCCGCTCCAGCGACGACGAGGCTGAAGCCATGTACGAGGAGCTGCTGGAGCTCATGTACCGTCACGCGCGCTGAGGGGAGTCGGGCGTACGGTTGCATTTCCCCCGTTCGAGCGTCCTTTCCCCGATGGATACGATTCTCTCCTCGGAATTTCGCGGCGCACAGACCATTGTCGATTGCGCCGCCGGCATGACGTTCCAGGGCGTACTGGATGTCGCTCATGCCTACCGGCACCTTCCGGGCGATGAGCGCCGCTCGTCGTTCCTGATGGTCATGGAAACCATCGAGCGCCGCGATCTGCATGATGCGCGCGAACAGATCGTTCGCCGCGCCGAGCACGCCACGGAATCCATCAAGTGGACCACGGGGCATCTGCCGCAGTTCGAGGACGGTCTGGCGAACGCGTTTGCGGAAGCCGTCATCAGCGCCGCGCTCGCCTGCCTGGTGCGGGACCAGATCAGCGCGGAGCACTTCGAGGTCCTGTATCGTCCCTTCGCCCGGTTCTTTCCGGTAGAGACGATCGAAGCGTAGTCAAAAGGGTCAGACACCATTGATCGGCGGGAATTCGATGGGATCAAAAAGGGCTAGCCCTTTTTGATCCCATCGAATTCCCGCCGATCAATGGTGTCTGACCCTTTTGATCCGCTAGATTTCCAGCATGACTGCAGCGCCAACGCCCGGCGGCGAGGCCCTCGGCACGCTCCCAGCTCTCCGCCGCTCCCTCCTCAAGCTCCACAAGGCGCTCGTGGATTCCGAGCGTCTGACATACGAACGCGTGCAGGGACGCATTGCCAACAGCGGCGCGCTGCTCCAGCTCGTGCTGCATGACCCCTGGTTCGTGTGGCTGCGGCCGATTTCGGCACTGGTCGTGCAGATAGACGAATTGCTCGATGCGGACGAACCAGCGACCGAGGCCGACGCGAAGGGACTGCTGGCCGAGGCACGCTCGCTTCTGACGCCGGCGGAGGAAGGCAACGGCTTCGCGGCGAACTACTACGAGGCGTTGCAGCGCGATCCCGGTGTGGTCCTTGCGCACGCCGAGGTGTCGCGAGTACTGGTCCAGGAGAGCTGAGCGGGCGTTCCCGCGAACGCTTGACGCGCGACGGCAGGCGCGGGATATAGTTAGAGGACACCGAACGCAGCCGGCACGCCCTCACCCGGTCCGGCTTGGTGCCGCGCCGGTACGAGCCAGAGGAGGCACATCATGGAGAACGCGCGCGGGTCGAATCCTGTCGTGGTGTGGGTGCTGAGCATCCTGCTCGCCCTGCTCTTTCTGTCGACAGGAATTCCAAAGCTGTTCGGCGCAAATACCTGGGTGTTCCAGGCGGCGTCGATGAACGGATTTCCCGCGTGGATCAAGATCACGGTCGGCATCGTCGAGGTGTGCGGTGCGATCGCCCTGCTCATTCCGCGCGTGGCCACGCTTGGCGCCGTGTCGCTCGCCATTCTCATGCTGCCCGCCACCGCCACGCAGATCATGAGCCACGAAGCAGGCGCGTGGCTGCCGGTGATCGTGTGCATCGTGCTGCTCGTGCTCATCTGGCAGCGCAATCCCGCGGAATTCCGGCAGGCGTGGGACTCGCTGTTTCATGCCCCGCATCCGGTGCTACGCGAGGGCGTCATTACCGGCGTGATTGGTGCGACCTGTCTCGCCGCGTGGTTCTTCGTGGTCGACGTGATTTCCGGTCACATTTTTCTCACGCCGGCAACTCTCGGACACGCGCTGTTCTCGGTGCTCGGCCCTGGCGTGTCGCAGAGCCGTGGAATCGACATTCTGGTCTACACCATCTTTCACTACCTGGTATTCATTGGCGTCGGGATCATCGCCGCGCTCGTCACCCGCGCGGCCCGGCGCGAGCCGTCGCTGCTGCTGGGCTTTGTGCTGCTCTTCGTGTCCACGGAGATCGGCTTCTATGCACTGGTGGCGCTGCTGCAGCTCGTGACGCCGCTGGGCGCGCTCGCCTGGTACAACGTCATGGTAGGAAACATTCTGGCGGCGATCGGCATGGGCACCTACTTCTGGAAGGCGCACCCCGGGCTGCGCGACGATTTCGCGCGTGCACTCGATCCGAGCACGTCCTGACGCAGGCGTGACGGCAAACTAGGGCGAGGTGTTCCGCGGCGCCGCCGTGCTGTCGGGCATCCGGAACCGAGCGTCGGGAATGTCGACATTGGTCTGCACGCTGTCGAAACGCAGATGCTGGCCGCCGGGATTGCCCCTGGTGTCGGAGTCGATCCGGAAGGGGAACATCACGCCGTCCACGCGCCGATAATCGCCGAAGTACGTCTCGAATACCACGGGCGCGCCGTTCAGCTCGCGCTGCCCTTCCCAACGAGTCTTGAGCCAGGTCCGGGCGTCGATGTAGTAGCTGTCGTGCAGACCGGCCGCAGTGGTGATGGCGAGCTTGTACTCCGGCCGGCCGTTGACGGTATCCATCCCGGCAAGCGCGACCGTGTTGCCTTTCGCGGCATAGTCAATGAGCGGACCGTCCATGTCCGCGCCGGCCGCCACGTTCTGCGCCGGCCCGGGCGGCAGGGGGTGCGGCGCGGGCGACCCCGAGAAGGGATCGATCGTCCAGGCCGTGTGCCCGTCGTACGCCTGCACCAGCGTCCGTCCCTGCATCACGATGGTCGTGCGCAACTTCATGGGACGCTCGAGCTCCACCGTGTCCACGCCGTCGGCGCCGGGACCGAAGGAGATCGTGCCGATGAACCGCAGCGACTTCACCTGCTTGATGCGATCGTGTCCGCCTAGCGCCGCGAGGTAGTGCGCTATGACATCGTCGGCGGTTTGCGCCGGCGCTTGTTCCGGAGTTTGCGCCAGTGCGCCTCTCGCGACGAACAGAAGCGCCAGCAGCACGAGCACCCAAACGGGGTTGATCCTGTCACGCGGCACGATCATGCCCCATAGGCTACTTCATGACGCACGAACGGACCAGCCCGGCGCCTGCGTGTCCGAAACCGAACGCCATCGCTCAATTCTGCGACTGCCGCCCCGGTAGCGCCGGGTCGTCGAACAGATTGAGGCCGCGAGAGCCGAATGTCGCCAGCACCCGGCGTGAGTAGATCCAGTAGCCGCACCAGAGCGCAGCCCCCAGCGCGCCGAGCACTGCCTCAGTGGCGAACGCCACGTGCGGAAACAGGGTGTAACCCAGCGCCGCCGCCACACGCTGTTCCCAGGCGCCAAGCGCGCGGGAATACACCAGCAGCGGCATGAGCACCGCGCTGACGACTGTCCAGTACGCGGGCGTACGCGAACTGCGCCGCACGATGAGCCAGAGCCCCACGAGGCGCAATATCACGACGAGCGCGACGACGGTGTGGCGGGCGACCGCGAACAGGAAGAGCCGCGGCGAGCGCAGGTGGCTGAGGCGCGGCAGAGCACGCAGCTCGCGCCAGATCCCATGTCGCCCGACGTACAGGCCGTGCGCGTCGATGAGTATGGCCAGGCTCACCAGCAACACGAAGATCAGCAGCCAGCCGCCAACGCCCCGCAGGTCCCGGGCCTTTCGGTGATCGCGCCGCAGTGTCCACACGCCGGTGAAGTCTACAGCACACTGCTCCGGCGCAACTTCAGGAGCGCATCGACGACGCGGGGATCGAAGTGCGCATCGCGAGCCGCTTCCATGTCGGCGATCACCTGCTCCAGTGGCCACGCCTTGCGATAGGGCCGGTCGTGGGTCATCGCATCGAAATAGTCGGCGGCCGCGACCAGACGGGCATCCATGGGGATGCTCTCGCCCGCCAGGCCATCGGGATAGCCGCGGCCGTCCCACCGTTCGTGATGGCTTCGCGCGATCTGCTCGGCGGCGCGCATCAGCGCCGAATTGCCGCCCGACAGCATGCGCGCCCCGATCGTGGTGTGCGTGCACATGATCGCGCGCTCCTCGGGCGTCAGGGCGCCCGGCTTAAGCAGGATGCTGTCGGGAATGCCGATTTTGCCGACGTCGTGCAGCGCGGCCGCCCGTCGAACGATCTCCACGCGCGCATCATCGAAGCCGATCAGCCGGCCGAGCTGCGCCGTGATGTCGCCCACGCGCCGCGTATGTCGCCCCGTGTCATCATCGCGAAACTCGGCCGCGCTCGCCAACCGCTCCAGCACTTCCACCTGCGCTTCCTCGAGCTCACGGGTTCGCTGCCACACCCGCTCCTCCAGCGCGCGGTTCTGATCCTGCAGCAGGCGGTGCAGCAGCCGCGTCTCGAGCAGATTCTTCACGCGCAGCAGCAGCTCCGCCGGCTGGAACGGCTTGGCCAGGAAGTCCTTCGCGCCCTGCGACAGCGCCGCCTGCGTGCTCTCGTCGCTGCTGTCGGCCGTGAGCACCAGCACGGGGAGATAGGATCCGTTCGTGAGCAGTGGCCGCAACGCCTGGAGTACCGCGAAGCCATCCAGCTCCGGCATCTGCAGGTCGAGCAGAATCACATCAGGGTGGAACTGTTCCACGACGGCAAGGCCGTCGCGCGGACTGATCGTACCGTGGATGTGCTGGTAGCCGGCGCGCAGCAACAGCCGCTGCACGAGATGGATGTTGGACGCCTGGTCATCGATGATCAGAATGCGCGCATCCAGCGCGGCACTCGGCGATTGCACAGACAGCGCCGCCATCTCAGTGGACATCGATGAACGGGAGATTGCCGCCGCGCTCCACCACGCGTCGCAGCGCCGCGTAGACCGCCGGGTCCAGCAGCGTCCCGCTGAAGTCTCCCAAATACTCGAGTGCGCGCGCCTGGGGGAGCGGATCGCGGTAGGCCCGCCGCGACGTCACCGCCTGGAACGTATCGGCGGCGGCCAGAATGCGCCCACCGATGGAGATCTCCGTCCCCGTCAGGCCGCGAGAATAGCCGTTGCCGTCCCAGTGCTCATGGTGATCCTGCACGAACGTCAGGACCGGACCCAGATGGGTCAGCGGCGCCAGGATCTCGACCCCGATGCGCAAATGATCCCGAAGGTGCCCGACCTCCTCGTCGGTCAGGGATCCGCGCTTGTGCAACACGGATTCGCGCACGCCGATCCGGCCGACTTCGTGCAGCCGGCCGGCGAGGCGTACCTGCTCCACGATCTCTTCCGACAATCCGAGTTCGGCCGCGATCGCGGCGGCCAGTTGCGCCACCCGGTGTGACTGACCGCGGAGATACTCATCCTTGGCTTCCATGGCCGTGACCAGCGACTCGACAATGGCGATGTTCATGTCGCGTAACGCCAGCCGTTCTCGTTCGAGCTCCGCCGTCCGCTGCTCCACTTCATCCCGGATCAACTGCTCCACACGGCGCTGCTCCATACGCAGCCCGCGCTGGTGCAGAGCGCGCTCCACGGCGACGTCGAGCAACGCATGGTCCACCGGCTTCACGAGGTAATCGAGCGCCCCGTCCCCGAGCGCCTGCGTGGCAGTGCGTGCGTCGTCCACGGCGGTGAGAATGATCACGGCGAGATCCGGATGCGAGCTGAGCGCCGATTGCATGACCTCGATGCCGTGCATCCCCGGCATGCGTAGATCGCACAGCATGACGGCGTACGGAGCCGCATCCAGCGCCGCAAGCGCCACCGGCCCGGACTCGGCGCATTCCACCTCGTAGCCGCGCGAGCGGAAGAATCTGGAGAGGAGCCGGCGAACGGGTTCCTCATCATCCACCACAAGCAGGCGCTGCGGACCCGAGGCAAAAGGTCCACGCAACCGGGTCTCGGCGGACCGTCGGTTCGGGCGGGATATGCGCTTGCTTCTCATTCCAGGATCCTGGGCGTACGCTCCGGGCGACTGAGCACTGCGTTCACCTTTTGCGTGAGCTCAACGGCGGTGAACGGCTTCACGAGCAGTCCGCGCGATGAATCCGGCGCGGCCAGGGCGATCGCCGCATCGTCGGTATAGCCGGACATGTAGAGCACGCGCGCGCCCGGCTGCATGGCGAGCAGCCGGTCAGCGAGCTGACGGCCGCTCGTATCCGACAGGACGACGTCCGAGAGCAGCAGGTCGATCGGCGTCGCGCTCTCCTTGGCCTGTGCGAGCGCGCGTTCGCCGCTGGCCGCATCGATCACGGTATATCCGCTCGCGACGAGAATGCGATGGGCCAGCTGTCTGATCGTCGTGTCGTCCTCGACGAGCAGCACGGTGGCCCGGTGATGCGCCACGACCGGGATGGGTTCCTCCGGGCTCAAGGAGACGGGGACAGAGTCCACGCGGGGGAGATAGATGGAAAACGTCGTTCCGGCGCCCGGCGCGCTCTCCACCACGAGCTGCCCCCCACTCTGCTTGACGACGCCGTACACGGTGGACAGGCCAAGCCCCGTACCCATGCCGGGCGGCTTCGTGGTGAAGAACGGCTCGAACATGCGCGCGCGCGTGGCGGCATCCATGCCGCACCCGGTATCCGCCACGCGCAGCAGCACGTACTCGCCAGACTCGAGTACTCCGCCCTCATGCGCGTGGGGGGCGTCGATGGCCGCGTTCAGCGCCTGAATCGTCAACTGTCCACCGTTGGGCATGGCGTCCCGCGCGTTCACTGCGAGGTTCATGATCACCTGCTCGAGCTGGCCGGCGTCGGCCCGCACGGCCCACAGATCACGTTCCACGATCGTCGTGAGCTGGACATCGGCGCCGATGAGACGTCCCAGCATGCGATCCATGTCGTTGACGACTTCGGCAACGTCGAGCACCTGCGGCTGGAGAATCTGCTTGCGGCTGAAGGCGAGCAGCTGGCGAGTGAGCCCCGCGGCGCGCCGGCTGGCCGTCAGAATTTCCTGAATGTCGGCGCGGCGCTCATCAGCCTGATCGAGCGTTTCGAGCACCAGTTGGCTCACGCAACTGATCGTCGTGAGCACGTTGTTGAAGTCGTGGGCCACGCCGCCGGCGAGCCGGCCGATGGCTTCCATTCTCTGCGAATGGTTCAGCTCCTCCTCGAGCCGGCGCTCGTGGGTCAGATCGCGCACCGTGTGAACGACACGTTCCGGCGCGAATTTCGCGGCCCGCACGTCCACGACCCGGACATCTCCGTCGGTACGATGCAGCTGGAATTCGTGCGCGCGATTGGCCGCCGACACGGGCACGGTCCACCCGGTTCCTGCCGCCTCACCGGCCAGACCCTCCACGCCGAAGAGGTCAGCGATGGTGCTCTCCCCCGCGCACAACTCTTCGAGCGACCGCCCGGTGAGCGCCGCCGCAGCCGGATTCGCATCGATGACGACGCCAGTATGATCGGTGATGAGGAGCGCATCACTCACGTGCTCGAAGATGCGGCGCAGCCGTGTCTCGCTCTCCTGCATGGCGGCCTCCGCCCGACGGCGCTGCCACCGCTCACCCGCGCGTTCGATGCTGTTGAGCAACTGCTCCGGCTGCACGGGCTTGATGAGATAGTCGTAGCTGCTCTCGCGGAGCGCCCGCACGGCGCTCTCCACGCTGGCGTTGCCCGTGAGAATCACGACTTCCGTGGCCGGTGAGATCTTGCGGACGGCGGAGACCAGTTCCAGGCCGTCCATCCCGGGCAGGCCAAGATCGATCAGCGCAATGGCCGGCGGGACCGGCGCGCTGCGCGTGAGCTCCAGCCCCTGTTCAGCGGATGGCGCACCCAGCGACGCGTATCCCCGGAGATGCAGAATGTCTTCCAGTGTCCGGAGCATCTGCCGGTCATCCTCGACGATGAGGACGCGGAACTGGTCAGTCGAAGACAACATCGATGAGTTCGAGAAGTTGCGCGGGCGGGAACGGTTTGCGAAGCGTGCCGCAGATCCACCGTTCGCCGAGGCGCTGGTGCACCGCTTCCAGGGCAGCGCCGTGTCCGCTGTAGAGAATGACCGCGGTCGCCGGACTCACGGTCTTGATCGCCACCACCGATTCGCCGTTCGCAAGGCCGCCGAGGATGAGATCGAGCACGACCGCGCCCGGCATGTCCTCTGCCAGCTTCGCAATGGCGACATCGAGGCTCGTGGCCTCGAGCACCAGGTAATCATGGCGGCGCAGCACGTCCGCCAGCGTGTGGCCGAACGCGGGGTCATCTTCCACCACCAGCACGCGACGCGGCGCATTCGCGACCTCACTGAGCAGATCGAGCACGACAGGCAGCGCGACGGGCTTCGAGAGCACGCGTACCGCACCCTCGCGTTCCGCCTCCGCCATGAGATCAGCCGCAGAGTAGGCCGTCATCAGCATCACGCGAATGTCGGGACGCAGCGTCTTCATGGCCTTGAGCGCCTCGACGCCGTTCAGTCCGCCCATGCGCACATCCATCAGCACGAGGGAGAACCCCTGGTCGCGCACCGCTTCCACCGCCGCCTCACCGCTGTGGACGCCGTGCGGCTCCCAGCCATGAAGCCGCAGGATGTCGCAGAGCGTCCGCACCATCTGTCGATCATCGTCGACGACCAGAACGCGCTTGCTCACGAGCTCCCCTCGGGCTCCGCCATACGCGGCAGCACCAGCGAAAAGGTGGCTCCGGCGCCCAGGTGGCTCGAGACGTCGATGTCGCCGCCGTTCGCGCGAGCGAGTGAGCGCGAGACGGCGAGGCCCAGACCGATGCCGCGCGGCTTGGTGGTGAAGAGCGGCTCGAAGATCTTTGCCATGTTCTCCGGGGCGATGCCCGTGCCGGTATCCGAGATGTCGAGCCGCACGGTGCCATCCGCGCTGCACGCGCGCACGGTGAGCGTGCCCTCGGCCGTGTTGACACCGCCTGACCCATCCATGGCCTGCACGGCATTGGTGACCAGATTCAGCAGGACCTGGCCGATCTGCGCGCGATCCGCCAGGACGGGCGGCAGGTCGGCCGGAAGGTCCGCGTCCACGCGGACGCCGGCGGGCGGACCCACTCGCGCGATCTGCTCCGCGGTGAGCTCCCCCAGCGCGATCCGTTCGCGCCTGGGCTGCTTGACCCGGGCGTAGTCGAGCAGATCGCCGACGATCTTCTCCGAGAGCGTAACCTGAGTCTTGAGGATCCCGAGGTACTCCTGCACGTCGGGCGGCGTGTCGCGCAGCGTCGCGTCGAGATAGTACAGCGCGTTGGTCATCACACCCAGTGGATTGCGAAGTTCGTGGCCCACGCCTCCCGCGAGCTGACCGAGGATCGCGAGGCGCTCGCGCCGCACCAGGGTGTCCTGTGCGCTCTCGAGCTCCGCGAGAGCCTGTTGCAGCTCGCGCGTGCGATCCGCAACCCGCGCTTCGAGCGCATGCGTGGATTCCCCCATCTGAACGGCCATGCTGTTGAACGAGGCGCTGAGCTGGCCCAGCTCGTCGGACCGGCCCACCGAGACGCGCCTGGAGTAGTCGCCCGCGGCAATGGCTTCCGCCGCGCGCGTCATCTCCGTAAGCGGCGCCGTGATGTGCCGGGTGAGGATCCACGCGCCGAGCGTGCCGAGGACGATGATGATGAGCGCCGTCGTTCCCGTCCTCAGCAGGAAGTCACGCGCGGGAGCAAGCACACTGGCACGGGAGAACTGCACCCACACCATCCAGGGCGTGCTGGGGATGCGCGCGGCCGCGCCGAGGAACGCGCGACCAGCCGTGTCAGTGTACTGCACGAGCGCCCCGGTGCGAAGCGGCAGCGCCGGCCCGGGCACGAGCTTCGCCAGGTCGGTCCACAGGCGAGTGGCGGTATCGCCCACCAGAAACGCGGCATCGCGGCCTATGAGCTGGCGGATGACTTCCGCGCCCGCTTCGCCGGCTTTGCCGGAGCGGCTGCTGCGCGACTCCATCACGAAACCCAGCGTATCGCCGTTCGTCTGCACGACGGGAACCAGAACCTGATAGTAGATCGTGTCGCCGGCCGCCCTGAGCGGACTGACCACTGCCGAGCCCGGGCGCTGGCCCGCCGCGGCGCGCAACAGCGTGTCGATGTCGCCAGGCGAGATATGCGCGTCGCCAACGCTCACCACCCGTTCGTGACTCGTGGTGAACAGCGCGATGGATGTGAGCTGCGGCGTCGTGGGGCCGCGCCGGCTTTCCAGAAAGACACGCGCCGCCGAGCGTGACGCGGAATCGGAACGCAGGAGCACGCGCTGGACGATGGAGTCGGCAGCCAAAGCGCGCGATTCCGTACGGACTCGGCGCGCGGACTCGTCGAGCAGCGCGGCAAGGCGCTGCGCGACCCCAATGGACCGACTGCCTGCCGCGGCGATGAGGATGCGCTCTATCTGCCGGTAGGCGGACCAGGAATACGCCGCCATCGCGACGAGAAGCAGCCCGGAGATGAGAACGGGGAGCTTTCGTCTGATTGGTTGCAACTGCTCAAAGATGCGCATGTGCTTTCCTCCCCGTCTTGCCTCGAGGACGGACGCACTCGTGCATCCTGACGGACGTCGTGCCGGGAACGTGCCCTCCTCTGCCTCATTTGCCTCATTTCATTGACGCACAGAAGTTCGCTGCGTCACACGTTTTCGGGTGATTGGCCCGCTGTGACATCATCAGGAAATGGTCTTCGTGATGCTGTGCGAAAGATCACAGCGTGATGGTCCTCGAGAGCTCACCTGGAACGGGCAATGAGACCGCCCCGTACAGAGTCAGTGCTGGACGGGGCGGTGGTTCGTGCGGCACATCACTCGAGCGGCAGCACGCGGGCGCTCAGCTGCACATCACGGCTTGAAGCCCGTGAAGGCGAACGTGTACGCGTCCGTCGAGGCGTTGTACGTCGCGGCAAACTTCGCGGGATAGTGCACCGTCGCGGAGGTGCCCGCCGGCGTGGCAACCTTCAGAACGAGCGGTTGCTTCGACATCAGCGTTTTCTGCGCGATCATGGGCTCGAAGAAAATGGGCTGTCCGTGATAGGAGCCGAGGACCATCATCGCGTGAAACGGCACCGGGCCGTGTGAATAGTTGCCCGCATGCATGCCCATGCGCGGGACGCACGTGCCAACGAGCAGTCCAACCCCCGGTACGGTGATGTCTTCCAGTGAATAGCCGGCAGGAAGTGCTGTCGGCTTCGATTTGTCGGCGCAATCGATCGCGCGCCGTGCACTGTCGGAAATCGTGTAGAAGTGGAAGTCGAAGTGCGGCGTCTGGAACGGTTTCGGCGGGTGGCCCATGCGCTCCCAGTAGAACGTGAGATGGTCGATGCCGGTCGCGGTACGCACGTCCGCGGGCATTGGTATGACGGCGGCTTCGGCCGGCGGCCACGTCATGGGCGCATTGGCCGGCGCGCTGGTGATCGCCGACATCGGGATGATTGCGTCAAGCTCGACGAGGCGATGTCCCATCATTTTTCCGGAAACACATAGCTGGGCGCCAAACGCCGTCCCGCATGACGGCGTGATGGCATGCGCCGTCTGCGCGCGGGCGAGCGGTACCAGACAACAGAGCGCGGTGATGCATGCGAGCGTGATGCTGGCCGGGTACGATGCCACAAGGGCGTCGCGTTCCTCTATCATGGGAGATCTCCTGGAGTGACCCTGCGTGAAGTAGGGACGTACAGTGCCTGCTGGAAACGTCCTGCAGCCGCGATCCGCCGGGCAACGCCGGTCAGAGGTCGCGGTCATTGATCCGGCGCCCCAGTGTGCCCGAGGAATCGCCCCGGATCCAGGTCGTAGCGTCGCGACACAGCGACGATGCGCGGGTCCGCCGGGAACCCGTTGACGATGCGCGCGCGCGAACCGCTTGGAGCTCAGCCCCTCGACGAGATCGAGCGCGATCACCTTGATGACCACGCTGCGATGAAGCGTCGTGTCGGTGGCGACGAAGACTCGAGACATCCCACCGCCACCCAGCTCACGCTCCACCGAGTAGCTATCGCCCAGTGCGACCGCAGCTCCGCGCGCACCTCTTTCAATATCCCATCCTTCGTTTCAGCTCCGCGTAGCGTGGGTGATCGCGGAATCCGTCGCTGAACGGCCCGCGGATCCACACCGGTCCGATGTAGTCCTTCCGGTCGGCGGAGTCGAAGGCGTGGGCCATGGCCTCTTCGGTGCGGCCCAGGTACATCGCGGCCTGCGCGAGCGTAAAGGACGG
>DATNDS010000147.1:0-66312 GCA_035553215.1 Gemmatimonadaceae bacterium
ATCATCTGCTGCGGGACGCCCTTGAGTTCGAACTCGTCGGCCCGCACCAGGCGGCCCGTGTGCACGTCGAGCAGTCTCGTATCGGCGTACCACACCGGCGTCGCGATCTTGGCGAGAGAGACGGCGAGCACGGCGTCGGCCCCCAACGCCTTTGCGATTTCGATGGCGCAGACATCGGATGTGCACGGCATGCCACGCGCGGACATCGCCGAGTCCACGCGCGCCGGCGCGATCAGGTCGTAGGCGCCCTGCGACGCCAGCGCGTCGCGCAGTCGCTTCGTGGCGACCGTGCCCAGTTCGGTATCTCCTGGCACGACGGCGTTCGCACGCGCCAGATTCAGATTGACCGCCAGCACGGCGAGTGTCTGCTTCGCCGGCGGCGCCGGCAGCGGCGCAGCTGCCCTGACGGCCGGTGCCGAGGCGGGCGGTGCCGTGGCCGCTGGCGGTGCCGCGGCGGCCGCCGCGCCGGCGGCACCGAGCACGAGCAACGTTGCCGTCATCCATGACCAGCTCCGCTTCGACCGCGCCAATTCCATCGACATGTGATCCTCCGCGAGCGAGGTGTGTGTCCCATGCCCCGCAAACTGTGCACCTCGAACAGTCTCAGGCGGTGGCACCGCCGCGTCAAGTCGTTGGCGCCGCGTCGGGGCACCGGCTAGCCTTCGGCTGGCCCTGTTCCGTGGACTCCTCGTGATGCCTGTCCGGCGCCGCCAGGTCGTGCGCGCTCTGCTGTCGGTCGTGTTGCTTGCGCTGCTCGTGCTCTACGCCCGTTCGCTCAACTGGCCAACGGTGTGGAACGATATCCGCACGGCGTCGCTGCCGTTGCTGTTGCTCTCGGCGCTCGCGAATCTCGTGACGGTGGGCTCCAAGGCGATCGTCTGGTGGATCTTTCTGCGCGGCGTAGGGGCGCCATCACTCGGCCTGTCGCTCCGCGCCACCGTATCGGGCGCCGCCCTCAACAACCTGGTGATCGCCAATGGCGGCGATGCGGCACGCGCGGTGTTCGTCGCGCGTGGCTCGGACGCCAGTGGCGCCGCCGTGCTCGCGGCCCTCACGCTCGAGCGCCTCTTCGATTTCATCGGATATACGCTGGTGGTCGCGGCCGCGGCCTTTCTCCTGCCCATGCCGGCATCGGTGGCCCGGTGGCGCGGCCTCGCGGTGATCGTCCTGCTCGCGATCGTGGCACTGCTCTGGTTCCTGATGGTGCGGGTCGCCGAGGCGCCCGTGGCCCCGGCGAGCAGGCCCACCACGCTCGTGGCGCGCGCGAGCGCGTTCTTCGCGCGCTACGCGCACAAGCTGTCGGGCATGGTGACGTTGCCGCGCCTGGCGGCGGCGTTCGCGCTCACGCTGGTGAACTGGGGTTCGCAGATCGCGTCGTATCACTGGGCCGCAATGGCCACGCACTTTCCCATCACGGTAGCGGGAAGCATCGCGGCAATGATCACGTCCAACGTGGGCTTCCTCATGCGGCTCACACCCGGCAACGTCGGGCTCTTCCAGTTCGTGTATGCGCTCACTGCGCAGGCGCTCGGTCTCCCCAAGGACGCCGCGGTGAGCACCGCGCTCCTGCTCCAGATCGTTCAGAACGTTCCCGTCGTGCTGCTGGGCACCGCTGTTTCGCCCGCCCTCGTGTTGCGCCGCGAGCCAGCGGCGGAAACACAACTCTGATACACAACGCGGGCGATCATTCCGTGACTCCGGAATGATCGCCCGCCCTGTCATGCGCGGCCGCTCACGGCGGCCACGTTCCGCTTACTGCATCGACGCGACCTTGCCCGAATCGGATGCGGTGCCGCTCGTCTCGATGACGAACACCACGCGCCGGTTCAGTTCCGCGCCGGGCTCGGAGCCCCACGCGTTCGGCGTGACCAGGCGGGTCTTGCCATAACCGACGGTTTTCACTTCGTTGTTCAGCCCCTGCGATGTGAGATAGTCCTTCACCGCATCCGCGCGGCGAGTGGACAGCTTGACGTTGTACGACTTGCTCCCGGCGGGGTCCGCGAATCCTTCCACAGTGATCAGCGAGCCGGGGTAATACTTCTGCGCGATCTTGGCGAAGCGATCGAGCGACGCGTGATCTTCATCGCGAACGGTGGCGTCATCGAACGCGAAGTGCACCGGCATGTCGAACTGCAGTCCCGTCTCGAGCGCCGTGATCTTGGCGCCGAACTCGGTGCGCAGGCTGTCGAGATCCTTGTGCAGCGATGCGATGTCCACGGTGAGCCCGCTGTCCGCTGCCATGCGAGCCATGCGCTCGGTGCTCACGAGCGTGTCGGTACGCGCGTCGCTCGCTGCGCGATCATCGGCGATACTCTTTCTCACGAAGCCCTTGGATGCGCACGCTGCCATGAACGGGGCGACCAGGGCCACAACCGCGACGGCCTTCAGTTTGGTGTTCATTAGAATGCTCCGATTTTCCTGACGAGTGAACGGTATCACGGGGGACGAGCCATCAGACTCTGCCAGAAACGTGCCGCGGAATTGCATTGTGCGGCGCGCATCCGGACTGCAACGGTGCGCCTCATCGGGCACCGCGTCGTACGAGTTTGCTGCGCCCTGACACTCCGAAAGCAACCGCTGCGGTCCTGCGCATGAACCGCTGATGCGTCGCCGAAGGTGCCGCTGCTCTCGCTGGCGTGTCTTATGTCCAGGCCGCCATCAAAACGCAGTGTCCGGGCCGCGTAGAGAATACACGCCGCGGCGGCCGCCGCAGTGACGCGCGTCACACCAGCGCATCGTCGAGCTGAAAGGTGAGCTGTCCCTCGAGCGCCTTGACCACGAAGCGGCGCCGGTGATGACACGATGGTCCGCTCGCACGCAGTCCGTCGACGTGACGCGGCGTGGCGTACCCCGCGTTCCGCTCCCAGGCGTACGACGGGTGCCGCCGCGCCAGCGCCGTCATGAGGGCATCGCGCGTGACCTTCGCGACGATGGATGCACAGGCGATGCTGTAACAACGATCGTCGCCGTGTACCACGGCGGTATGGGGCACGCCCAGCGTGCGAATGGGATTGCCGTCCACGAGAATGTGATCGGGTCCCGCGGCCAGGCGGCGCAGGGCGCGCCGCATGGCGAGCACCGTGGCGTGATAGATGTTGAGCCGGTCGATCTCCGCCACGGAAGCGGCGCCCAGTGCGAGTGCCACGGCATGCCGCCGAATGAGGCGGGCGAGCCGAACGCGCTCGACGGCCGGCAGCGCCTTGGAATCATCCACGCCGGCAATGGCGCGCGCGCCGGGCGGCATGATCACCGCACATGCGAGGACGGGGCCCGCAAGCGAGCCCCGTCCGACCTCATCCACTCCGGCGATCAGCGAAAGACCACGATCGCGCAGGTCACGCTCGAGCACCGTCCAGCGCCGGCGCGACATGGCACGCTACTCCGACGCGGCCTGCGTGGTGCGCGTCTTCTTCTCGCGAATGCGTGCGGCCTTGCCCGTGGCATTGCGCAGATAGTACAGCTTGGCCCGGCGCACCATGCCGCGCCGCGCCACGACGATGCTGCCGAGCATGGGACTGTGCACGGGGAAGATGCGCTCCACGCCCACGCCATTGGAAACCTTGCGCACCGTGAACGTTTCACTCACGCCGCTGCCGCGTCGGGCAATGCAGACGCCCTCGAACGCCTGCAGGCGCTCCTTGTCCCCTTCCTTGACCCGCACCTGCACCCGCAGGGTATCTCCAGGCCGAAACGGCGGGACATCCGCGCGCAGGTATTCCTTCTGGGTTTCGATGAACGGATGCATGGCGTGCAGACCTGGTGTGTGTGGTGTGGTTGAGCATTTGAAGCTAATTACTGGGATGGTTACTGGCTACTGGTGGCTGGTCGCTGGTCGTTGGTTTAACAGCGGTCGCTGGTCGCTGGTCGCTGGAATCCGACCAGCGACCAGCGACCAGCGACCGCTGTTAAACCAACGACCAACGACCGCTGTTAAACCAGCGACCGTCTCACAACCAGCTACCAATAACCGTTGTCTTCGCGTTCACGAACTCCCGCTGACCCAGCGCGCTCAGCTCGCGGCCGTAGCCGGAGTGCTTGATCCCGCCGAAGGGGAGCCGCGGGTCGGACGCCACCATCGCGTTCACGAACACCTGGCCCGCCTCGATCTCGGCGATGAACTGATCGCGTTCCGCCGCATCGGCGGTCCACACGCTCGCGCCCAGGCCGAACCGCGTGGCGTTGGCGAGCGCGATCGCGCGGTCCAGGTCGCGTACGCGGAACAGCGCGGCCACCGGCCCGAACAACTCCTCGCACGCCGCGGGAGATCCGTCGGGGATGTCCGTGAGAACCGTGGGCGCATAGAAGTTGCCCGGCGGCGGGCGTCGCGAGCCGCCGGTGAGAATTCGCGCTCCCATGGACACCGTCTCACGCACCTACTGGTCGAGTCCGTCGAGGATCGCCGGCGTGGCCAGCGGTCCGACATCGGTGCGCTCGTCCAGGGGATCGCCGACCACGAGCTGCTCCATGCGCTCCACAAAGCGACGCTCGAATTCATCCGCCACGCGCTCGTGTACGATGAAGCGCTTGGCCGCAATGCATGACTGGCCGGAATTGACGACGCGCGCGCGCACCGCGGTCTGCACGGCCTCATCCAGCCGCGCGCTCGGCATCACGATAAAGGGATCGCTGCCGCCGAGCTCGAGCACCGTCTTCTTGATGGCCTTGCCGGCCGCCGCGGCGACGGCGCGGCCCGCGGGCTCGCTTCCCGTGAGCGTGACAGCGGCCACGCGACGGTCGGCGATGACGCGTTCCACCTGATCCGACCCGATGAGCAGCGTCTGGAACTCGTCATGGTCGAATCCTGCGCGACGCAGCACGTCCTCGATGGCGAGCGCACACTGTGGCACGTTGGACGCGTGCTTGAGCAGTCCGACGTTGCCCGCCATGAGGGCGGGCGCGGCAAAGCGAAACACCTGCCAGAAGGGAAAATTCCAGGGCATGATGGCGAGCACCACGCCAAGTGGCTGATACGTCACGAAACTGCGCGGCGCCTCGGTCGCGATGGGCTCGTCGGCCAGGAATTCCGCCGCGTGCTCGGCGTGATAGCGGCAGGCACGCGCGCACTTCGCTGCCTCGTCCGCGCCGCTGCGTACCGGCTTCCCCATCTCATTCGCCATGAGCCGGCCCAGTTCCTGGCGTTCGCTGTCGAGGATGTCGGCGGCCCGATGCAGTGCGCGGGCGCGGTCCGACATGCCGGTGCGACGGTGTCGCTCGAACGCGACGGCCGCACGCGCAAGGCGCTGGTCGAGGTCGGAGTCGCTCAGCGTCGGAAAGGTGCGGAGCGTCGCGCCGGTGGCGGGATTGATTGAGGAAAGCATGGATTGGCTCGATCGGTCAGAGGTCGCTGTCGCTTCGCACAGGCCCGCACGAGTCATTCCCGCATGCTGTCTCCGTCCCATCCGCTTCGCGGGTCGCTTTCTCGTCCGTGAGCCGGCGCGCCTGCTCGCGCCGCCACTGCTCGATTTTCGCGTGGTCGCCAGAGAGCAGCACAGCGGGTGCGGGGAGGCCGCGGTAGATGGCGGGGCGCGTGAAGCTCGGCGCGCTGAGCCCGCCCGAGAAGAACGAATCGGTGCGGGCGCTCTCGGGATCCGACATGGCACCTTCGAGCAGCCGGACGGTCGCGTCCACGATCGCGAGCGCCGCCGGCTCGCCACCGCTCAGCACGAAGTCGCCAAGTGAGATCTCCTCGGTGGCGAGGTGATCGGCTACGCGCTGATCGACGTCCTTGTAATGGCCGCACAGAATCGTGAGCTCTTCACCCGCCGCATAGCGTGCGGCGTCGGCCTGCACGAATCGGCGGCCGCGTGCGGACACGAGCACGATGGGCGGGCGGGCGCCGAGCAGTTCGACTGCTTCGAAGAACGGACCAGGTTTCATGACCATTCCCGGACCGCCACCGAATGGATAGTCGTCCACGGTACGATGCCGGTCGTGCGCGTGGTCGCGCAAATCCACGATGCGATACGACACCGCTCCCGCCGCTGCCGCACGTGCCGGAATGCTGAGCCCGAGCGGATCGGTGAAGAAATCCGGAAAGATGGTGACGAGATTGATGCGCAGAGTCACTCGAACAATCCCTCGGGCGGTGTGACGACCAGCCGCCGCGCGGACGCGTCCACGTTGCGCACGAATTCCTCGCGAAACGGAAGCAGCGCTCGCCGTCCCTCCAGCTCGATCTCCAGCGCGATGCCCTGGGGTAGCTCGAACACGTCGGACACGTCACCCAGCGACTCGCCCGATGGCAGCTCCACGTGCATCCCGAAGAGTTCGTGCACGTACACCTCGCCGGGCCCGGGCGGTCGCAGCGCGGAGTCCGGCGCGAGCAGGTAGCGCCCGCGCCAGCGCTGGGCGTCATTCCGGTCGGCGACTTCCACGAAGCTGAGCAGGAGAGAGCCGTCACCGAGCGTCCGCGCATGCCGCACGGTGAACTGCCGTCCGTCTGGCGCGGGATCGCCAGTCGCCGTACCCACGAACAGACGAGCGCCGGCCGCGAACACCGCGTCCGGCGCATCTGTGATCGGCTCGACCACGAGGTCGCCCCGAATGCCGTGTGCCTTGCGCAGCCGCCCGACGATCAGCAGGCGGGGCGTGGTCATCTCACTCCGGTGGTGTTTCGCTCACGGCGACGGCGCCAGCCTGGCGGCGTGACGCGACGCGACGCTCGTGCCGCAGCTTGATGACGCCCGCCTTGCGCAGGAGCGAGCGCACGGTATCGGTGGGCTGCGCACCGACGCCCAGCCAGTAGTCCGCGCGCTCGGCGTTCACCTGCAGCCCGCCCTCCGGGAGACGCGGATTGTAGTGACCGATGTTCTCGATGAAGCGGCCGTCGCGCGGGCTCTGCGAGTCGGCCACCACGATACGATAAAACGGCAGCTTCTTCCGCCCGGTCCGGCGGAGACGAATCTTCACGGCCATTGCCTGATCCCCCTGAAGGGTGGTTGGTCCTGCTCCGGCTCATCGCGGCATCCGGAATTTCCGGGCGCACCGGTTGACTACAGTAGCTGGTAGCTGGTGGTTGGTAGCTGGTAAAGGTAACTGGGCCGTGGGCGTTGTGGGAGGCGGAGTAGCAAGGTGCGACGCTTCAGGCAGGCGCGCAGGCCGCGGGCCGCCGTGCCGGTTCCCTACATCGGCCGTCCCCCGAACCGCCCCCCTGCCGACACTTTCTTCATCATCTTCTGCATCTCCCGGAACTGCTCGAGCAGGCGATTCACCTCGCTGATCGGGCGGCCGCATCCCCTGGCGATCCGGGCGCGACGCGAGCCGTTCAGCATAGAGGGATTCTTCCGCTCGGCGCGCGTCATGGACAGGACGATCGCCTCCGTATGCCGCATGCGCCGCGGGTCCACCTTGGCCTGCTTGAGCATTTTGCTGTTCACGCCGGGGAGCATCTTCAGCACGCCCTCGAGCGGACCGAGCTTCTGGATCTGTTTGAGCGTGGCCAGGAAATCCTCGAGGTCCAGGCCTTCCCTGCGCACCTTCTTCTCCAGACGGCGCGCCTCCCCTTCGTCGAACGTGGCCTGCGCCTTCTCCACGAGGCTCACCACGTCGCCCATCTGCAGGATTCGGCCGGCCATCCGCTCGGGGTGAAATTCCTCGAGCGCGTCGAGCTTCTCGCCCACGCCGATGTACTTGATCGGCGTCTTCGTGACGCCGTAAATGGAGAGGGCGGCGCCACCGCGCGCATCACCATCCATCTTGGTGAGCACGACGCCGGTCGTGCCGAGGGCATCGTGAAATCCCTGGGCGACGCGCACGGCATCCTGTCCGGTCATGCCATCGGCCACGAAGAGAATTTCATCCGGGTGCACCGCGTCCTTCAGGCGGCGCAACTCGTTCATCATCGCCTCGTCGATCTGCAGCCGGCCGGCGGTATCCACGATCACGACCCGGTCGCGCGCGCGCCGCGCCTCGTCGATTCCCTTGCGGGCGATCCGGACGACGTCGGTGGAGTCGCGATCGAGATAGACGGGCACCTCGATCTGCCTGCCGAGTGTTTCGAGCTGATCGATGGCGGCCGGACGATAGACGTCGGCTGCGATGAGGCGCACCGGCCGTCCCTCTCCCTTGAGGCGCTTCGCCAGCTTGGCGGCCGTGGTCGTTTTGCCGGAGCCCTGCAGCCCCGTCATGAGCACGATGGTCGGCGGCACGGTGCTGATGCGAAGTCCCTCGCGCCGCTCACCCAGCAGTGCGGCCAGCTCGTCGTGCACGATCTTGACGAGTTGCTGTCCCGGGGAGACTGTGCGGAGCGCGGAGACGCCGCCGGCCTTTTTCTCGACGCGTTCGAGGAACTCGCGCGTCAGTTGGAAGTTGACGTCCGCTTCGAGCAGCACGCGGCGCACTTCGCGGAGCCCCTCCTTGATGTCACTCTCGGAGAGCACCCCGCGCCCGCGCAGCTTCGCGAATACGCCGTCAAGCTTTTCACTCAGCTCATCAAACATAGCCTTTCAATCTAGCGACCGTTAAACTTTCCACGTACCCCTCCACCAGCTACCAGCTACCAGCTACCAGCCACCAGCTACCATCCATGCCCCGCGCCCAACGCAAGGAAGAGATTCTCGGCTCCGAGCTGCCGCCGACCCTGCCGCTCATGGCGCTGCGCTCCACGATCGTCTACCCGCTGGGCACGATCGCCGTGCAAATGGGCGCGCCGGAGAATCTGGCCATCGTGCGTGACAACGAGGGGCCGGGGCTCATCGTCGGGCTGGTCGTGGCCACCGGTGATCACGACGAGCCCATTAACGCGGACGAGTTCGTGGGCCGCGTGGGCGTGGCCGCACGGGTGCATGAGCGCATCAATCTGCCCGGGGAGACGATCCAGATCACGCTGCAGGGACTGCGGCGCATCGTCGTGGAGGAGGTCGTGTCGCGCGAGCCGTATCCGGTGGCGCACGTCGCGCCGGCCCGCGAAACCCCGCTCGATCCGATTCAGGGCGAAGAGTTGATGGCGCGACTCGCCGCCGCCGCCGAAACGCTCGCGGAGCTGGTGGAACGCATCCCCGATGAGGTCCCGGCGATTCTCAAGATGAACATGGCGGACCCCGGACGCTTCGCGGATCTCGCCGCCACCAACATGAACTTCCGCATCTCCGACAAGGACGAGGTGCTCCAGCGGCTCGACATCGGCGAACGCATTCGCTTCGTACTGCAGCGACTCGATCGCGAAGTGGCGCGTGCCCGCGTCATGGAGGACGTCAAGAAGCAGACAGAGGTGAAGATCGAGGAGCACCAGCGCGAGTTCTATCTGCGCCAGCAGTTGCGCGCCATTCAGGCGGAACTGGGCGAGAGCGACCCCGGGGAAAAGGACAACGCGGATCTGCTCCAGAAGATCGAAGAGGCCAGGCTGCCGGATCGGGCGGCGCAGGAAGCGCGACGCGAGACCGATCGGCTGCGCATGCTCTCACCGGCCTCCAGCGAGTATCAGGTCATCCGCACGTATCTTGACTGGCTGCTCGCGCTGCCGTGGCACATTCGCTCCGGCGAGGACACGATCACGCTGCCCAAGGTGCGCGAAGCGCTGGACTCGCGGCACTACGGGCTGGATGAAGCCAAGGAGCGCATTCGCGAGTATCTCGCCGTGCGCAAGCTGCGCGGTGGCGATCCGCTGGGTCCGATTCTCTGTTTCGTCGGGCCGCCCGGAACGGGCAAGACGTCGCTTGGTGAAGCGATCGCCGATTCGATCGGCCGGGCGTTCTATCGCATCTCCGTGGGCGGCGTGCGCGACGAAGCCGAAATCCGCGGACACCGGCGCACCTACGTCGGCGCCATGCCCGGACTGCTCATCCAGGCGCTGCGGCGCGTCGGCGTGCGCGATCCGGTGCTCATGATCGATGAGATCGACAAGATGACGCACGGTGGCGCGTCGGGCGATCCCACCGCGGCGATGCTCGAGGTGCTCGATCCATCACAGAACCATTCGTTCGTGGATCACTACATCAACCTGCCCTTCGACCTCTCGTCGGTGCTGTTCATCTGCACCGCGAACAATCTCTTCGACATCCCCGCGCCGCTGCGCGATCGCATGGAGATCATCCGCATTGCGGGATACACCATCGAGGAGAAGGTCGAGATCGCGTGGCGCTATCTGCTGCCCAAGCTGTTCGAGGAGCACGGACTGTCCGACAAGGATCTCCAGTTCACGGATGAGGTCTTGAGCTTCATTTCCAGCGGCTATTCGCGGGAGGCCGGGTTGCGCGGGCTGTCGCGCAACGTGGCGGCGATTATGCGCCGGCGGGCGCTGCGCAAGGCGGAAGGCGAAGAGGGCGCCTGGGTCGTGGATCCCGCGAAGGTGGAGGAAATCCTTGGCGTGCCGCGCTTCGCGCGGGAGGAAGCCGAGCAGGAGCCCGAGGTCGGCACGGTGACGGGACTCGCGTGGACGGCCACGGGTGGCGATCTCATGACCATCGAAGCGCTCAAGATGCCAGGGACAGGGCGGCTGATCGTGACCGGACAGCTGGGCGAGGTGATGCGCGAGAGCGTGGATGCCGCGTACTCGTACGTGCGCTCACGGGCCCGCCAACTGGACATCGACGACCAGATGTTCCGCGACTTTGACCTGCACATTCATTTGCCGGCGGGCGCCGTACCCAAGGATGGTCCGAGCGCGGGCATCACGGTCACGCTGGCCATCGCGAGCACGCTGAGCGAGCGCCCGGTTCGGCGCGATCTCGCCATGACCGGCGAGGTCACGCTGCGCGGGCGTGTGCTCGAGATCGGCGGCATCAAGGAGAAAGTCCTGGCAGCGTATCGCGCGGGGCTCCGCCAGTTGATCATTCCGCGCAGCAATGAGAAGGATCTGCGCGATGTGCCGGAGGAAGTGCGCGGCAACATGGTCTTCACGTTCGTGCAGACCATGGACGAGGTGCTCCGACTGGCGCTGCTGCCGCAACCAACCAAGCTGGCGGACCAGCATCATCTGGAAGAGCCGGGACCCTGGGTTTCCGACGCCGGTCTACCCAGCTCGATGAGTCCCTGAGTGCTATCGCGGTTCGGGCGCGATGGTGGCCTCTGACAGCTTGACGATACTGGCGCTCTCACCGTCCGGCAGATCGGTGTAGAGTACGGCGGCGTGGCCGTCCACCTCGCCGCCCCACAACGTAATCGTCCGGCCCTTCACCGTGTAGCTCTTCCCCAACGCGCCCTCGTGCGCCGCGGGCGACGCGAAGCGCCTGGCGATGACCTGTTCCATGTCGCTGCCGAACTGCGCGGACTCCACGGCGCCGTTCCACAGCGAGAGCCAGGCAATCCCATCCCCGTGCGGCGTGCGGATCACCTCATAGCGGTCTCCCCGCCAGCCCGCGGCGCCGCGAACCGCTTCAGTCTGGTCCTGCAAATGCTGGAAGAGAAAGAGGCGCGTCTCGAATTCGCCGAGGTTGTCCGTATAGAGCACCGAGCCGCGTGCCGGCGCGGCGAAGGTGATGCCCAGCGGCTGTTCAGGGTGTGATCCGAAATACGCGGAGTCATGCAGGATCTGCGTGGTGGACGTGGGCATCGCCGTGTACGGCTCCTGTCCCGCCCGCTGCGCCGCGAAGTTGTGCATGAATTCCAGTCCGCTGAGATATGGAAAGATCAGCGTTTCCTGCAGCACCATGGGTGCGGACGAAAACACCGGCATCTTGTCCTTGTTCTGGCGGACCATGTCGCGCACGCGATCCCAGCCGGCCGGCAGGTCGGCGCCGGGACCGAGCATGGCCTGGATCGGAACCAGTACGGCCTGTCCCTCGATTACGGCCTGTGCCGCAAGCGTTCGATCGTTGTTGCCCCGGACATCCTGAATGGAATCCAGGTTCATGTATTGATCCTGCAGCGCGTGCACGAGCTCGTGGGACACGACGAACCCCACCTGGTCGCTCGGCGCGCCATCCACCACGTACAGCACCTTCGTTCTCGGGTCGTAGAACCCGACCACCTGTTCGGTGAGAAGCCGCAGTTCGAATGCGCGCAGATCGAGTGTATCGGGGATGAGTCCCAGGCGGCGGTAGAGAATTTCTTCCCCGGTGATGACCGAGTCGCTCACGTCGTCCTTGAATCGCTGCTCGAGGAAATCGTGGACCTGCTGGCGCGTGCGCGACTCGAGCACCGGCTGTCGCTTGAACTTGAGTCCCGTTGCCTTCTCGATCATGGGGACGGCCTGGGCCACCTCCGTCGCGTACGGCCCTTTCGTTGTCACCCGGTCGCCTCGTCCACACGCGGTGAACGCCACCACCGCCACGGTCCCGCACCACAGGCCGAGTCGCACGATCATTCGCTCCATTGAATAGTCTGTCCCGTGGCCACGGATACCACGCGCGCGACATCGTGGGCACGCACCACGAAGCCGGCATCCACCAGACGACGATTGAGCTCCGCTTCCACCACGGCGAGACGCGCGCGCGTACTCCCGCGCCGCGCCTCGGGCGCGCGTGACTCCGCCTCCGTTGGAGGACTGGGATCCGCGTCGGCGGGCGCAGCCTGGCGCGTGGGACCGCCAACCGGCTGGCGCGCGAACGCCGCTTCGATTTCGGCGCCGAACCGCTCCAGCGCGGCAATGCCGTCGCGCGCCATTCGCTCGATCATGTCGTCGTCTTCGTCCTCCACCGCCGCGGCATCCGCGGCGGCCTGCTCCCGCACCTGCTCGGCGGAGACTTCCCGTTCCGCGGCGCGAACGAGCTCCCGCCGCTCGAGAATCATTGCCTCGAGATCCGGCGGATATACCGCCACCGCCTGCGTATGCGCGCACGCCTCGTCCAGCGCGTCGATGGCGCGATCGGGCCGGGCGCGATCGGTGATGAAACGGTCGGTGAGCACCACGCTGGCACGCAGCGCGTCGTCGGCAATGGCCACATTGTGGTGGCGCTCCAACCGCTCGCGCCGGGCCTCCAGGATCTCCAGCGTGTGCTCGGCGCTCAGCTCCCGCACGGTCACTTTCTGGAAGCGGCGCTCCAGCGCCGGATCGCCGCAGATCCAGCGGTCGTATTCGTCCTGCGTCGTGGCGCCGATGACGCGGAATTCGCCGCGCACCAGCGCGGGCTTGAGCATGTTCGCGGCATCCATGGCGACGCCCATCGCGGTGCCCTGTCCCATGAGATTGTGCAGCTCATCGATGAACAGGATGGTATCCGGGTCTGCGGACGCCGCGGCGACGACTCCCTTGAGGCGCTCCTCGTACTGGCCCCGGAACATCGTGCCCGCCAGCAGCGACACGTGATCCAGCGCCAGAATCCGCGCACGGCGGAGCGCCAGCGGCACCGTACCACTGGCCACGCGCTGCGCCAGCCCTTCAGCGATGGCGGTCTTGCCCACGCCGGCGGCACCCACGAGCGCCGGATTGTTCTTGCTCTGCCTGAGCAGGATGTCCATCACGCGCGCGATCTCATCATCGCGGCAGCGCACGGGCTCCAGCTTGCCCGTGCGCGCCTGCGCCGTGAGATCGCGCGTGCACTGCTCGAGCGCCGAATCGTTGGAGTGCAGCATGTCGCCAAGCATCACAGTCCCATGTAGCCGCGGTACCAGTCGATCAGGGTGGTGCCCCACAGCAGTGTGAGCATCGCCGCGGGAGCGAGGAAGACGCCGAAGGGAACGAGTGGCATGTCGAATTCGGTCCCCGCCCTCCGGCTCCGCAACCAGCCGAGTGGGGCGATCACACAGAGAAACGCCACCGCGCCCAGGGCGGCTCCCAGAAAGATGGTCAGAAACGTCCGCCCGATGCCCAGATGCGCGCCCACCATTGCCATCAGCGTTGCATCGCCGAATCCCATGGCTTCCTTCCTGAACATCATCTCGCCCAGCCAGCCCGTTATGGCAATGAGGCCCGCGCCAACGCACGCACCGACTGCCGAATCATACAGCCCGGCAAAGGGAGAAGTTTCATGCATGGTGGCGCCAACGCCCGCAAGGAACAGCGCCCACAGCAGCCCGAACAGCGTGAATCCATCCGGAATGACATAGTTGGCGGCGTCCGTGAGCATGACGCCCAGTAGAACGGTACCGAACACCGCCACGCGCAACGCCGTGAGCGATGGGCCGTACTGCACGACGGCGGCGAGCCACCCCAGCGCGACGACGAGCTCCACCAGCGGATACACCGCCGAGATACGTTCGCCGCAGCCGCTGCAGCGCGCCCGGAGTGCGAGCCAGCTCACGAGCGGCACATTCTCATACCAGGCGATCTCGTGGCCACAGCCCGGGCAGCGCGAGCGGGGCGAGACGACCGAGAGCTCCTTCGGCCAGCGCGCCACGCACACGTTGAGAAAGGAGCCAAGGGCCGCGCCCAGGAGAAACGCGATCAGGCGGGGCGCCGTGGTGCCGGTGGGATCGAGCGTCACGGTGAGGCGTGAAAGTGGTGAAGAAGAATTCCGGCGGCAACGGCCACGTTGAGCGACTCGATGTCCGGCGCGAGGGGCACGCCAATACGCCGCACCGCGCGACGGGCGGCGTCGCTCGACACCCCCGCGCCTTCATTGCCGACGACGAGGGCCACAGCGGGTGGCGCGGCGACGCGGTCGCACGGCTCGCCGGCGGCGTCCGCCGCCCACAACGGAATGTCGCGCGCACGGAGAAACTCGTCCAGCGCCTCCCAGGCGCACTGGAACACCGGATGATGGAACAGCGCGCCCATCGTGCTGCGCACCACCTTGCCGTTCCAGAGATCCACCGTGCCGGGCAGCGCGAAGGTCGCGGCCGCACCCAGCGCGGCGGCGGTGCGGACGAGAGTGCCGGCATTGCCGGGATCCTGCACCGCGTCGAGCACCAGGAGCCGGGGCGACCCACTGAGCACCAAATCCTCCGGTGTACGGCGCGGCATGGCGGCGATGGCCAGAATGCCCTGGGGTTCCGCGGTGGACGCCGCCGTCACGAAATCGGCCGCCGTCACGTCCAGCACGGGAATTGCTCTCCTGTCCAGTGCGGCGCGGAGCGCGAGGCCACGCGCCGTGTCCACCAGGTCCGGTGCCGCCAGTGCGCCACGGAGCTGCAGTGGAGAGCGCAGCAATTCCTCGACGGCGCGCACGCCCTCCGCCACGAACAGTCCGTGACGCTCGCGGGCGCGCCGGCGTTGAAGGTCGCGTGCCAGTGAAAGTAGTTTCACGCGGGCGTACCGCGGCTGCACCTGCGCCCGCTGCGGCGCCGGGTGGCGGCCCCTCTCTTTCCGGAGATCATGCCATGAGACGACAGGTTGCGAGCGCGGTGCTGATCGGGTGTGCCGCCGCGTGTGCGACGATTTCCACACAGCAGGAAGTCCAGATGGGGCAGCAGTATTCGCAGCAGATCAACCAGCAGTTGCCGATTATCCAGGACGCGGAAATCAACCGGTACATCAACGTGCTGGGGGATTCGATCGCCAAGGTGAACGATACCCGCAACCTCCAGTGGCACTTCTACGTGGTGGACACCAAGGAGGTCAACGCCTTCGCGGTTCCCGGCGGCTACATCTACGTGAATCGCGGCCTCATTGAGCAGACCGACAAGATGGACCAGCTGGCGGGTGTGCTCGGCCACGAGATCGGTCACGTGCTGCGCCGGCACACGGTGAAGCTAATGGAAAAGGAGAACGCCGCCAACGTGGGCGTGCAGCTCGGCTGCATCCTGACGAAGGTATGCAACAACGCGGCGGCGGGCGCGGCGATCAACGTGGCCGGCAGCGCCGTGTTCGCGAGTTTCAGCCGGCAGGACGAGAAGGAAGCGGATGAGAGCGGCGTGCAAAACGTGACGCGCGCGGGCATTGATCCCCGCGGGATGCCGGAGATGTTCCAGAAGCTGCTCGATGAGCGCACGAGTGCGCCGAGTACGGTGGACGCCTGGTTCGCCACGCACCCCACCGAGGAGAGCCGCATTGCCGATACGGACGCGATGATCAAGAAGATCGATCCGGTCGTCCTGAATTCTCTCACGCAGGACTCGCCGAACTTCCACACGTTCAAGCAGCGGCTTCAGTCGTTGCCGCCGTCACCGCCGCCCACGCAGCCCGGGAACTGAACGTTCGAGCAGGTCATCGATGGGCAGGGGCGGACCCGGCTCGATGCGTGTCAGCGTCATGGCGAGCTCCAGGCCGCTCGCGCCGGCGGCGGCTCGCGCGGCGTGCAGCGCGAGCTGCGCCTCGAGACGGCGCTGCACGACGACGCCGGCATCCTCGCCGGCGTCAAGCACCAGCACGGCGAAATCGTCCGCGCCGAGCCGCGCGATCACGTCCGACGCGCGAAACGTCGCGCGCAGGATGTCCGCGGTCGCGCGCAGCCGCTGATTGCCGGCCTGCCAGCCGCGGCAGTCATTGAACGCGCGCAGCCCCTTCACGTCCACCAGCGCGATCATCAGCCCCCGCGTGCGCGGCGCCAGCGTGAGATGGTGCTCGCAGAGCGCGAGAAAGCCCGTACGGTTGTAGAGCCCCGTCAGCTCGTCGGTGAGCGAGAGCTGTCGCAACGTGGTCTGCAGGCGCTGTCGCTCAATGGCGTAGCGGAGCACGCGCGGCAGCATGGCGGCGCCGAGCTGGTCGAGCACCACCGTGTCCTGGGCGTCGCCGGGTACGCCGCCTGGTCCCGGCGCGACGCTCGATCCCGCCTCCGGCAGCACGAGCACGATGGGGACATCCGGCGCCTGATCATGAGCGCGATGCATGACTTCGGCCGCCATGTCGGCGGTACTCGACACGTCCAGCAGTACGACCTCCACCCCGCCGCTGGCCAGCCGCTCGAGCACGTCCGGTGCCGAACGCGCCAGGTCAATCAGCGTGATGTCGGAGAATCCACCCCGCAGGAGATCGGAGATGACCCGGATGGTGGCATCGCTGCGTGAGACGATGAGGGCGGAGTGCGGTGCACTGTCCATGGCGGGCGGGTAGAGGACCGGGCGCACGGCGTGCGCCCTCTGGATGACGGGCGCCGGCCGGCGTTCGTCACGCGGCGCGTTGTCCGCCACGCCGTGTCCGGCCATCATTCGCGCATGCAAATCGCACTCACGATTGCCGGCTCGGATTCCGGTGGAGGAGCCGGCATCCAGGCCGACCTCAAGACCTTCCAGCGCTTCGAGGTGTTCGGTACGACGGTCATTACCGCCATCACGGCGCAGAACACGCTCGGCGTGCGCGACTGGATGGCCGTGCCCGTGGCGCTCGTCGAACAGCAGCTCGAAGCCGTGGTAGCGGACCTGCCGCCGACCGCTCTCAAGAGCGGCATGCTCGCTGACCGGGCTGTCATTGCCGCCGTCGCGCGCGGCATTCGCGCGCACCGGCTTGCACCGTACGTCCTGGATCCCGTGATGGTGGCCACATCGGGCGATCCGCTGCTGGAGACGGATGCCGTTGCCGCGATCCGGGACGAGCTGGCCCCTCTCGCGACGCTGGTTACGCCCAACATACCCGAGGCGGCCATCCTCACCGGCTTCGCGATCCACGATGTGAACGACATGGAGCGCGCCGCGCACGCGCTCGTAGCGCTGGGTGCCACGGCGGCGCTCGTGAAGGGCGGCCATCTGGAGGGCGACGAAGCGACCGATGTGTTCCACGACGGCACGAACGTCCGCCGCTTCACACACGAACGCCTGCGCACCCGGCACACGCACGGTACCGGCTGCACGCTCTCCGCCGCGATCACCGCGCATCTGGCGCTCGGCGTTGCCCTCACTGATGCCGTGGAGCGATCGCTCGATTTTGTGCATCGAGCGATCGCGACGGCGCCAGGACTGGGGGCCGGGAATGGACCGCTCAATCACTTTGCGTGAGGCGCGGCTCCGGCTACGGGTTGCGGCTCACCGATCAATGGGCGAAGTGATAGACGGTGGTCGAGTGCGATGTGCCCATCTCGCCGGTGACACCCGCCGACAATGAGACTCCTGCAATCGTCGCGACAACATGTGCCGCCATGAATTCACCATGCCCCGTGGTATGGATCAAAATCCCGTCCCTGGTATTATCGGAAGTTTCACTGATCCGGGTCATGAAGAGATCGGTCTTCCGCCAGGTTACATCGACCTCTCCACCCGATCCGGCGAGGAACAGGAAGTTCGGGTTCGTCGCGGTGTTCGTGTGCAGGTGCAGATTCGACTCACTTCCCGTGAAATCCTCATTCGGAATAGTCCCGACTCCCTCCAGCACGTCGGTGCAGACGGTCGTGGCAGTTGTCGGGTCCTCGGTGCACTGACTGACGTCGTATTCCAGGAAGGTCGTCGGGCTGCTGATCGTGCCGCCCTTCTGTACTGAGAGGTTCGTAAAGGTCGCTGGCGCGCCTTCCGGGGCAGTGAAATCGGATAGGTCACCGAAGGCGCCATTCGAGACGAAGCTGGCGATGTGGCCGCCGCCTGTTGTGCTCATGTCCATGACGGGCGTACTGGCGGCCCCGGATGATCCGGTGATGGGTCGGGCGCCGGCATCGCTGCAGGCGCAGAGCGAGACGCTGGCCAGGGCGGCCAGGATGAGCGGAAAAGTGCGCGTAGACATGGTGCCTCCGGGGTGTTGTCCTGCGCGTTCGCAGGAGCTGCCATTACTCGTGCGATCGCGTGTACCATGCACCCCGGCGATCGGCTGTGCCGTACGTCGCGTGACGTAGATGTCGAGTTGAAGTGACGTAGGGAGGGCAGCTACGAGCTATGCGGAGCGAGCTACGAGTCACCAGCGCACAGCTGGCGCACCCACCCCACCACCAACCGCTCGAACGCCTCCTGCGCGCGGGTCGTCGCGCGCAGCACACCAGCGTGATCCAGCCTCGCATCGCCCATCCCGGACGCGGGGTTCGTGATGCAGCTCACCCCAGCCACACGCATGCCAGCAGCCCGGGCGCAAATCACTTCGGGCACCGTGGACATGCCCACCGCATCGGCGCCGAGGCGCTCCAGCATCCGGATCTCTGCCGGCGTCTCGTACGACGGGCCGAGCAAGCCGGCGTAGACGCCTTCCACGAATGGGACCGAGGCAGCGTGCGCGGCGGCGCGCAGAAGAGTGAGCAACTCATCGTCGTACGGTGATGACATGTCGGGGAATCGGAGCTGCCCATGGGGCACGGGCCCGGCCAGCGGATTGCGCCACATGAGATTGATGTGGTCGCGAATGAGCATCAGGTCGCCAGTCCGGAAGGTGCGGCGAATACCGCCGGCAGCGTTCGATACGAAGAGCGTGTGCGCGCCAAGCACATGAGCTACGCGAACCGGCAGCGCGGCGACAGCGGGCGAATGCCCTTCGTACGGGTGAAATCGGCCGGCGAACGCGAGCACCTCCGCATCACCGATTCTGCCGGCGATGGCGCGGCCGGCATGACCCGGGATGGCTGGAGCAGGGAAACCTGGTATGGCGGCATAGGGTATCTCGACCGGATCCGCGATGAGCCGAACGAGCCCGCCGAGTCCGGAGCCAAGGACAATGGCAATGCGCGGCTGCAACCCGCCGAGCCGGTCGCGCACGACGGCGGCCGCACTCTCGATCGCACGATCGGGATGAGCGGTGCCAGGCGTCAGGGACACTGCAGCAACCGCTCGATCTCACTCCGCGCCGTCTCCATGAGGGCGCGCCGTTCCTCCCACGGCAGGAACGCGCTCGCGAACCCGTTGAGCGCGACCTCGGCCAGCTCGTCGAAGGAGAAGTCGAGATGCCGGGCCGCCAGCAGATATTCCTCGGTGAGCGTGGTCGCGCTCATGAGGCGGTTGTCCGTGTTGAGCACCACGTTCATGCCGCGATCGTAGTACGCGCGGAGGGGATGCTCCTCATAGCTGGCGACCGCGTGGGTCTGGACGTTGCTGGTGAGGCAGATCTCGAGTGCGATGCGATGATCGTTCACGTAGGCCGTCAGTTCCTCATCGTCCACGAGGTGGGTGGCGTGCCCGATGCGTTCGGCGTAGCAGTCGAATACGGCCTCGCGCACGGAGTCGGCGCCCGCCCCTTCCCCGGCGTGCACCGTGAGCGCGAGGTCGTGACGCCGCGCATAGTCGAACGCGGCGGCATGCGCCCGTGCCGGATTGCCCAGTTCCCCGCCGGCCAGGTCGAATCCCACCACACCGCGGCCGCGATACGCCACCGCGAGCTGCGCCAGCTCGAGGGAAATGTCGGGCGCAAGGTTCCGCAGCCCGCAGACGATCACCCGTGCCAACGTCCCGAAATCGTGCTGCGCGCGCTCGATGCCGCGGAGCGGCGCCTCGACCGCCTCGCCCAGCGAGAGTCCATGACGCACGTTGAGCACCGGCGCATAGCGGATTTCGATGTAGCGCACGCCATCGCGCGCGGCGTCTTCCACCAGCTCGTAGGTCACGCGCTCGAGCGCGTCCGCGTGCTGCAGCACGGAGAGCGTGATGGCGAAGCGCTGGAGATAGTCCTCGAGGTGCCGCGCTTCGCGTACCATCATGAAGTCCGCGAGCGCGTCGGGGTGCCACGCCGGCATGGCGATCCCGTATTCGCGTCCCAACTCGATCAGCGTCTGCGGCCGCAGCGACCCGTCGAGGTGGCAGTGCAGCTCGGCCTTGGGCAGCGCGCGCAGCAACTCACGAGTGACAATGGGCACGCGATGGAATCAGCTCTCGTCGGTGTCCGCCGGCGCGGCGTCTGCTTCCCGTGTGCCGACGACCCGGAAGATGGCGCCGGGATACACGGGCGTCGCGGCGTCGAGTCGAAGACCGCGGCTGTCCGTGAGGGTGCGCCCGCCGGACTCCACCAGCCGGGCCGCCACCGGATCCCAGCGACTCACGGCGTCGAGGGCCGTGGCCCCGGGCGCGATCTCAATGCGCGTGCCGTTCACGAATACCGGAATGCCTGAGGTCATGGACGATTCGGACAATGCGGTGCGCCGCCACGCATGTGAGCGGTGTCCCCTGCTGCAACGCGCCGCGACTGCTTCGCCAGTGAACGCATGGAGCAAAGCTAGCGGGCGCCCCCGCGAGGAGCGAGGGCAGTTGACCCGGGAGAACGCAGCCACGAACTTCGGCGCGTGAAACCACTGGTCATCGGCATCGCGGGAGGCACCGGATCGGGCAAGAGCACGGTCGCGCGGCGCATCATCGAGTGCCTTGGCGACGGCTCCGCCGCGCGCGTGGACATGGACGCCTACTATCGCCACAGACCCGAGTTGTCGCTCGACGAGCGCCGTCGCATCAACTGGGACCATCCGGACGCGCTCGACGTACCACTGTTCCACGAGCAGCTCGCGACGCTCGCGTCGGGGCACGCCATCGAGAAGCCTGTGTACGATTATGCCGTGCACCTGCGTGCGGCGCGCACCATTCACATCGAGGCCGCCGACGTGATCGTGGCGGACGGCATCCTGCTCTTCGTCGACGCCGCCCTGCGCCAACTGCTCGACATCAAGGTCTTCGTCGATGAGGACGCTGACCTGCGGCTGGTGCGCCGCATTCGCCGCGACCGGCGCTACCGGCACCGGCCGCTGGAGGAAATCCTCGAGCAATATGTCACCACGGTTCGGCCCATGCACCGGGAATTCGTGGAGCCATCCAGACGCTGGGCGGATGTGATTCTGCCGGGCGGCGGTACCAATGCCGTGGCCACCGACATGATCGTGAGCAGCATTCGCCGGCGTCTGGCGGAGGCGCGCGCATGACCGAAGCCGGCGCGGGCGAGCGTGTGCTCGTCGTGGACGACGAACAGGACATCGTGGCGCTCGTGACGTATCACCTGCTCAAGAGCGGCTATCGGGTGACGACCGCGCGCTCCGGCACGGAGGCGCTCGCCGCGGCGCGCGCCGATCGTCCCGCCCTCATCGTGCTCGACCTCATGCTGCCCGGCCTGTCGGGCTACGAGGTGCTGGAGCAGTTGCGCGCGAGCGACGACACGCGGCACGTCGCGGTGCTGATGCTCACCGCGCGTCGCGATGAACCCGATCGCATTCGTGGACTCGCGCTGGGTGCTGACGACTATCTCACCAAGCCCTTCAGCCCACAGGAGCTGGTGCTGCGCGTGCGCGCCATTCTGCGGCGCACCGCGGCGAGCGCACCCGCCGCAGACGTGCTGTCGGTCGGCTCCGTGACGATCGATCGTGCGGCGCACCGGGTCGTCGTGAACGGCGCGGAGCTCGATCTCACGCCCATCGAGTACAAGCTGCTCCTGCTGCTGGCCGAACGCCGCGGTCGCGTGCAGGGCCGGACGCAGCTGCTCGAGGCCGTGTGGGATGCGTCGCCCGACGTCCAGACGCGTACCGTGGACATGCACGTCCAGCGGCTGCGCACCAAGCTTGGTCCCGCGGCCGACCTGATCGAAACGGTTCGCGGCTTCGGCTATCGCATGGCGGGGCCGCGCGCCGGATCTCCGTGACACTCGCGCATCGATTGTTCGCCGGATCGGCGCTCATTGTCGTCGTGTTCGTCGCACTGCTCGTTCTGCTCAGCGGCGTGCGACTCAACCACGAGCTGCGCGCGCTGGAAACGCAGCGACTCGCGCGCGAGGCCCGGCTCGTGGCCGCAATGTGGGCGGGCGCGCCGGACGCCGAGGCGTTCGCCACCACGGCTGGTACCACGCTCGGGCATCGCGTCACGCTCATCGACTCCACGGGCCGCGTCGTTGGCGATTCCCGTTTCGACCTGGCCGGACTCGAACACCTGGAGAATCACGCCACCCGACCCGAGGTCGTCGAGGCACGACGGAGCGGCATGGGCTCCGCGCTACGCACGAGCCCCTCCCGCGGTGACGAAGAGTTGTACGTGGCGGTGCGTGCCGGCGCGCGAACGGCGCGCGTGTCCATGAGCACCCGCGAGCTGTCAGACGTCACCGCGAGCGCGCAGCGCGACGTGCTGATCTCGGGCGCGGTTGGACTGGTGGTGGCGCTGCTCCTGTCGCTGGCATTTGCCCGACGCGTGTCGCGGCCGATTGTAGAGTTGCGTGACGTGGCACGCGCGCTCGCGCAGGGCGATCTGACGCGCCGCCCCGCACTCGCCGCCGCAGGTGAGGTGGGCGACTTGGGTAACGCCGTGCATCGCATGGCCGAGCAGCTCGCCGCGCGCATGATGGCGCTGCAGCACGAGGAAGGGGTGCTGGCCGCCGTCATCGAGTCGCTGCACGAGGGCATCGTGGCGGTGGACGCCGATCGCCGGGTCGTGCGCCTCAACCGGAGCGCGCGCGAGCTGTTGCGCCTGGATCGCGCCCTGCCTTTTGCGGCAGATCTGCTGCCGCGCAACAGTGGATTGCGCGATGCCCTGACGGCGGCGCTTGGCGGCCACGCCGGTGAGCGCGAAGAGATCGTCGTCGATGGGCGGATACTCGCGCTCACCGCACGCCCGCTCGGCTCCGGCGGCGCAGTGCTGGCCTTGTTCGACCTGACGGAGACGCGGCGCCTCGAATCCGTGCGCCGCGATTTCGTGGCCAACGCATCCCACGAGCTCAAGACGCCACTGACCGTGATTGGGGGATACGCCGAGACGCTCGTCACCGACGAGCTGCCCGCCGAGCAGCGCGTCCAGTTCGTCCAGACCATTCGCGCGAACGCGGAGCGGATGCGACGCATCGTGGATGACCTGCTGGATCTCTCGCGCATCGAATCCGGCGGCTGGACGCCACATGCGGTCTCGGTCGACGTCGCGGCACTCGCGGCCGACGTCCTCGCGACGGCCGCGGCCGCGGCATTGGCCAGAGGACTGCGCCTCACCACGGCCATCGATCCGGATGCACGCACCGTGCGCGCCGACCCCACCGCGCTGCGCCAGGTGCTGACGAATCTCGTGGACAACGCCGTGCGCTACACGCCACCGGACGGCACGGTGACCGTGTTCACCGAGACCGCGCCGACCGGGAGCTGGCTGGCTGTTCGCGACAGCGGAATCGGCATTGCGCCGGAGCATCTGCCGCGCATCTTCGAGCGGTTCTATCGCGTGGATCGCGGCCGCTCGCGTGATGAGGGCGGTACCGGACTCGGGCTCGCCATCGTGCGCCACCTTGCGGAGGCGCACGGCGGCCGCGTGGAAATCCAGAGCGAGATTGGCAGCGGAACCGTCGTCCGGGCGTTCTTCCCGGCGTCGCCCGTTACGACATTGTGACAGGTTCGCCACGCGAAGCGTGACGCGTCAGGCGCATCGTGCTCTCGTATCTCACGGGAAGCACGTCATGCAACGCATTCAGGGTCTTGCCGTTGAGGCCACGACCGGCACGGCAACACTGTATTTCTTCGGTCCTGTCTCCGTGCCCCAGGTTCTCGAGGCCATGCGCCAGTGCGGGGCGCTGCCCGACAGCGTGTGGCTGCTGCGCGTCGATTCGCACTCGGCGCCGCCGCTGGGCCAGGGCGGCACGCTGCCGTTCGCTCACCGGCGCCATCACTCTCAACTCCATCTCCATGCAGATCTCTCGCACGACCGCGGCCGCGATGGCGACCGCGACACTGCTCGCCTGCGCTGCAGTCGGCGCCCGGGCGCAGGACACCACCACCACGCCGCCACCCCCCAAGCTGAAGACACCATCGCTCGACTTCTCGGGCGTCGTGTTCGGCAACTTCGACGTCGAGACGGACGACGCCACCAGGGCGGCGAACGGCGGGCACGCGACCGACAAGTTCGACATCGAGCGCGCCTATCTGACGTTCAAGATGCCGGCGGGCTCGCGCGCGAGTGTCCGCGTCACGACCGACATCAAGCCGGGCACGTCGGCCAGCGGCTATCAAGGCTGGTTCGTCCGGCTCAAGTACGCCTTCCTGGAATACAACTATCTCAAGCCAACCGCGAGCGGGGTGTCGGGATACGCGCGGATAGGCATCCTGCACACGGTTGTCATGGATCACGAGGAGTCGTTCTGGCCGCGCTATCTGGCCAAGACCGCAATAGACCGGCTCGGCTTCTTCTCGTCGGCCGACGTGGGCGCCGCGGGACAGCTCTCGCTGCCCAACAAGCTCGGTGAGCTCTACGCCACGGTGACCAATGGCAACGGGTATGAGAGCCCGGAGACGAATCGCTTCAAGGACGTGGCGCTGCGTCTCACGCTCACACCGCTCGGGAAGACGCCCGGATTCCTGCAGACGTTCACGATTTCGCCGTGGGCGTACGTCGGACAGAACGCGAGCAAGTTCGCCACGGACACGACGGATCCGATCGGCGACGGGCTGAAGCGCAATCGTTACGGCGTGTTCGTGGGGGTGAAGGACCCGCGGCTGACGCTCGGAGCGGAATGGGCGGAGCGCAGCGACGCCTCGGAAAGCGGCGACACGCCGTTCACCCGTACGGTGAGCACGACGACCGGCCGGCTCGTGGACGGCTTCGCGATCGTGCGCCCGTTCCGGTTTTCGCCCGATGCGGAGCGGATGCCGTCGGTCGGCCTCGTGGCGCGCTACGATCATTTCACGCCAAACGACGCAGTGTCCGGCTACCAGGAGAACTGGATCGGCGGGCTCTTCTGGGAGCCGACGCCCAAGACAGCGCTCTCGCTCGACTACCAGCGGAGCACGCCGAAGGGCGGTCTGACGGGCAATGTGTCGGAGATCTGGTATCTGCACTGGCAGGTGAACTTCTGACCGGGGGCAGCCCGTGGGGCAGCCCCAGGGGCTGCCCCTCCCCCCCGCCGTGACAGTTCCGTTACACGATGATCACAAATTCGTGCGAGGCTCCGCGCAGGTTACCGGAATCATTCACGGTCAACCTCACGGAGCCTCCATTCGTGGTACGACACACTGGCATCATGCTGCTCCTGGCCACCGTCGCGGCGTGCGGCGGCGCGCGGGAGCAATCGTCCCGCAGCAGCGTCGCCCTCACGGGCGCCGGCGCGACGTTCCCCTATCCGATCTACAGCAAGTGGTTCGCTGACTACGCCCGCCAATCGGGCGTCAAGATCAACTACCAGTCCATTGGATCGGGCGGCGGCATTCGTCAGCTTTCGGAAGGCACGGTGGACTTCGGCGCATCGGATGCCCCGATGACGGACGCGGAGCTCAAGGCGGCGAAGGGTCCCGTGATGCACTTCCCGACGGTGATCGGCGCCGTCGCGGTGACGTACAATCTGCCGGCGCTCCGCGCCCCGCTCCGGCTCACTGGCGGTGTGCTCGCCGGAATCTTCCTGGGGCAGATCCGGAAGTGGAACGACAGCCGCATCACGGCGATCAATCCCGGCGTCGCGCTGCCAGCCACCGATATCCTCGTGGCGCACCGCTCGGATGGCAGCGGCACGACGTACATCTTCTCGGACTTCCTGAGCACCGTCAGCCACGACTGGTCACAGGGTCCGGGCAGGGGAAAGGAGCTCTCCTGGCCCGTTGGCATTGGCGCCAAAGGCAACGAGGGTGTTGCGGGGCAGGTGAAGCAGACGCCGGGCGCCATAGGCTATGCGGAGCTCGCCTACGCCCGGCAGAACAGTCTGCCCACCGCGGCGGTGCAGAACGCGTCCGGCGCGTACGTCGAGCCGAGCGTGGAGTCGGCTACCGCAGCCGCCGCCGGCGAGGCCACCACGCTTCCCGCGAATACCGACTACCGCGTCTCCATCGTGAACGCTCCCGGCGCCGGCGCGTATCCGATCGCGTCCTTCACCTGGCTTCTCGTATATCGCGGGCAGGCGGACTCGGCGAAGGCGGCCCATCTGAAGGCGTTCCTGCACTGGTATCTCACGACGGGGGAGCAGTCGGCCGCGTCGCTCGACTACGCGCCGCTTCCTCCGGCGATGATCCAGCGGCTGAGCAGCCGCGTGGACTCCCTGGGCGCTGGCACGTGACGCTCGCATGGCCATCGCTCCACAGATCGTGACGGCCGACGCCGGCACGCCACCGCTCGTCTCGATTCACGATCGCGGGCTGGGTGACGTGGTTTATCGTGGCGTCATTCTCTTTTTTGCCCTGTGCGTGCCGCTGCTGGTCGTGCTCGTGGCATGGGAGATCGCGCGGGCAGGCTGGCCCGCGCTGCATCGCTTCGGCTTCTCGTTTCTGACGTCGAGCGAGTGGAATCCGGTGAAACAGATCTTCGGAGCGGCGCCGGCCATCTATGGCACGCTGGTGTCGTCCGCGATCGCACTGGCGCTCGCCGCTTCCCTGGCGATCGGCGTGTCCGTATGGCTCTCCGAGTTCTCCCCGCGCTCACTGCGCCAGCCGGTGGCCTTTCTGGTCGATCTGCTCGCGGCCATCCCGAGCGTGGTGTACGGGCTGTGGGGAATCTTCGTGCTGCTTCCGGTGTTGCGCGATCCGGTCATGCCATTCCTGCGCGACCGGCTTGGTCTGGGCCACACGGCATTCTTTGCGGGGCCAGCCTACGGACCCAGCATGCTGGCGGCGGGTCTCATTCTGGCGATCATGATCCTGCCGTACATCGCGTCGGTCTCGCGCGAGGTGCTCCTGGCGGTCCCCCGATCGCAGCGCGAGGCCGCGCTGGCGCTCGGCGCAACCCGATGGGAAGCCATCTGGCACGCCGTTTTGCCCCATGCGAGAACGGGCATTCTTGGTGGTGTGATTCTCGGATTGGGCCGTGCACTGGGCGAGACGATGGCGGTCACGATGGTGATCGGCAATCGCCCGGAGATTTCGGCGTCGCTGCTCGCTCCCGGCTACACGATGGCGTCGCTCATCGCGAACGAGTTCAGCGAGGCGAGCAGCGATGCGCATCTGTCGGCGCTCATGGCGGTCGGGTTCACGCTCTTCGTCATCACGATTGTGGTGAACGCCGCGGCGCGCTGGCTGGTGTGGCGCGTGGAACGCGGCGCTCGGGTGAGCGCGTGAGCGCCGGTGCGGCGGCGTCGCGTCCCAGCGACCGGCAGCGCGCAGTGCGCGACCGCACGCGCCGGGGCCTCGCACGGCGGAAGGTGGTCAACGGCATCATGCTGGGCGTTCTCGGCCTCTGTGTGGTGCTCGTGACGCTGCCGCTCGTGCTGATCCTGGCGCACCTCCTGCGCACGGGCGCCGGCGCGCTCGACGTCGCGTTCTTCACGCGCATGCCGGCGCCCGTGGGCGAACGCGGGGGCGGCATGGCCAACGCCATCGTGGGCACCCTGATCCTGGTTGGCGTCGCGGCGGCAGTCGGCGTGCCCGTTGGCGTGGGCGCCGGCGTCTACGTCGCGGAACGGCGCGGCAGCTGGCTGGCCACCACGGTTCGCTTTTTGTCGGATGTGCTGAACGGCCTGCCGTCGATCGTCATGGGTATCTTCGCCTGGCAGTTCCTCGTGCGCCCGGTGGGACACTTCTCGGCGCTCTCCGGTGGCGTGGCGCTGGGCGCCATGATGATTCCCATGGTGACGCGCACGACCGAGGAAATGGTGCGCACCGTGCCCGTCTCGCTGCGCGAGGCGGCACTCGCGCTGGGCTACTCGCGCTGGCGCACACCGCGCTGGTGGTCGTGCTGCGCACCGCGAGCGCGGGGATCGTCACGGGCGCGCTCGTCGCGCTGGCGCGGGTGGCGGGGGAAACGGCCCCCCTGCTCTTCACTGCGTTCGGCAACCAGTTCTGGTCCACGAACGTCACGCAGCCCATCGCTGCACTGCCGCTGCAGATCTTCACCTATGCCATCAGCCCCTATGACGACTGGCACCGGCTCGCCTGGGCGGGCGCCCTGGTGCTCATCGCAATCATCCTCGTCCTCAGTCTCATCGCGCGCGCCGCGACGCGCAACCGCTTCGATGCCAGTGCCGGTGCTTGAATTCGGTTCGGGAGTCGCCGCCCGCACCGGCGAGGCGAGAGCGCTCACGCCGCCCAGCGTGCGCCCGCGGCTGGCCGTGGAATCCCTCGACGCCTGGTTCAGCGCCGCGCAGGCCCTCCGCGACGTGTCGCTCACGGTACCGGACGGCACGGTCACCGCGATCATCGGGCCATCCGGCTGCGGCAAGTCGACCATGCTGCGCTGCCTGAACCGGATGCATGAGACCGTGCCCGGTGCGCGAACCGAGGGACACGTGCTGCTGGACGGTCGTGACCTGTATGCGCGCGGTGTCGATCCGATTTCGGTCCGGCAGCACATCGGCATGGTCTTCCAGCGGCCCACTCCCTTTCCCACGATGTCCATTCGCGGGAACGTGGCGGCCGGACTTCGCGTGCGACGCCCGCGGCCCAGCCGCTCCGAGTGCGACGCCATCGTGGAGCAGGCGCTGCGGCGCGCCGGACTCTGGGACGAGGTCCGGAACCGGCTCGGTGCGAGCGCCACCGCGCTCTCCGGCGGACAGCAGCAGCGGCTGTGCATTGCGCGCGCGCTGGCGACGCGCCCGGAGATCCTCCTGCTCGATGAACCCACCGCGTCGCTCGATCCGGTGAGCACGCAGGCCGTGGAGGAACTCGTGCGCGACCTGCGCGGGGACGTCACGATCCTCATCGTCACACACAACATGCAGCAGGCCGCACGCGTGTCCGATCGCACGGCGTTCTTTCTCGCCGGCGAGATGGTCGAGCTGGCGCCGACCGAGCGGTTGTTCACGAGTCCCTCGGATCCACGCACCGAGGCGTACATCACGGGGCGGTTCGGATGACCCGTGTCCTCGCCGCGCGGGAGCGATCCGCCGCGTCCGCCGGACCGGAGCGCGGCGCGACACTGCGCCACTCCGCCCGCGACCACAGCGGCCGGATCGCCATCCGCGACTTCTCGTTCTGGTACGGCGCCACGCGCGCGCTGCACGACGTGACGCTCGACATCGCACCGCATGCGATCACGGCGTTCATAGGGCCATCCGGTTGCGGCAAGTCCACGCTGCTGCGCTCGATCAACCGCCTCAACGCGCTCATTCCCGGAACGCGGCACACGGGCGCCATTGAACTCGACGACCAGGATGTCTACGCCGGCGGCTCCGATGTCGTGACCCTGCGCCAGCGCGTTGGCCTCGTGTTCCAGCGGTCGAATCCGTTTCCGCGATCCATCTACGAAAACGTCGCGTTCGGTCCCCGGATCAATGGCATGGCGCGACACGGCGAGCTGGATGAGATCGTGGAGACGTCGCTGCGCCGGGCCGCGCTCTGGGACGAAGTGCGCGATCGCCTGCGCCAGAGCGCGCTCACGCTCTCCGGCGGACAGCAGCAGCGGCTGTGCATCGCGCGCGCGCTCGCCAACGATCCCGAGGTGCTGCTGCTCGATGAGCCGGCGAGCGCGCTCGACCCGATGTCCACACAGCGGATCGAGGAATTGCTCCATGAGCTCAAGCATGAGCTCACCGTCGTGATCGTCACTCACAACCTGCAGCAGGCCGCGCGCGTGTCGGACGCGACGGCGTTCTTCTACCTCGGCGCACTCGTCGAAGCGGGCCCCACCGGGGAGCTGTTTACGCATCCGCGCGAGCCACGGACCGAGGCCTACGTCACCGGGAGATTCGGATGAGCCCCAGCCCCAAGGCGACAGAGAGCAGCACGGGACCTCGGCATTTCCACGAGCAGCTCGAACACCTGCGCACGCGGCTGCTCGACATGTCGGCGCGGGCCGAGGCGTTGATCGATCAGGCCGTGGATGCGCTGCGCCATCGCGACGCCGACAAAGCGAATGCGGTGATCCGCGCGGACGCGGAACTGGATGCGCTCGAGATCGGCATTGAGCAGCTCGCGATCTCGCTGCTGGCGTTGCAGCAACCCATGGCGCGCGACCTTCGCTTCATCATTGGCGCGATCAAGATCTCGAACGACCTCGAGCGGGTCGGCGACCACGCGGTGAACATCGCGCAGTCGGCACTGCGACTGGACGACCTGCGCGCGCTCATCACGCCGGACCCCGAAATCGAGGACATGGCGCGCCGGGCGCGCGGGATGCTCAGCGACGCGCTCGACGCCTTCGTGCGCGCCGATGGCGCCATCGGTCGCGACGTGTGTCGGCGCGATGACCAGGTGGACGCGCTGCACGACTCCCTGTTCCGGATCCTGCTCACGCACATGCTCGAGGATCCGTCCACGATTTCAGCCGCGCTGGAGCTGTTTCTGGTGAGCCGCAACCTGGAGCGCGTCGCCGACCTGGCAACCAACATCGCGGAGGACGCCGTCTATCTCGCCGAAGGAAAGTCGATCAAGCATCACCTCGAGGACCGGGACGAGAGCCGGCCGGCCACAGGCGCGCGGTAGCACGCCTGACGCACTCGACGTGCTCGACGCGCTCGTCCTCGCTTGCGCACCTGCACACGATGCATCCGTGGTTGCGAGCAGCGTACCGCGCCTCTGCGAACGGCTGGACAGGATTTCAGGATTGACAGGATTCAGAGGATTTCCACGGAGCCGTTCCCGGGAATTTGCCGTGATCAGAACACGCCGCGCGTCACCTGATGCAGAATGAGCCAGCAGATCGCCGACATGATGGCCGCCGCGGGAATGGTCAGGATCCACGCCCACACGATGCGCCCCGCCACACCCCAGCGCACGGCGGAGAGCCGTGTCGTGGCGCCCACACCCATGATGGCGCCCGTGATCGTGTGCGTCGTGCTCACCGGAATGCCGAACTTCGTCGCCAGTAGAATGCTCAACGCGCCGCCCGCCTCGGCGCAGAAGCCGCCCACCGGGCGCAGCTTCGTGATGCGCGAGCCCATCGTGTGCACGATGCGCCAGCCGCCGAACGCCGTGCCGAGCGCGATGGCCGTGTAGGCGCAGATCTCCACCCAGTAGGGGATGTGGTCCGCGGCCGGTACGTAGAGATGGTGCAGCATTCCCGCCTGATGCGCGAAGAGCGCGTTCGATGACGCGAGCAGTCCCACGATGATGCCCATCGTCTTCTGCGCGTCGTTCGCGCCGTGCGAGAGCGAGAAGAACGCCGCGCTCCCGAGCTGCGCCACGCGGAACACGCGATCCACCTTGCCGGGCGGCGTCCGGTGGAAGATCCAGTACACCGCAACCATGAGCGAAAAACCCAGGATCAGCCCGATCACCGGCGAGAGCACGATGAAGACGATGGTCTTCGTCCAGCCCGACGCGATGATCGCGCCAAAGCCTGCCTTGGCCACGGCCGCGCCGCCGAATCCGCCAATGAGCGCGTGCGATGAGCTCGAGGGCAGCCCGTAGTACCACGTGATGAGATTCCAGCCGATCGCGCCGAGCAGCGCCCCGAGTACCACGTTGGGGTCGACGACGGTGATGTCGATCATCCCCTTCCCCATCGTCTGCGCCACCTTCGTCCCCACGAGAAACGCGGCCAGGAAATTGAACGCGGCAGCCCAGAGCACCGCCGGAAGCGGCTTGAGCACACGGGTCCCCACCACCGTGGCGATGGAGTTTGCCGAGTCGTGAAATCCGTTGCTGAAGTCGAAGATGAAGGCGATCGCAATGATCACCAGGATGTACGTGATCACCGCTCAGGCGTGCTTGAGGGCGATGCTCTCGAGCACGTTGGCCACGTCCTCGCACTGATCGAGGGCGCGCTCGAGTGTATCGTACAGCTCCTTCCACTTGATGACGTGGAGCGGGTCGGGCGTGCCGCGGAACAGGTCGCCGACGGCTTCATGATAGAGGGCGTCACCCTCTTCCTCCCGCGTTTTCACCTCGTGCCCCTGCGCGACGACGAAGCGGGCGTCCTTCATGCGCCCCACGGCGGCGTCCAGACTCTCTGTGGCACTCACCAGCGTGTCGCACATGCGCCGCGCGATGTCGTGCACCTCGCGAATGTGGAACATCTGCGCGCGCCGTGCCGTGCCATCCACGAGATCCACCACGTTGTCCAGCCGCGAGGCCAGCAGGTGAATGTCCTCGCGGTCGATGGGCGTCACGAAGCTCTTGTCAATGCGCGAAATGATGTCGTGCGTGATGGTGTCCGCCTCGTGCTCCACCACCTTGATGGCGCTGACGAAGTGCTCCAGGCGGCTCGGGTCGGCAAACAGCTCGCTCAACAGGCGGGACGCAACCGTCAGCCGCCTGGAGAGCTGCTCGAACATTTCGAAGAATGCGGTGTCGCGTGGTATGAGGCGCACGGGATGTCGGGAATCTGGAAGGCGTCAGATGAACAGGCGTGTCGGGAATCAGAACTGTGGCGCGGTCGCTGGTGTGACGCTCCGGATGGAGGTGGTGCACCGGTCGGCGTGCGCCGCGGCATCCGCAACGAGCCGCGACAACGGCATGTCTCCGAGACATTCGGCGATCCTGACGCCACTGGACGTCCCGAGGCGGGAGGCGCCAGCGGCGAGCATGCGAATCGCCGCGGCGCAATCGCGAATCCCGCCGCTCGCCTTGACGCCGACAGAGCTGCCCACCGCGGCGCGCATGCGTGACACGGCTGCAACCGTGGCACCACCCAGGGCGTGCATACCGGTGCTCGTCTTTACGTACCCGGCACCCGCGTCCCGCGCGACCGTGCTGACCCGCGTGATCTCATCGGGCGTGAGCAGCGCCGACTCGATGATCACCTTCACCAGCCGGCCACCGGCCGCGCTGACGACCGCGCGAATGTCGCTCGCGACGTAGCGCCAGTCGCCCCCCTTGAGGTAGCCGAGTGCCGCAACCATGTCGAGCTCATCGGCGCCCTCCGCCACGGCGAGCGATGCCTCGGCCACCTTGGTCGCCGTCCGATTGGCACCCAGCGGGAAGCCGACCACGGTCACCACCCGCACAGGCGATGCGTGGAGGACCTCACGGCAGAGCGGTACCCAGACCGGATTCACACACACTGCCACGAAGCCAAAGTGGCGCGCCTCGGCGCACAGACGTTCGATGTCCGATCGAGTCGCGTCCGCCTTCAGGAGTGTGTGGTCGATCAGGTCGGCAATACGCTCGGCAGCAGGCATCGGCGGGCGGATCCTCGGGCGTCGTCAGGGGCGCGAGGAAGTTACTCGCGCCAGCCGCGATCGGAAACCTTGGCAGACGCGGCTCGGGCAGTTGCGGCGCAGGCAGTCAGGCGCGGCGCGGGCAGTCAGGCGCCGGGGAATTGCACCCGGTAGCGCGGCGGCAATGCCACGCGGTGCGCCTCGACGAGCCCCGGCTTCGCGAACAGCTTGATGAGCACGAGCCCCGCTATGAATCCACCCACGTGCGCCCATACGGCGACACCACCGGATACGTCCGGGCTCATCTGGGACAGTTCGGGCAGGCCCGCGAGGAGTTGGAGCCCGAACCAGTAGAGCAGCACCAGCCAGGCCGGAATCGGGATGACCTTGAAGAAGATGATGAAGAAGAAGAACATCCGGATGCGCACCTTCGGGTAGAGCAGCAGATACGCACCCATGATCCCGGAAATCGCCCCCGACGCGCCCACCGTCGGCACTGGCGACGACGCATTGAAGGCGACGTGCGTGGCCGCCGCGATCAGGCCGCAGATGAGGTAGAACGCGAGAAAGCGCCACGGCCCCATCGAGTCCTCGATGTTGTTGCCGAACACCCAGAAGAAGAGCGAGTTGCCAATGATGTGCATCCAGCCGCCGTGCAGGAACATGGAGGTCAGCGGCGTGAGGATGTTGATTGGCAGATTGTCCACGACGCATGCCATACCGGCGCCAATGGGCACAGCGAGCCCAAGCGGAGCCTTGTGCGTCAGTTCGCCCGGTACCATGCCGAGATCGCACACGCGCGCGGCAAGTACCATCGGAGAAAATCCTGCCTGTTCCACGAGCAACCAGACTGCCCAGGTGACGGCCAGGATGGCGTAGGTCATCCACGGCGTCCGGAGCGTCGGCAATTCGTCGCTGAGCGGGATCACGTTCGGCTACTCGCTGGTTGGCGATCGTCTGTTCGCGATGGCGATTCCTGCGATCCTGTCTTCCTTTTCGACCTGTCTTCCGTCTGCCATAATGGCGCACTCCACCGGCACCAGGATTGCGAGAAGGTCTTGCCGGTGGTATCCCCGCAGCGAGCGGGGAGCCTGTTCAAGCATCCGGCGAGCGGTTCTGACGCTTCGGCGCGGCTCGCCACATCACACTTCACGAGGAAGCTATGGCTGAGAAAGTCATTGGCATTGACCTGGGCACGACGAACTCCGTGGTTGCTGTCATGGAGGGCGGTGACCCTGTTGTCATTCCGAATGCCGAAGGGGGCCGCGTCACCCCGTCCGTCGTCGGGTTCACGAAGGACGGCGAACGGCTCGTGGGCCAGGTCGCAAAGCGCCAGGCGGTCACCAATCCGCAAAACACGGTCTTCTCCATCAAGCGCTTCATGGGGCGCAAGATGCCGGAAGTCACCGAAGAGATCAAACGCGTCCCATACAAGGTCGCGGCCGGCCAGAACGATCTGGCGGTGGTGGAGATTCAGGGCAAACGCTACACGCCGCCGGAAATTTCCGCCATGATCCTGCAGAAGATGAAGCAGACGGCGGAGGACTACCTGGGCTTCAAGGTGCAGAAGGCCGTGGTCACCGTACCGGCCTACTTCAATGATTCGCAGCGCCAGGCCACGAAGGATGCGGGACGCATCGCCGGGCTCGACGTGCTGCGCATCATCAACGAGCCCACCGCGGCCGCGCTCGCCTACGGACTGGACAAGAAGAAGGACGAAAAGGTCGCCGTGTTCGATCTGGGCGGCGGAACGTATGACATCTCCGTGCTCGAGCTCTACGATGTGGACGGCTCGCGCCAGTTCGAGGTGAAGTCCACGAATGGCGACACGCATCTGGGCGGCGATGACTTCGACCAGCGCGTCATCGACTGGCTCGTGGCCGAGTTCAAGAAGGATCAGGGCATCGACCTCTCGAAGGATCCCATGGCGCTCCAGCGCCTGAAGGAAGCCGGCGAGAAGGCCAAGATGGAGCTGTCGTCCACGCAGCAGACGGACATCAATCTGCCGTTCATCACGGCCGACCAGTCGGGGCCCAAGCACCTCAACTACACGCTCACGCGCGCCAAGCTGGAGCAGCTCGTGGACGATCTGGTGCAGCGGACCATTCCGCCCATGCAGCAGGCGCTCAAGGACGCTGGACTCAAACCCGAAGAGATTGACGAGGTCATTCTCGTCGGTGGTTCCACGCGCATGCCCAAGGTGCAGCAGGTCGTCAAGGACTTCTTCAAGAAGGAGCCGCACAAGGGCGTGAATCCGGATGAGGTCGTGGCCATCGGCGCCGCCATCCAGGGCGCGGTGCTCACGGGTGAACAGAAGGACGTGCTGCTGCTCGACGTCACTCCGCTGTCGCTTGGCATCGAGACGCTGGGCGGCGTGACCACGGTGCTCATTCCGCGGAACACGACGATTCCCACGAAGAAGTCGGAGATCTTCTCCACGGCGGATGACAACCAGACCACGGTGGAGATTCACGTGCTGCAGGGCGAGCGCGAACTGGCCACGTACAACAAGACGATCGGCAAGTTCCAGCTCACCGGCATTCCGCCGGCACCGCGTGGCATGCCGCAAGTGGAGGTGACGTTCGACATTGACGCGAACGGCATTCTGCACGTGACCGCGAAGGACAAGGCCACGGGCAAGGAGCAGAAGATCCGCATCGAGGCATCGAGCGGACTCTCCGAGAACGAGATTCAGCGCATGGTGAAGGACGCGGAGTCGCACGCCGACGAGGACAAGCAGCGCCGCGAGGAGATCGATGCGCGCAACAAGCTGGACGGCCTCGCCTACCAGGTGGAGAAGGAGTCCAAGGAGTGGGGCGACAAGCTGCCGGCGGACATCAAGTCCAAGCTCGAGTCCGCGGTGGAGCGTTCGCGCAAGGCACTGCGTGGCGACGACATGAACGAGATCCGTGCCGCGCAGGAGGAGCTGTCACACGCGTTCGGTGAGGCCGGGCAGTCCTTCTACGCACAGCAGCGAAGTGCGGAGCAGGCGGCCGGTCCCACAGGCGAACCTGGTGCCACCGCCGGTCAGCCGGGGAACGCGCCCGGCGACAAGCCGGACGACGTTGTCGAAGCGGACTATGAAATCGTGGATGAGGATAAGAAACGGTAGCTGGTTGTTGGTGGCTGGTAGCTGGTGGGGGAGACGCTGAGGCTGTGTCGAAAAGCAACTTTTGGGGGATTCGACGGTACACACTTACAGCGCCAGCTACCAGCTACCAGTTACCGTCATTCAACCAGCTACTAGCGACCAATAACCAGATACCATTCATGCCTTCTCGAACATTTTCTCGTGCGCGACTGGGTGCGGTCGCGCTTGCGGCTTTCGTCGGCGGTGTCATCATCGCCGCGGGATTCAATCTCACACCGTTCGGGTACGCGCAGCAGCGCACCAGCACCAAACCTCCGTCGCAGGTCGTTCAGCCGCTGGCGGACCTCAGTAACGGGTTCGTTTCCATCGCGCAGCATGTGACGCCGGCAGTGGTGCAGATCACTACCGAAACGGAAGCCAAGCAGCCGCGCACGCAGGGCGGGCAGCAGTTCCCTCCCGGAATGGAGCAGTTCTTCCGTCAGTTCGAGCCTCAGCAGCAGGGACCGCAGGAAGGCATGGGTTCCGGTTTCATCGTGTCGCCTGACGGCTACATTCTCACCAACAACCACGTGGTGCAGGGCGCCGACAAGGTGACCGTCACCATGCTCGACCGTCGCCAGTTCACCGCCAAGGTCATTGGTCGCGATCCGACCACAGACGTGGCCGTCATCAAAATCAACGGCAACGATTTCCCCACCGTGTCACTGGGCGATGACGCGGACGCCAAGGTGGGCGAATGGGTGCTCGCGATCGGCAACCCGCTGGGATTCGACTTCACCGTGACCGCGGGCATCGTGAGCGCCAAGGGTCGTGGCGGCCAGCTCACGCAGCTCTATTCCAGCAAGTACGCCATCGTTGACTACATCCAGACCGATGCCGCCATCAATCCCGGCAATTCCGGTGGACCGCTCGTGAACATCCGCGGTGAGGTCATTGGCATCAACAGCGCCATCGCGAGCCCCACGGGATACTACGCGGGGTACGGCTTCGCGATTCCCATTTCGCTCGCGAAGAACGTGATGAACGACATCATCAAGTACGGTCACGTGCGCCAGCCGATTCTGGGTGTGGCCATTCAGAATGTCGATCCGGCGACGGCGAAGGCCGCAGGGCTGGACAGCATTCATGGCGCGCTGGTGGGCGGCGCCTCGGCGGGCACCGACAGTCCGGCGGCGCGTGCCGGCATCGAGCCCGGCGACGTGATCATCGCACTCGATGGCAAGACGATTGACCGCACCGCGGAACTGCAGCGGATGATCCGGCAGCACCAGCCCGGCGATGTGGTGGACGTGACCGTCATGCGCTACGGCAAGAAAATGAGCTTCAAGGTGAAGTTGGGCGAAGCGCCGAGCGACAGTGACGTAGCCAGCAATGATTCCGGCAATGGTGGGAGCCATCCGGAGCCGGCTGCCTGGCAGAAGCTGGGCATCACGGTGAAACCGCTCAGCAGCGATCAGGTCGCGAGTCTGAACGCAGCCGGTGTGCAGCGTGGCCTGCTGGTGACTGACGTGAGCGTGACCGGAGCGGCGTTCCAGAAGCTGGCGCCGAACCAGGACATTCTGGTCAAGGTGCTCAATCCGGCGAATCGCGCTCTCCGCACCGACGCTGACCTGAACGCCGCGCTGGCTCAGGTGGGCAAGGACCAGGTGATCAGTCTGCTCGTCTACAATACGCGCCTCAAGGAGACGCGTGTCGTGAACCTCGCCACGGGTGATGGGAGCTGATGCTGGCGGCGCGTTGATGGCGCGAGGGCGCTCAAGCAGTACACCACGGCCTGGCGATGCTCAGCATCGCCGGGCCGTGGTGTATCGGACCGGCGCGTGGCGCAGCTCGGCGGCCTCGCGCCGGTGCGCTTGGTACTGTACTCCCGATGCTCACCGATTGCGGGCGGCACAGGTAGCAGCTTCGGACAGCTGACAGGTTTGCGTGACCAACAGAGACAAATGACAGGATTTACCGGATTGACAGGATGAACAGGATTGTTGGGAGCCGAGTCTCAAAATTTCAGTCCGTTCGCCGAATGACGGCAAAGCTTTGGGAAAGGGACCGTGAAAATCCCGTAAATCCTGTCAATCCTGAAATCCTGTCCCGCCGTTCGCCGGGGCGCGGAACGCCGTTCGCCACCGCCATCGGAGCTCACCCGGTTCACCAAAAATCGTGATGCGCATTAGCTTCAGGGCGGCGCGCTCGGGTGGTGGAACGGCAGACACGCGGCGCTTAGGACGCCGTGCCGAAAGGCGTGCGGGTTCGAGTCCCGCCCCGAGCATTCGTACCGCGGCGCGACACGACGGGATGCGCTGGCCTGGTGTCGTGGACTCATTTCCCCACTGTCTCCACATGCAATCACCTGTCCTCGCACTGGCGCTGGCCTTCGGCTGCGCCGCGCTCCCCCTCCTTGCGCCGCTCCGGGCGCAGCACGCACCGGCATGGCCCGATCGGGTCGTGCCCCGCGACATCCCGCTCGGCCCGATGATCTCGCGCGCCTATCGGGCCGGCACGCGCGACTCCACCGGATCGCCGGGCCGCAACTACTGGCAGCAGCGGGTGGACTACGCGATCACTGCGCGCCTCGATGTCGAAACGGCGAATCTCACGGGCTCGGAGACCATCACGCTGCGCAACACGACGCCGGATACGCTCCGGCAGATCGTCCTTCGCCTCTATCAGAACTATTTCCGCGCCGAATCGGATCGCAACGATTACGTCACCGACATTACGGACGGCATCCGGGTGAGCCGGCTCATCATCGACGGCGAGCCTGTTGCGCTCGACGACCCGAAGGCGTACCGCGTCGACGGCACGATCGCAATCGTGCAGCTGGCATCCCCCGTTCTGCCGGGTGCGACAGCCACGCTCACGGCGGACTGGGAGTTCAAGGTCCCGAACGTGCCACCTGGCGAACGGGGCGAGCGCATGGGCCGCTGGGGAACACGACTCTATCAGGTCGCGCAGTGGTACCCGCAGATCGCCATGTACGATGATCTGCGCGGTTGGGATCACGACCAGTACCTCGGCACCGCGGAATTCTACAACCAGTACGGGAGCTTCGATGTGAGGCTCACGCTGCCGGCCGGATGGCTCGTGGGCGCAACGGGAACGCTCGCGAACCCTGAACAGGTGCTTTCGCGCAGCACGCGAGAGCGGCTGGCCGTCGCCCTGAAGGGTGATACGACGGTGCGCGTCGTCACGGCCGCGGAACGGGGCGCCGGCAGGGCCACTGCGGCAGACTCGCTGCTCACCTGGCACTTCACCGCGCCGCTCGTGAACGACTTCGCCTTCGCGACCAGCGCGGACTTCGTGTATGACGCCACGCGCGCCATGACGCCCAAACCCACGCTGGTGCAGGTGTTCTACCTGCCGGAACACAGCAGCTACGAGAAGAGCGCGCAGTACGCGAAGTTCGCGCTCGAGCACCACGCGCGCTACGTCATGCCATACGACTTCCCTCAGGCCACCGTGGCCGATGGGCCCGAGACCGGGATGGAGTATCCCATGATCGTCTTCTGCGGGCCCGGCTTCGGCGTCATTGCGCACGAGCTGGGACACCAGTGGTTCCCGATGATGGTGGGGTCGAACGAGACGTGGTATGGCTGGATGGACGAAGGGTTCAACGACTTCATTGACGCAGCGGCGGGCGCGGACTTCACCGGACAGCTGGAGGACCCGATGCGCATCGGCGAGGACTATCGCCGCGTGGCCGGTTCGGAATTGGAGCCCGCCATGATGTGGCCGTCCGATTTCGCTGGCCCGCTCTACACGCTGCAGACCTACGAGAAGGCGCCGCTCGCGCTTCGCGCACTGGGCGGCGTGGTTGGCGATTCGGCGGTCCGTCAGGCCTTCGCCGCGTATGCCCAGGCATGGCGCTACCGGCACCCGTCACCATGGGACTTCTTCATGTTCATGGATCACGCACTGGGACAGCGCCTGGACTGGTTCTGGAATGCGTGGTGGTTCACGACGGGGACGTTCGACCAGGCCATCACGACGGTGAGCGCCCCGGCGCGCGGTGCGGTTCGCGTAACAGTGGCCGCCAGGGGCAGCATGACCATGCCCATCATCGCGCGCATTGATTATGTGGGAGGCGGCACCGAAACAATCACGCGTCCCGCTTCGGTCTGGTTCAGCGGCAACCGCATGGTGAGCTTTTCGGTGACCACCCGCGGCCGGCGGGTTGCACGCGTCACCCTGGATCCGGACAACCGCTTTCAGGATGTGGATCGGAGCAACAATGTGTGGCAGGCCGGCGGGCCGGCAGCCGGGCCATCGGCGGGCGCGCGGAACTGACTCGCGCGCGCCCCTTCATTATCTTTCCGTCCATGAACATCGACATCAAGCCGAAGAAGAGCGAGGGGCTGGAGCGCCTGCTGGAAGTGTCGGTACCTGTAGATGAAGTGCGGAACGCCGAAGAGCGCGCCGCGCGCCGCTACGCCACGCAGGTCCGGCTCCGGGGGTTTCGCCCCGGCAAGGCACCAGCCGCCATGGTGCGGCGGAAGTTCGGCGATGCCATCCACCAGGAAGCGATCGAGTCACTCGTGCAGGACGCGTTCAAGGAAGTGCTCGAACGCGAGAAGCTCGAGCTGGCCACCCAGCCCCACGTGCACGATGTGAAGGCTGACGAGGGGCAACCGCTCACCTTCGAGCTGCATCTCGAGGTACGGCCCACCATCGAGCTCCCGCGTACGCAGGGCTTCCGCGTCACCCGCACCGTGCGCCCGGTGGGCGACGAGCACGTGCGCGTGCAACTGGATGAGATGCGAGAGGAGCGCGCGACATGGACACCTGTGGACGAGCGCCCGATTCCCGGCGACATGGTGACCGTGCATCTCGCCACGACGGATGATGGCGAGGCCATGGCCGAGCCGCAGGAATACCGCCTGGTGCTGGGCGAGGGACAGGCGCTGCCGGCGGTGGAGGAAGTCATCATGGAGACCGCGCCGGGCGCCACCACGGAGCGCCCGGTGAAGTGGCCGGAGGACTTTCCGGACGAGGCGCAACGCGGCAAGACCAAGCGCGTGCAGGTGACGCTCGATGACGTCAAGCGGAAGGCGTTGCCGCCGCTTGACGATTCCTTCGCGCGAGAGGCGGGCGACTTCGACTCGCTGGATGCGCTCCGGAAGACCGTGCACGGCGACCTCGTGAAGCTGGCCGAGCGCGAGGCGGATGCCGACGTGCGGCAGAAGCTCATTGACGAACTCATCGCCGCCAATGCCTTTGACGTGCCGCCGAGCTGGGTGGCGCAACTGGTGAGTGCCTACGCCGAGGCGTACAAGGTACCGGAAGATGGACGGGAAAAGTTCACGCACGATTTCCAGCCGCTCGCCGAGCGACAGGTGCGGCGCGATCTGATCATTTCGACGCTCGCCAAGCGCGAGGGGTTGAGCGCATCCGAGGCGGACATTGACGAGCGCGTCGCCGAGCTGGCCGAAAAGGGAAAGGCGAATGTCGGCCAGCTCTACGCATCGCTCCAGAAGTCCGGGAGGCTGGCCGAGTTGGAGCAGAGCCTGACGGAGGAGAAAGTGATGAAGTGGCTGATGGAGAGAAATACCGTTGAATAGCCGGCGGCACCGCGCGGTCGGCTTCGTGCGTTCACTTCCCTGCGACTGACTTACACGACAATGCCCATGTCCACGATCTACCCACCCTATGTCATCGAGCGCTCGCCGCGCGGCGAGCGGACGTATGACATCTTCTCACGGCTGCTGATGGACCGGATTGTGTTCCTCGGCACACCCATCAACGACGACGTCGCGAACATCGTGATTGCCCAGCTCCTCTTTCTGGACGCGGACAATCCGGAGCGCGACATCAACATCTACGTCAACTCGCCGGGCGGGAGCGTGTCGGCCGGCATGGCGATCTACGACACGATGCAATTTCTCACGTCGCCCATCCGGACCATCTGCATGGGGATGGCGGCGAGCATGGGAGCATTCCTGCTGGCGGCCGGCACGGCGGGCAAGCGCATGGCGCTGCCGCATTCGCGAATCATGATTCACCAGCCGTCGGGCGGTGCGCAGGGTACGGCCGCGGATATCGAGATCCAGGCGAAGGAGATCCTCTATCTGCGGGCCAAAATGAACGAGCTCATGGCGAAGCACACGGGACGGACGGTCGAGCAGATCGAGCGCGACGTGGACCGCGATCGCTTCATGTCGGCGGAAGAGGCCAAGGCATATGGACTTATCGACAATGTGGTGGTCCAGGCCCGGGGCCTGGTGGCCAGCGAGCCGAAGGCCAGTTTGTGAAATTAATCACATGAGTTGTGTCAGTTGTGATCCTTGACCGTCTTTTGAGGGCACGTTAAACATCTCCAAGCCCTCCGGCAGCGGTCCTCAGACCCGCTGCCGCCCGTCCGCTTCACCTGCTTCACGGACAGCTAATGTCGCACGATAAACACCTGCGCTGCTCGTTCTGCGGAAAGTCCAAGGATTCAGTCCGGAAATTCATTTCCGGCCCATCCGTCTACATCTGCAACGAGTGCATTTCGCTCTGCAACGAGATTCTCGCCGAGGATGAGGAGCGCGAGGTTGCCGAGGCGATCACGCAGGTTCCGACGCCGCAGGAAATCAAGGACATCCTGGACCAGTACGTGATCGGACAGGAGCGGGCGAAAAAGGCGCTCTCGGTGGCGGTCTACAATCACTACAAGCGCATCAACTGCTCGTCGGGCCGGGATGATGACGTCGAACTCGACAAATCCAATATTCTGCTCATCGGTCCCACCGGCGTCGGCAAGACTCTGCTCGCCCAGACGCTGGCCCGCATCCTGGATGTCCCCTTCACCATCGCCGACGCCACCACGCTCACCGAAGCAGGGTACGTCGGCGAAGACGTTGAGAACATCCTCGTGCGCCTCCTGCAGGCCGGCGAGTTCAACGTTGCCGAGTGCGAACGCGGCATCGTTTACATTGACGAAATCGACAAGATCGCGCGCAAGAGCGAGAACCCGAGCATCACGCGCGACGTGTCCGGCGAAGGCGTGCAGCAGGCACTGCTCAAGATCCTCGAAGGGACGATTGCCTCCGTGCCGCCGCAGGGTGGCCGCAAGCATCCGCAGCAGGAATACATCCAGATCAATACAAAGGACATCCTCTTCATCTGCGGCGGCGCGTTCGACGGACTGGAGAAGATCATCGAGGCCCGCACGGGCCGGCGGCAGATCGGTTTCACCAAGGAAGAGGTGCAGAACGGGAAGCCCAGGGACGTGGCCCGCCACCCCTTTGCGGAAGTGGAGCCGGACGACCTGCTGCGCTTCGGTCTCATTCCCGAGCTCGTGGGCCGGCTTCCGGTGGCGGTGGCGCTCGAGGCGCTCGACGAGGACGCGCTGGTGCGCATTCTCAAGGAGCCCAAGAACGCGCTCACCAAGCAGTACACCAAGCTGTTCGGCCTCGAAGATGTGAAGATCACCTTCGAGGAGTCGGCGCTGCGTGCTGTGGCGCAGAAGGCGCTCAAGCGTGGCACGGGTGCACGCGGGCTCCGCGCCATTCTCGAGGAGATCATGACCGACGTCATGTTCGACCTGCCGAGCCGCGACGACATTACCGAGGTGAAGATCACCGAGACCGCGGTGCTCGATGGCAACCCGCCGCTGCTGGAACTCTCCACCAAACGGAGAAAGAAGGAGGCATGACGGGTCGTGAGCGACGGAACGAACAGGGGCCAGACACCGGCGGTGTCTGGCCCCTGCCGCATCCGGCAGACCGGCCGGCGCCGCTCAGTTGTTCAACCGCAAGCTGGCGATGTCGCGCCGGGTGTCGGGATTCGTCAGATCGAGCTTCGGCCACTGCGTATAGTCGTCGGGAACGAACGGGCCCGCCATGGACGCCATGCCACCCATGGGCAGCGTCTTGCCGGACGTATTGTCGTACACCGCGATGACGCGATAGCGGTGTCCCGCCTCCAGTCGCAGCGCATCCTGATTGTACCCGAACACGAAGCGGGTCAGCTTCCTGACCGTGCCGTCGGGACCGAGATCCGTGGTGAGTCGCGCGAGCGTCTTCCCGCTCTCGGCGTCCTGCAGCGCAAGCGACTTGCCGTAGGGGTGCATGTGGCCGCCGATGGCAATCAGGCCACCGCTCAGCGGCATCGTGAAGTCCGCGGAGCGCGTGGTTCGTCCCGGCGGCAGGTCGAAGGCCGTCGTTCCCCCGACGTGACTGTTGACGTCCACGTAGAAGGGCAACACGGCGAGTGGTCCATGACCGCGCTTCGGCGTCCACTTGAGCGTGATCTGCACGTACGCACCGCTCACGCTCTTCCCGTTGGCGCTGTGCAGACCGGCGAAGAAATGAAGACTGTCGTCCCTGGAAATCGGCAGACCCATGCTCGCCGGAAGATCAATGCCTTCCGTCTCGGCGCCCGCCGCCAGCATGCGCTCGAGCTCCGGATACAGCAGCTCGCGGCGATTGAAATTCACGAGGCCAACGTGATGGATGTCGTCGCGTGGAAGTGGCTGATTGGCCCCGTCCACGAGGTCCACGTGGTAGCCGTGCAGCCACCCGTCAACGGGCAGCCGGAAGGACAGCTCTTCGTCCTGCATCTGCATGTCCTCCCCCATGGGTTCGATCCGGAACGGACCAGCCCTGAGCACGACGAGCGAACGCACGCTGTCCACGGTGACGTGGAGCGCTGGGGATTCCGCCGCCGGCATGGCGTGCATCGCGTGCGACATGGGCTGCTGCGCGCCGGCCAGCGTCGTGAGCGCGGCGAGCAGGACTGGAAGGGACAGGACTTGCATGGGGCCTCCGGGCCAAGTGCGTTGGGCGTGACTGCCATGCGCCCGAAGATGCCTGCTGTCCGAACCGACTCGCTGTCGGTCAGATAGCGTATGTGCGCTGCGGCAATGGCGTAGTGCGCCGCTCCCAATGGCGTAGCCCGCTATATTTCCGGCATGTCCATTTTCATTGCGCGCGGCGACGAACGTCACGAGGTGCCGGATCGTCTGCCGACGCTGCCGCTGCGCGACATGGTCGTGTTTCCGTACATGGTGATCCCCTTGCTGGTTGGACGACAGGCGTCGTTGACAGCGGTGGATGCATCGCTGCCTCATGACCGCTGGATTTTTCTCGTCGCGCAACGGAGTGGCGAGGTACAGGAACCGGCGGCAGCCGATCTGTACCGGGTTGGAGTGATTGCCAGGGTACTGCAGCTGTCCCGGTTGGCAAATGGGACGACGAAGGCACTGCTCGAGGGATTCGCGCGCGCGCGCGTGACGCGCTACGCACCCGGAATATGCCTGTATTCCTCGCTGTCGGCCATGCCACCGGTGCGGGGAACGCCGGACAGCGACGAGGACGCGATGGCGCGCCGGGTCGCGAGCCTGTTCGAGGAGTACGTGGGTCTCCACCGCCGGCTGCCGCCGGAGCTCGTCGCGCTCGTCCAGGGCAGCGAGTCACGCGAACGACAGGCCTACGCGGTGGCGGCGCACCTGCTGGTCCGCGTCGAGCAGCGCCAGCAGCTCCTCGAGGCGCCGTCGGTGGGTGCCCTGCTCGAGCGGTGCAGCACGCTGCTCGCGTCGGAGATCGAGATCCTGCGACTCGAACGCAAGATCGAGAACGACGTGCGCGGATCGCTCTTCCAGAATCAGCGCGAGTTCTATCTGCAGGAGCAGCTCAAGGCGATTCACCGCGAGCTGGGCGAAGAGGAGGCGGACGACGTGGACGAGCTGGCCGCGGCGATCGCGAAGAAGCAGTTCCCGGATCCCGTGCGCGAACGCGCGGAGCGCGAGATGCGCAAGCTGCGCCGCACGCCGCCGCTTTCGCCGGAGTCCACCGTGGGGCGCAACTATCTCGACTGGCTCGTCGCGCTGCCCTGGACCGAGCGCACCGACGATGCCGTGGACGTCGCGCGCGCCCAGACCATTCTGGATGAGGACCACTTCGGATTGCGCGACGTGAAGGACCGCATTCTGGACTACCTCGCCGTGCTGGCGCTTGTGGGGCATCTGGAAGGTCCCATTCTCTGTCTCGTGGGGCCGCCCGGCGTGGGCAAGACGTCGCTGGGGCGCTCGATCGCGCGAGCGCTGGGCCGCCGCTTCTCGCGCATGTCGCTGGGCGGTGTGCGTGATGAGGCGGAGATTCGCGGTCATCGTCGCACGTATATCGGCGCCCTGCCCGGCCGGGTGATCCAGGCCATGCGCCGGGCCCAGGTCGTGAATCCGGTCATCCTGCTGGATGAGGTGGACAAGATGGGGCAGGACTGGCGCGGCGATCCCGCGGCCGCGCTGCTCGAAGTGCTCGATCCGGAACAGAACCGGGCATTCAACGACCACTATCTCGAAGTGGACTACGATCTCTCGCAGACGCTCTTCATCACGACGGCCAATTCGCTGAACCAGATCCCCGATGCGCTGCGCGACCGCATGGAGATCATCAGACTGCCGGGCTACGTGGATCAGGAAAAGCACGCGATCGCGCGACAGTATCTCGTCCCGAAGCAGTTGCGGGCGCACGGCCTCGATCCCGAGAACGTGACCATTACGCCGGAGGCGATCGCCGAGATCACACGCAACTACACGCGCGAGGCCGGTGTGCGCGAGCTGGAACGGCGGCTGGCCCGCGTGGCGCGCAAGCTGGCGCGCCGCGCGGTGGAAGGCGTCGAGGAGGCGGCGGCGCATCCCATCACGGTCGGGCCGGAGGCGCTGCGCGAGCTGCTGGGCGTGCCGCCGTTCGAAGAGGAGAGCGCGACGCTGGAGGACCGGGTTGGCGTGGCCACCGGGCTGGCGTATACCGCGGTGGGCGGCGACCTGCTGGAGATCGAGGTCGCCGTGGTGCGGGGGCGCGGGCGGATCCAGCTCACGGGAACACTCGGCGACGTCCTCAAGGAATCGGCGAGCGCCGCGCTGACCTACGCGCGGTCACGCGCCAGCATCCTTGGCATCGATGGCGAGTTCGCGCGCGGCCGCGACATTCACGTCCACATTCCGGCCGGCGCGACGCCCAAGGACGGGCCCTCTGCCGGCATCGCGATCGCAACCGCGCTCGTGAGTGCGCTCACAGGCGTGGCGGTGCGCGGCGACACCGCCATGACTGGCGAGATCACACTGCGCGGCCGCGTGCTGCCCATTGGCGGACTCAAGGAAAAGCTCGTGGCGGCGCGGCGCGCCGGCGTGACGCACGTGATCATTCCGCTGGCGAACGCGCGCGAACTGGAGGAGATTCCGCCGGACATTCGCGGTGATCTGCAATTCCATCCGGTGAGCGCCATGGACGAAGTGCTGCTGCTGGCGCTCCGGCGTGATGTGAGCAGCGCACACACGGCGCTCGACATGTCGACGGTTGCCCACTGAGATGCGCACTACTCCCGAGCGCGCCGCGGTCGTGGCCGATCCGCTCGTCATCCGTCATCTGGAATTTCTGGGTGGCATGGCATCGCCCGATGGCTGGCGGCCGGAATCGGCGCTTCCGGAGATCGCCTTCGGCGGACGCTCGAATGTCGGCAAGTCGTCGCTGCTGAACCGGCTGGTCCGCCGCAAGGCGCTGGCACGCGTGAGCCAGACGCCGGGGAAGACACGCGAGATCAATTTCTACCTGGTGAATCGGGCGTTCACGCTGGTGGATCTTCCCGGCTATGGGTATGCACGCGTCTCGAAGGAGGTGCGCGCGCAGTGGCGGCCGCTCATCGAGGGTTATCTCCGGGGCAGCACGGCCCTGCGCGGCGTCGTGCAGCTCATTGACGCGCGCCGCGAACCAACGCCCGACGATCTGCAGATGCTGGATTTCCTGGCGGAGCTGGAGGTACCCGCGGTGATCGCGCTCACGAAGGTGGACAAGCTGCGGCGCGCGGAGGTGGCCGGCCGCACAGCGACGCTGGCGCGGTCGCTCGGGCTCGACGAGGACCAGGTGATTCCGTTCAGTTCGGTGACGGGCGAGGGACGGGACGAGCTGGCCGCCGCGGTCGTCGCGCTGCTGGGGCAGGCGCCCTGGAGGAGCGAGTGAGGCGGAACATGATGCGTTCACGGACACACGCGTGCCGGGTTACGAGATCGGCGGCGCTGTGCGCCGTGTCGGTCGCCCTGTGCGCCGGGTGTGCGTCGCACGGACCGGCTTACGCGGAAGGAGCCACACACGGGGCGACGACCGTGGTCGACAGCACGCCCGGCATCCTGGTACCAGCCGGATATGGCACGTTGCGACAGGATGACATCTCCATGCAGATCCGGCTGCCATCCGTGCTCGTCCGCGCGACGCCACTGGATGAATCGGTGATCCGGCTGTTGTCGCCCGATTCGTACCGCGCCATGCGCGCGCTGCGCGACGGGCAGCAGGGCGCCGTAGACCGCGCGGCGGTGCAGCTCGGCGTCAACCGGCCCAGCCTGTGGTATCTCTCATTTTTCGGGCTGCAGCCGGACTCGCGCTACACCGCGCGCGACGTGGACATCATGTCGGGCGCCCATGATTTCCGGCCGCTCGACGTACTGCCGCTCACGGCAGGATTTGGCAGCGAGCGCGTTGACCAGCGCCAGGTCCAGAGTGCGGTATACGTGTTCGACAACGGAATCGATCTCTCTCAGCCGCTCACCATCACGGTCGACGGAGTGGGGGGAACGAGCTGGACCACGGTGATGCGAACCATCGAGCAGGAGCGGGCGTTGGTGAGGGGGAGGGTTGGTAGTCGGTAGCTGGTGGCTGGTAGCTGGTGGCTGGTAGCTGGTGGTTTACCTTTTTCTCCGAGAACATGGCTCTGCTGCCTCTGCAACCGCTACGTCCGGGACCCGGTGCCGCTGTCGTCGATGCATGGCTGGAGGAGCTCGACAGCGAGATCCGCGCACCCGGCGCCGATTGGAACGTCGTCTGCCGTCGCACATTGTGCGAGATGGCGTATCCGGGATTCGCCGCGAACTGGGAGAGCGCCGTGGAGGATGCGGCCGTCCCGGCGGCCACGCGCGCCGCGCTGCTGGCGCTCGATCCGCGCAATGTGACGCTGGAGCCCGAATACTACGCGGACTGCGATCAGACGAAGTTCCAGCGCGTGAAGCCGCTCCTCTGGCTCTGGTACAGCTTTGACCGTACGCCCATGGGCGGCCAGAACGTGGACACGGGCGTACGACTGCGCCGGATTCTCGCGCCACACATTTTCAGGCGCTGCGGCCGGAACTTCAAGGCGTTCCAGCACGTGGAATTCTCGTTCGGCTACAACCTCGAGGTGGGCGACGATGTCGTGCTGCACCGTCACGTGCTCCTCGACGATCGCGGTGGCATCGTGCTGGGCAACAAGGTGTCCATTTCCGATTATGCGAACATCTACAGCCATACGCACAGCATCGTGGATCAGCTCGATGTCACGAACGCGCTCACGCGCATCGATGACGGCGTCCGCATCACGTATCACGCGACGGTGCTGGCCGGCGTGCACGTGAACTGCGACGCGATGGTTGGCGCGGTAGCCGTGGCCACCAAGGATGTGCGGGCGCACCGTGTGTACGTCGGGATCCCGGCGAAGAGCATCCGGGTGAAGCCGGGCGCGCCGCCCGACGAGAACGAGTGCCTGCCTACCGCCAGCGAGCGCAAGCACTCGTGAACCGCGGCAGGCGTCGCGCGGCGGTCGCCTTCATCCGGCGCGCCGCCGCCCGCCCGCGCTCACCGCTCCCGCCCGACCCGGAAGCGTGACCCGCTCGAGAGCGCGCGCGCTCACGCGCTCGCGCGCCGCCAGTGTTTCCCCGGCGATCTCCTCGAGAGTCACGAAGCGCACGCCATCCGCAATCCAGAGCTCCAGCTGACGCTCGAAGAGCGCGACCAGCGCCGTGGCCTCCACCTCGGTGTGAATCGAGTGCACTTCGGTGCCGCGCACGAGGTCACGATAGAATTCGAGAAAGGCGGATTCGTCCCTGAAGTGCGGCGCGTTGAAGGTCTCGTCCCACGTGGGGAGGGTTGTTGGAATCTCGAGGGTACGGAATACGTGGCCACCGGCTTCAGGAAAGAACGGCCGGCCGCCGCGCGTGTTCGAGGCATAGAGCAGATCGTACCGGTCCTGCACCAGGAGCGAGAGCGGCGTCGCGTGCCAGCCTGGTGCCGCGGAGGCGCGGGCACGGTGTCCGAAAATGCGCGCGAACTCATCGTGCGCGCGGCCGTACTCCCGCTCGATCCGCGCCTCGCTCATGCGATGCAGTCTGTCGTGCCAGCGCACGTGATCCCAGCCGTGCACGCCCACTTCGTGGCCGGCGTCGCCCACGGATCGTATGAGCGTTTCGAGCTTGCGGCCGATGTGCGGCGCCGGCAGCAGCGTGCCATAGAGCGCCGTCCGGGGCCCGTACAGCGCAAGTGCGTTCGAACGCAGCATCTTGCGCAGGAACCCCCGGCGCGTGAAGACGCGCAGGATGGCGCGCCCTGACCGGTCAGGGCCCAGGGTGAAGAAGAATGTTGCGCGAATCGCGTGCCGGTCGAAGAGGCGCAGGAGTGCGGGAAGCCCGTTGCGCGTTCCCTCGAACGTGTCGCAGTCCACCTTGAGCGCCACGCGTCGTTCTGTCACGGCGGGTGCGGTCACGGCACCGCCGGTCGCTGGCGCCCCGACAGGTAGAAGTCGAGCGTGAGCCGGATCGCCTCGTCGAAGCCGATCTTCGGCTGCCAGCCCAGCTTCTCTCCAGCCCGGCGAATGGATGGGACACGCGTCATGATATCCTGATACCCCTCGCCGTAGTATGCGCGCGACTCCACCGGAATGATGCGGGCGTTCGCGGCCTGGGCCTCGAAACCGGGATACGTACTCACGGCCTGCACCAGCCGCTCGGCCAGCTCGCGAATGGAGACGTCGTTCGCCGGGTTGCCAATGTTGAATATCCCGCCGTCGGCGGCGCCGTCGCGATTCTCGAGAATGGCCATGAGGCAGTCAATGCCGTCGCGAATGTGCGTGAAGGACCGTCGCTGGCGTCCACCATCCACCAGCTTGATGGGCTCCCCATAGAGGATGTTGTGCAGGAACTGCGTCAGAACGCGCGACGAGCCTTCCTTGGGCGAGTCGATATCGTCCAGATGCGGGCCGATCCAGTTGAACGGGCGGAAGAGCGTGTAGCGCAACCCGTGCTGCTGGCCATAGGCGGAGATCACGCGATCGAGCAACTGCTTGCTCGCCGAGTAGATCCAGCGCGGCTTCGCGATCGGCCCGTACACCAGGTTGGATGTCTCCTCATCGAACTCGGCGTCGGGACACATACCGTACACTTCGGACGTGGACGGGAAGACGACGCGCCGGCGATAGCGCACACACTGCTTGACGATGCGCAGGTTCTCCTCGAAATCGAGCTCGAACACGGCGAGCGGATCGCGCACGTAGGTGGCGGGCGTGGCGATGGCGACGAGCGGCAGCACCACATCGCACTTCTTCACGTGGTACTCGATCCACTCCTTGTTGATGGCGATGTCGCCTTCCAGAAAGCGAAAGCGCGGGTTGCCGAGAAACGGCTCGATCTTCTCGGCCGACATGTCGAGCCCGTACACCTCCCAGTGTGTCGTGGTGAGGATGCGCTCGGTGAGCGCGTTGCCGATGAAACCATTGACACCAAGAATGAGAATCTTCATCGCATGGAGTGCGGAGTGAGGAGATCGAGCCGTCGCGCCAGGTCGTCGCCGCCGCGTTCGGTGTCGCCATCGAGCTGCGCGCGAAGGATCCCGAGCCACTGTCCGTCGCCGCACGCGGCACGCAGCATGCCGCCGCGCAGCTCGAACGTTCCCGGGGCGGCGCCGCCCATTGATTCGTGCGTGAGCCGGGTCTGCCAGACGTGCACCGGATGCGCGCCCAGCAGGGTCGTCGCGCCGGGATAGGGATGCGTGACGGCGCGCACGAGGTCGTGAATGCGCGCTGCCGGCATCGTCCAGTCGAAGGCCCCGTCGGCGGGACGGCGCCGCCCGAAGGTGGATGCGCGCGACTCATCCTGCGGACGGCGCGGCGCCCTGCCCTCGAGCAATGCGTGGAGTTGGCGCGCCAGGACCACGGTGGCCGCGTCGCGCACTCGGGCCTGCACCTGCGCGGCGGTGTCGTCGGGGCCAATGGGCACCGCTTCCTGATCCACGATGTCGCCGGCGTCGGCTCGGGGCGTCATGACGTGGAGCGTCGCGCCGGTTCGGGTTTCGCCGCGCAGCACCGCCCAATTCACCGGCGCGCGACCACGATAGGCGGGGAGCAGCGAGCCGTGCATGTTGAACGCGCCGAGTCGCGGCAGCGCGAGCACGGCACGTGGCAGGAGCGCGCGATAGTAGAAGGAAAGCACGAGATCGGGGGCGAGCGCCGCGATGAGGTCGGTGCGGGCGACGTCCACATCGATGAGCACGGGAATCCCGTGCGCATCGGCCAGCGCGCGCACGGAAGGAAACCAGATCGTCTCCCCCGGCGCGTCCGCGTGCGTCGCGCATCCGACCACCTGCGTGCCCGCCGCGAGCAGGTACTCGAGGCAGGCATGGCCCACGTCGGAGTACGCAAAGACCACGATGCGCGGCTCCGGCATCAGCGCTGCACGTTGCTGTCGGCGCGCGCGTCGTCGAGGCGCACGATGCCCGTCGCATCGCCGTACACGTGACGCACGAGATAGCGGGGTCGTCCCCGGACCTCCTGATAGATGCGACCGATGTACTCGCCAACGATGCCGAGCCCCGCCATGAGAACACCCATCACCACGAACGCCAGCGCGAACAGCGTGAACACTCCTTCGGCTTCCGAGGCGCGCAGCAGCACGAAGCGCCGGACGAGCAGGTAGACGCCGAACAGGAGACCGCCGGACGCGGTGATGAATCCGAAGAGTGTGAAGAGCTGCAGCGGCACCACCGAAAAGCCGGTCATGAGATCGAAGTTGAGCCGGATCAACCGGTAGAGCGAATACTTGGACGCCCCCGCCGCGCGTTCCGCGTGTGCGACGCGCACTTCGGCGGGCCGGCGCGAGAACGTCTGGGCAAGCGCCGGGATGAACGTGGAATATTCCTCGCAGCGGTTGATGAGATCCACGACCTCACGCGAGTATGCCCGCAGCATGCATCCGTAATCGGTCATGCGAATGCCCGTGATGGCCATGGTCACCCGGTTCACGAGCCAGGACGCCGCGCGCCGGAAGAGCGAGTCCCGGCGCGACTGGCGCACCCCGCCCACCACGTCGAACCCCTGATCCACGAGGGCGATGAGCTTGGGAATCTCTTCGGGCGGGTTCTGCAGGTCGGCGTCGAGGGTGACGACCACGTCGCCCGTCGTAATGGCGAATCCCGCGAGAATGGCTGGATGCTGCCCGAAGTTGCGCGACAGCTCCACGACGCGCAGTTCGCGCGGAAATTCCCCGGCGTACGCGCGGAGCAGTTCGAGCGACCGATCGCGACTGCCATCGTCCACGAAGATCGCCTCGAACGGACGCGCGAGGTCGCGCAACACGGCCAGCAGGCGCGGCACGAGTACGGGGAGGTTCGCTGCCTCGTTGTAGACCGGGATGACCACCGAGATCCTGCCCTGTTCCGCGGCGGTCATCGGATGTACCTCGCACAGATGTCGCGTACGGCCTCAATGACGTCCGTCTGATCGTCCGCGGTCATGTCGGGAAAGAGCGGCAGGGAAACGATGCGTTCCGACACGAAGTGCGCATCCGGAAAGTCGTCGGGCTGCCATCCGAAGCGGTCGCGATAGTAGGAAAATTCATGCGCGGCGGAATAGTGGAGGCCGCAGCCGATGTTCCGCGCCTTGAGCTCGCGCATGAAGGCGTCGCGGTCAATGGTAAGCGCGTCGATGTTGACGAGCGGCGTGTAGAGGTGCCACGCATGGCGCGCGGGATACGGCACCGCCTCGGGGAGCAGCAGCGCATCCAGGTCGCGAAAGGCATCCTGATAGCGCAGCGCAATCCGGCGGCGCGCCTCGATGAACCCGTCCAGTCGAGGCAGTTGGTGCAGACCGAGCGCCGCCTGGATGTCCATCATGTTGTACTTGAATCCGGGGAGCGCGATGTCGTAGCGTGGCGATCCCGCCCTGTCGAAGCGCTTCCAGGCGTTGCGGTCCATGCCATGGAACTTGAGGAGCGCGGCATGATCGGCGATCGCATCATCGTGCGTCACGAGCATGCCCCCCTCGCCGGTCGTGATGTTCTTGTTCGGGTGAAAGGAGAACACCGACGTGGTGGGGAAGGACCCGATGCGCTGTCCCTTGTACTCGGCCCCCACGGCGTGCGCCGCGTCCTCGATGACCGCGAGATCGTGCGCGCCCGTGAGCTCGAGGAGCGGATCGAGGTCCACCGGCTGGCCGACGAAATGCACCGGGATGACGGCGCGCGTGCGCGACGTGAGGCGCCGCTCGATTTCCGGTACGCGCACCTGCAACGTGTGCCGGTCGACGTCCGCCAGCACCGGCGTCGCGCCGACGAGCACAATGACGTTCAAGGTGGCGGCGAAGGTGAGCGGCGTGGTGATGACCTCATCGCCCGGCCCGATGTTGTGCGCCAGCAGCGCCACATGCAATCCAGCGGTGGCCGATGCGAGCGCAGTCGCGTGGCTGCCGCCCACGTAGCGGGCAAACTCCGCGGTGAAGCGCTCCACCTTGGGGCCCGTCGTGATCCAGCCCGAGTGGAGCGAGTCGAGGAGCTCGGCGATCTCGGCATCGCCAATGCTCGGACGCGAAAACGGGAGAAAGGTGTCGCGCACGCGGGAGGAATCCGTGGTCATTGGCCGCGGCCCGTGGAGGCCGCGACATTGGAGACTACAACATACTTCCGATTGCCCGCCAGCGTCGTGAAGGCGGTGGAATCCGCCAGTTCGCGGAGCGTGCGCCGCTTCACGACGACCACCATGGGTTCACCGGAGCGCCAGCGGCGCCAGAATTCCGTACCTGACCAGAAGAGTGACGGCGGCCGCACGCCGTCGGAGCCAAGCTCGTCGGTGAAGTCGGCAACGACAATGGGGCGTTGCAGCACCCAGGGGAACAGCTGCGGATAGCACTTGTAGGACACCACGCGCGCTGCGTGCGCCGCTCGTGCAGCGATCGCCACATCGTGGCCGGACAGTTCGTCCGCCACGTGCGGCATGGCCAGAACGAGCGTGAGATAGAGCGCGCCCCAGGCCAGCGCCGCCGGGAAGAGCGCGCGGCGGCCCGCCATGCGTGCGCGCCACACCGCCAGCCATGCCAGCACGACCATGACCGCGATTCCAGCGCAGGCGATGCCCGTGAGCGCATAGTGCGCGAACGTTCCGCTCCGCACGCCGTACGTCACCCCCCCCACACCAATGGCGGTCACGAGCCACGCGTGCCACCAGAGCGGACGCCGGAACGTCCCCGCCTCGTGAAGCACGCCCCGCGCGGTGAGTGCCGCGGCCGCGGGAAACGCCGGCAGAATGTATGGGATCAACTTGGAATGCGAGACCGAGAAGAACACGAGAATGACGCCGAACCAGAGCGCCAGAAAGAGTGCGTCCGACCATGCCCGCGCGCGCGCGCGCCACGCGTCACGGAGCGAGACGATCGCGCGGTGACACACGAACGTCCACGGCAGAAATCCCACGACGAACACGGCCACGAAGTAGTAGATCGGACCAGGCCGCGACGCCTCCGGCGTGGCGAAGCGCGCGAAGTGCTCGCGGATGAAGAAGATTCGCGAGAATCCGGGATTGGCGCGCTCCACCAGAACGAACCAGGGCACGGCGAGCAGCAGCAGCACCACCGGCGCCGGTGAGAGCAGCAGCTCCGGCAGTCGCCGCCACCGTCCGGTAAGCGCCATCCAGATGAGAAAGACCAACCCGGGGAGCACGATCCCAATGAGTCCCTTGGCGAGCGTGGCGAGCGCGACACCGGCGCCGAGGAGCGCGAGCATGCCGGTGGCGCCCTTCCCTGCCTCGCGCCGCACGAGAAAGGCGCGCAACGCCAGGAACGAGAGGGTCATCCCGAACGTGAGCAGAGCATCTGTCGTGTTGTAGCGCGAGAGCACCCAACTGAGCGGCGCCGTGAGAAAGATGAGCGCGGCCCAGAGTCCCCAGGGTTCGGCCTCGCCCACGCCGAAAGCCAGGATCAGCATGGCAGCGGTGGCGAGCCCCGCGATGCGCGTGGGCAGCCGCGCGGCGAAGGCGGACTGGCCGAGCACCGCCATGGACGCGGCATTGGCCCAGTAGAGCAGCGGCGGCTTTTCGAAGTAGTGTGCGCTGTCGAGCCGCGGGGTGACGAAGTCGCGCGTCGCGAGCATCTCGCGCGGGATCTCGGCGTAGCGCGCCTCATCCGGCTCGGTGAGCCAGGAACCGGGCAGCTCGAAGAACAGCAACAGCGAGAACAGCAGGATCAGTGCGGCCAGGACGCGACGTTCGCTCATGCAGGGTCGTTGGGGGGGAGGGACGGAATTTAGTCCTTTCCCCACCTCCCCGCCCTTGGGAATGGGCAATCTGCCTCTTCCCAATCACCCCTCCCGTGGGAATCGGCAATCAGCCTCGCCTCGACCGCCCACCCCCTTGGGAATCGGCAATCGGGAATGGGGAATGGTGGGAATGGGGAGGCCGATTTCCTATTGCCACGATTCCCCATTCCCGATTGCCGATTCCCAGGGGCGTGGGGCGGGGGGCGGGGGCGGAGGGCCTACCGTACGCGCAACACGTCCTCCACCGGTCCGGCGTCGCCGGTCTGGAGCAGCGCGATCGCCTCCTGCAGGGCGATGCGGGAGCGTGGCCAGGTCAGCCGCTGCACCGCAGCGGGAATCGGGAGCCACTCAGCCCGCGCGTGCTCCTCGCTCAGCCGCACCGGCCCCTCGCTCACGAACGCCGCGAACGCCACCGCCAGCGTCACCATGTTGAACATCTGCAGGTAAAAGGGTTGCACGGTGACGTTGTACAGGCGGAGCACATCCAGGCCAGTCTCTTCCTTCACTTCGCGGAGCGCCGCGTCCTCGGGGCGCTCGCCGTCCTCGATCCGCCCGTGTACGACCTCCCATGCGCCCGTGCAGCGCGTCCCGGCGGCCCGCTCGAGCGCGAGCGACTCCCAGCCATCCGCGACGCGGCGAAGCAGGTACACGTCCACCGTAGCGACCTTGGCATCCATCACCGCTGTCATCTCCCTGTACGCAAGAGCGTCCATCGTGCCGCGCCACGGTGAACATGCGTCACGGCGCCTGCGTGCGCGAGTCAGGTTGGATGATCGTGCGTGTTCTCAACGAGCGCGCGCGGTGCAGAGGCCTGGAAGTGGGCCGGTCCTTGCAATCTCCCGTATGGACAGCACTGTCCGTCTCTCGTCGCTCGCTCCCCACAGGTCGTCGCCCGGATCATGCACTACTCGATTGCGTCGCTCCTCCACAACTACGGATACCTTTTCATTGCCGTGCTCGTGGGGGTTGAGAGCCTTGGCATCCCCGTGCCGGGCGAAACTGCGTTGATCTCCGGAGCGGCATATGCGGCCAGCGGACATCTGCGCATCGGACTCGTGATTGCCGCGGCCGCAGCAGGCGCGATTCTTGGCGACAACACCGGCTACTGGATTGGCCGCAAGGGTGGGCATGCACTCATCCGACGCTACGGCCGTCTGCTGCACGTCAATGACGACAAGATGACGAAGCTGCATGGCTATTTCGACAATCATGGTGCGAAGACCGTGTTCTTCGGCCGCTTCATTGCCCTGCTGCGCACGTGGGCGGCAATGTTCGCCGGCGCCGGCGACATGCCGTACAAGCGGTTCACCATCTACAACGCGCTGGGCGGCATCGTCTGGGCAGCCGGGTACGGCACACTCGGCTATCTGTTCGCCAAGAATCTTCCTCACCTCGAACACATTCTCGGTCGCGCCACGTGGCTCCTGGCAGTGCTGGTGCTTCTCATCGTGATCGGCGTCTGGGTGAAGGGGAGAAAGGCGGTAGCTGGTTGAACGACGGTAGCTGGTAGCTGGTGACTGGTAACTGGCAGCGCGTCCAGCTACCCCCCCACCAGCAACCGCCGTTAAACCAGCTACCAGCGACCAGCTACCAACTACCACCCTCTACATCACACCCCACAGCGCCTTCGTCACGTCCACCGAGAACGTCCAGCGTCCCTGTCGGAGTCCGCGGGACACGTCGAAGCGAAGGGCGTCAAACAGGACGAACAGGCCCGCGCCCACCGCGGGGTACCAGCCGCGCGCGGGCGCGACAAATGGTGCCGCGTCATCCACGTAGACCACATGCACGTAGGGCGCCAGCGTCGCCGAGGCGGGCGAGCGACCGAAGGCGCCAAGGCCGATTGGCACGAAGGGCACGCGGGTGCGCCACTCGACGTGCTCGCTCGCCGCGAATCGCGCCGCGAACTGGTGAAAGTCGTATCCCGGCGCAGACGTTGGACCGCCGAGAAAGACGTACTCCTGCGCTGGCACGCCCGGCGAACCATGCACGAGCCCCGCGGTCGTGCGCGTAACGAGCCGGTCGTCGCCGACCGGCCGCTCGATCTCGGCTTCGACAGCGCCGCGCACGAGCCAGGGCTGGCTCGACGTGAAACCGGTATCGTTTCCCGTGAACCAGCCGCCGCGAAGCTGCGCGCGCAGTCGCAGCTCGCTCCCCCAGAGCGCAAGTAATGCGGGACGTTCAATGTCCAGCGCCAGGCGCTCTTCGGTGATGGACCACGCGGGGATAGTCGGCTCGAAAGCACCGCGCCACGGCGTGGCATGTATCGCGAGGCGATCCTGCGTTTCGTGCGACGCCGTGAATCGCCAGTGCAGACCGCTCCCCTCACCTGCATTCAACTCGACCCCGGCGGCACGCACATCGTAGGGATCCGTACGGTCGGTGCCGAACTCCTGCGCGGCCAGACTGTTGACGAGCAGCGATCCCTCCGGCACGTCGCCCGTGTCGCGATAATCACGCGATGCGAACAGTCGAACGCTCCGGCCGTTGCCGCGTTGCACCTCGAAGGACGCCTCGCCCTTGGGCTCATGGTCGTCCAGGCCGTAGCGTCCCCGGACCGTGGCACTGATGCCGCCGCCAAAACGCACCGTTCCGCCGGCGCCCAGCGCGAGCCCCTCGACGCGATTCACGCGGAGAAAGTCCGAGAGCCGGTGCGCGGCGATCGCGGCGCCGCCCGGGCGCGCGAGCGCTTCGGCACGCACGAGCGCGCGCGCCTGATCTTCCACGCGCTGCACGTCCGCGTTGGTGGCGGCGCGCACATCGCTCGGCAGCGAGTCGAGAATGCGGCCCTCCCACTGGTGCCGCGCCATGACACTGGCGGGTGCCTCGACGATTTCCGGGCCGCGAAAGATGGCCGCATTGAGCCCGGTGTTGATCTGATAGCAGCAGATCTCCCAGCGGCCGCGAATGATGCCGCGCGCCGGAAAGTCCAACCACGTCCCGGTGCGGCGGATCTCGATTTCCTGGCGGCGCGGCAGCCAGAAGCGGCCATCCACCAGCGCGTTCTCGAGCACGATCGAGATGTCCTCGAGTTCCTTGTCGAGATAGGCGGTGCGCGTGAACGAGAACGTCATGCGTACGACCTGCGCGCTGGAGCGATCAATGTAGATCGCGCCCACGATGCCCGGCGCACCCTGGTGCGATGGTCGCACGGCCACCTCGTACACATCGAGCGTTCGGTCCGGCAGCCGGATGCTCAGCGAGTCGCGAATGCCGAAGTCGTAGTCCTGCACGCCGGCGGGTGAGAGCGGGTGCGGCACGTCGCGCACCTCATCGCCCTCGCCGAGCCGGATGATGTCGGGGAAGTTGTTCTGGACGATGCCCAGGTGATCCTGGTGATAGCGAATGTCGGTGGGCAGAAGGAGCGTGTCGCGCCGCCCTTCAATGACCTGCTTGCTCAGATTGGGCGCACGCCAGTACACTTCCAGCGCGAGCTCATCCGACCGCACGACCTTGGGCGGATCCGGGAATCCCTGGCCCAACTGTGCGAGAAAGGTGAGGTAGCCGTGCGCCGTGGCGTGATAGTCCACGAGCGCGGTGTCGGCGAGCTGTTCCGTGCGGCGCTGGGTCGCGCGTTCGACGAGCGCGAGCGTGCGCGGATCGTTCCACGTTTGCGCGGCGGCGCTCGACCCGGCCGCCGCCAATCCTCCCAGAACCCACCACGCGGCGCTGAGCGTCGCGGAGAAGCGATGCATGATCGGGAAATGTCGCCGGACGGCGTAGGTGCGGCAAGCGCGGAGGCGACGCGCGCGACCGCGCTCGGCGTGCCCCCTGAGAGCGCGCACGGCGAGAGTCTGCGACGCTTTCTCGCGCTGACGAGCGAGGACGCACTCGTGCCCGTGTGGCGCGACTGTCTGCTCGACGCGGACACGCCCGTGTCCGCGTTCGCGAAGCTGCGCCGCGGGCCGTTCGCGTTTCTGCTCGAATCCGCTCCGGCCGGGGGCGAGACGTGGGCGCGCTACACCTTCCTCGGCACCGAGCCACGCGCCGCGTGGCGGCTTCGCGATGGCCTGGTGGAGGACTGGACGCCGGCGCACGGCTGGCATGCCGCGCGCCGTCCCGGGGACCCGCTCGCCGATCTGCAGGCGCTCATTCGCCGCGATGCGCCGGTTGCGGTGCCGGAACTCGGCGCGTTCTGGAGCGGCGCCGTCGGCTACTTCGGCTACGACGTCGTGCGCCACATCGAGCGACTGCCCGACCCGCCACCCCGCGCGCTCGACGTGCCGGATGCGATGTTCGTGTTCACGCGCGCCGTGGTCATCATGGACAATCTGCTGGCGCAGGCGCGGGTCGTGGTCGGTGTGCCGGTCCCCGCTGGTGCGTCACCGGAGGCGCTCGAGGCGCTGCACGCGGCCGCGCAGCACGAGATCGATGACATCATCACGCGGCTGCAGGCGCCAGGCACGCTCGCGCCGCTCCGTCTCGACCACGGCGCGCCGCCGGCGCAGGGAATATCGTCCTACGCGCGCGAGGACTTCGAACGCGACGTGGATCGCATTCGCGAGTACATCCTCGCAGGTGACTGCTTTCAGGCTCTGCTCGCGCGCCGCATCGATGTGCCGCTCGACTTCGAGCCGCTTTCGCTGTACCGCGCGCTCCGCGCGCTCAATCCGTCGCCGTACATGTACCACCTGGTGCTCGACGGGATGGAGCTGGTCGGGAGCTCGCCGGAGCTGCTCGTGCGCGTGGCGGATGGACGCGTGACGGTGCGCCCCATCGCGGGCACGCGCCCGCGCGGAGCCACGCCGGAGGAGGATGCGCGGCTGACCGCCGAGCTGCTGGCTGACGAGAAGGAACGCGCCGAGCACGTGATGCTCGTGGACCTGGGGCGCAACGACGTGGGCCGCATCGCGGCGTACGGCAGCGTGCGCGTGACCGATCTCATGACGGTGGAGCGATACAGCCACGTGCTCCACATCGTGAGCCAGGTGGAAGGCGAGCTGCGCGGCGTCTCGTCCGCCATGGACGTCTTCAGAGCGACCTTTCCTGCCGGCACGATGACCGGCGCGCCCAAGGTGCGCGCCATGCAGATCATTGACGAACTGGAGCCTGCGCGGCGCGGCCCGTACGCCGGCGCCGTCGGCTACATCGCCTCGGGCGACCAGCGCATGGATCTCGCCATCACCATTCGCACCTGCGTCATCGCCAACGGCGTCGCCTCCGTGCAGGCCGGCGCCGGTATCGTGGCGGACTCGGTGCCCGAACGTGAATGGGAGGAGACGGAGAACAAGGCGCGTGCGCTCCTCATGGCGATGGGCCGGGTGGCGGGCCGGGTGTAACTTGCAGGTTGCAGGGAACGGCGTCGTCCGTCCCACACGTCATCTCGCACTGCCCGAGCCCGGCCCGCGGCCCCATGCCCTTCAAACTCATTGGCACGACCACCGATCAGACCTTCGAGCTGCGTGACGGCCGCGCGGTCGAGGTCGGCCGCGCCTCGGGAAGCGACCTGCCGGTGATCGATGCCACGGTCTCACGCCGGCACGCGCGCATCATCGCCGACGCGTCGGGCATGGCCGTGACCGATCTGGGATCGAGCAACGGGACATTCGTCAACGGCGCACGCGTCGATGCGGCGCGCGCGGCCGCGGGCGATGTCGTCACCTTCGGCAGCGTCTCCTTCAGGCTCGTCCAGGTGACCGCGCCACTGGAGCCGATCACCATCGCCACCGACGTGGTGACTCCCGTACAGACCGCGAGCCCGTCGATCGTGAAACGACGCTCCGTCGCGCAGCCCACGGGGCCGCTCGCCGCCGTGTTCCGCGCGTCGAGCCTCAGCGAAGTCCGACAGCGCCCTGCGCTGAGCGAACAGGAAGTCCAGACGGAGAAGAAACTGGCGTTGCTGCTCGAGGTCGCGAAGGGACTCTCCCGCGTCGAGCACATCGATGCGTTGCTGGAGACGATCGTCTCCATGGTGTTCGAGATTCTCGACGTGGATCGTGTGGCGATCGATCTGGCGGACGAAACAGGTTCCATGGCGCAGCACATCTCGCGCGACCGCCAGGGCGATCCCGTCGTGCAGGCCATCCCGCAGTCCATTGCGCGCAAGGTCGTGCAGGAGCGCATCGCGGTCCTCACGGACAACGCGCCGCAGGACGCCCGCTTCGGCGGACAGTCCATCGTCGCCCAGCGGGTGCGCTCGGCCATGTGCGCGCCGCTGCTGGGCAGCGACGATGTCGCGCAGGGGGTGCTGTACGTGGACAACCTCACCACGACGGAGCGCTTCGGTGACGACGATCTCGATTTTCTCATCGCCTTCTCCAACATCGCCGCGGTCGCGATCGAGAATTCCAGGCTCTCGGAGCGGGTGCGTCGCCAGACGCTCGTGCGCAGCAACTTCGAGCGCTTCTTCGCGCCGGCGCTCGCGGCGCGCATTGCGGCCACGCCGGGGACCGTGCGACTGGGCGGCGAGAAGCGCACGGTCGCACTGCTCTTCAGCGACATCCGCGATTTCACCGCGCTCGCCGAAACGATGCGGCCGGACGAGCTGGCGCGACTGCTCAGCGAGTACTATTCCGCCATGGTGGAGATTGTCTTTCGACATGGTGGCGCGCTGGACAAGTTCATCGGCGACGCGCTCCTGGCGCAGTGGGGAGCGCCCCTGGGCGCACCCGACGACGCCGATCGCGCGATGCGGGCCGCGCTCGACATGCAGCGTGAGATGCAGACGCTGAACGAGCGCTGGCGGCAGGAGGGGCGCCAGCCGCTCCGTATCGGCATTGCGCTCAACGTGGGCGAGACGTTCGCCGGCTACATCGGATCGGAGCGACGCCTCGAATACACGCTCATTGGCGATGCGGTGAACACCGCGAGCCGGCTGTGCGCGATCGCGGAGGGGGGCGAGGTGCTCCTCACCGAGAGCATGCGCGCGGCGCTGACGTCGCCACCCGCGCTGCAGCCGCGCGGGACGGTCGAGCTGCGCGGCCGGGTGCAGGGCGTGCCGGTCTACAGCGTCGCGCCGTGAACGCGCACTCCACCGCACCCCTGCCACCGGGCTACGCGGCGCTGTCGCTAGGGCACGCGACGGCCGTGGTGCTCAGCGCGCTGGCCGAGCCGCTGGCGGCGGCGCTGCAGAGCGGATCGTTCTACGAATACGCCGCGTCGCATCCGGACGCGCGCACGTTGCGCGGACGGGGCGTGGCGTATGCTGTCCCGCTCCCCAACGGGGTAGACCGCGTGGTGGTGCGACGCTCCCGGCATGGCGGCCTGTTCGCACCGCTGACGGGCGACCGGTTCCTGGCGCGTTCGCGCGCGCCGCACGAGCTCGACGTCTCCCTGCGACTCTCTCACGCCGGCGTGGCCACACCGCAACTGCTCGCGTATGCCATCTATCCTGCGGGTCCCTTCACCTCGCGCGCCGATGTGCTCACGCGGGAGGTGCCCGACTCGGCTGATCTGGTGGCGACACTGGTGTCGCGACCGCCTGGTTCAACGCCACGTTCCATTCTGCACGCGGTGGCAGAGTTGCTGGCGGCGCTCACGGGTGCAGGCGCGCGTCATCCTGATCTCAACATGCGGAACATTCTCATCGCGCGCGCCGGCGCCGGCGGGATTCGCGCGCTGGTGCTGGATGTGGACCGCGTGTGGATCGACACGCCGGGCTCACGGCACGTGACCGAGCGCAACGTGCGTCGGCTCGCCCGGTCGGCGCGCAAGGTGGCGCGCACGCACGACGTGGCACTCGACGAATCCGATCTGCAGTGGCTGTCCATGACCGCGCATGACCTCGCCCACCCCACCGTCTGATCCGACTGTGAAGGCGGGCGAGAGAGCCGAGGGGGCGCGGGGGCCCAGGGGGCTGCCCCCTGCCCTCCCGAGGACCCCGAGCCCCCTCGGTCGCGTCGGCATTGTCATGATGAGCGCCATTGGCGATGCCGTGCACGTCCTTCCGGTCATCAGCGCGCTCAAGCGGCACGATCCGTCGTGTCATGTGACGTGGATCGTGCAGCCCGGCCCTGCATCGCTCGTCCGCGGCCATCCCGCCGTGGACGAATTGCTCGTTTTCGAGAAGGCACGCGGCTGGCGCGCACTGGCGGACATGCGGCGCATGCTGGCGACCCGTCCCTTCGACCTGCTGGTTGATCTGCAGGTGTACATCAAGGCCGGGCTCGTCACGGCGCTGGCGCACGCACCCGTGAAGCTGGGCTTCGATCGGGCGCGCGCCCGCGACTTCAACTGGCTGTTCACATCGCGTCGCATCCCGCCGCATGCGCCGCAGCACGTACAGGACCAGTACTTCGAGTTTCTGAGCGCGCTCGGCGTGTCACCCGAGCCGGTGGTGTGGAGTCTCGGGCCGTGGGAGTCCGAGCGCGCTCTGCAACTCGCGCTGCTCGCGCCCTTCGGCGGCCCCGTCGCCACCCTGGTGATCGGCTCGAGCCATCCGCAAAAGGAGTGGCTCCCGAGCCGCTGGGCCGAACTGTCCGACGCACTGCACGAGCAGTTCGGCCTGGTCACCGTGCTCGCCGGCGGAAATTCCGCCCGGGAGCAGGCCACTGCCACAGAGATCGTCCGACTCTCGCGCCATCGTCCGCACTCCACGCTCGGCATCCCGCTGCGCCAGCTCGTCGCGCTGCTCGACGGCTCGGCGCTCGTGATCTCGCTGGACACCGCGCCCCTGCACATGGCCGTGGCGCTCGACCGGCCCGTGATCAGTCTCATGGGATACAACAACCCGAAACGCGTCGGACCCTATCGCCGCTTCCACGATCTCGTCGTGGACGCGTACGGTGATCCGGGAGAGAATTATCCGGTGAGCGCCGCGCACCGGCACGACCGGATGCCGCGCATCCAGGTGCGCGACGTACTCGAGAGGGTCGCGCGCTGGGAGCAGCGCTACCGCGACCGCCCGCGCTCGGCCAGCACGCGCGAATAGACCGCCGCTGTCGCCGCGGCGGTCCGCTCCATGGAGAAGAGCGGCGCCCGAGCCGCGCCCGCACGCCCCAGTCGCTCCGCAAGCGCAGCATCGGTGAGCAGCCGCACGATCGCATCGCCCAGTGCCGTGCCATCGTGCGGAGGCACGAGCAGACCCGTTTCGGCATCGATCACGATGTCGGGAATGCCGCCCGCGGTCGTCGCCGCAACCGGTTTGCCAAGCGCCATGGCATCGAGGAGGACCGATCCCATTCCTTCCTGCTCGGAGCTCAGGACCACGACGCTGGCCGCGGCAAGGAGTGCGTCCGCGTCAGTTCGATAGCCGGTGAGTCTGAGCACGTCATCCAGTCCCAACCGTGAGATCTCGCTCTGTACGGCCTGGCGCAGCGGTCCGTCGCCCACGAGCAGGGCGCGCGCCGCCGGCACGCGGCCGCGCAGCGCGCTCACCGCGGACACGAAGGTGAGCGGATCCTTGTGTCGAACCAGGGCGGCCACCATCACCACGAGCGGACTGCCGGCCGGCACGCCGAGTGCCGCCAGTGCATCGATGGACGCGGCAGCGATTGGGCGATCGAGCGGAATGCC
>DATNDS010000148.1:0-3236 GCA_035553215.1 Gemmatimonadaceae bacterium
CGCGGGTTCGACGTTCACGCTGATCCTTCCGGCCGTCACTGGCGAAGCGCCGGCGGAAGACCGGACGCGGGAAGCGATGGTTGGACTGTCACGGGCCTGATCGGTTCCACCACCCCACGCCACCCCGCCCTTGGGAATCGGAAATCGGGAATGGGGAATCGTGGGAATGGGGAATGATGTGGCGGGGGGAGGCGGCGGTGAAAAAAAGGCGGTGGGGTGCGGGGTGGGGAGGTCTTCCTCCCCGATTCCCCATTCCCGATTGCCGATTCCCAAGGGCGGGTGCAAGGGCGTGGATCATTCCCACGGAAGGGTGGCGTGGGGCGGCCGGGCGACCACCCCGCCCTCAGCCCCCAGGCTCCGCCAGCGCCGGATGCTGCCAGTTGAAGGCCGGCTGGCGCGTCGCACCAGGGTAGGGGTCGCGCGGACCCTTGATTGCTCGCCAGAGCACGCGATTGAACAGGTCCTCGTTGGCGCGATCCTCGGCGCTCAGATCGAGTCCGCGTGATTCGCGCGCGCCGATGCCGCTCTTCGGATTGCGCTCATTGAGCGCCACGTCAGGCGTGAGTGGATCATACGGGGCGAGATCGGGTGTGGCCGCAAAGATGTCACGCAGCGGCCTGCCATAGAAGTCGAACTGCGACAACGATCCGAGGTGCAGGATCTCCGCCATTGTCGCGATCACATCGGTCGTGTTCACGAACCGGTGGATCACTCCGCCATGATTGTACGGCGAGATGACGAGCAGCACTGAGCGATGCGAATCCACGTGGTCAGGTCCGTTCTGGGCATCATCCTCGAGCACGAACACCACGGTGCTCTTCCAGAATGGTGAACGCGACAACGCACCGATCATGCGGCCGAGCGCCAGATCATTGTCGGCGAAGTAGGCGCGCGGCGTGGGGGCACCCGCGCGCATGCCGGCGGTGTGATCATTCGGGAGACGGATGACTTCGAGCGCCGGCATTCGGCCCGTCTCCACATCCGTGTTGAACTCGCTCAGCCAGACATCCATGCGCGACTGATCGGAAATGTCGAGATCGAAACCCGCATAGTGCGGATTCGTGTGATCGCGCAGGAAGGGCTTGTCGCCCACATAACGCTGGCGTTGATCGCCGCTACCGGCCGTGTCCCGCACCACGAATTCGCCATAGTTGCGAAACGTGATGTCGGCGCGCGCGGCGAGATCCCAGAGGTAGCCGTTGGCCGGTGCAGCCACGTCATCGTCCGGCAGGGCTGCCGCACTCTCCCTGCCGCGGTTCGTGCCTTCGTAGTCGTACGTGCGGCCGCGTCCCGAATACTCGCTCGGCACGGTCTTCTCCAGGTAATCCGTAGCGTACGCGGCCGTGGACCAGTTGTGTCCGTCCGCGCTCACTTCCGCATCCACGAAGAAGCGATCGAAAATGCCGAAGCGCTCGGCGAGCGCGTGATGGTTGGGTCCGATGGTGCGCGGAAAGAAGAGCAGGGCGGTGTCGCCATCGGCCTGCGTCAGATCGCCCAACACCTGGTCGTAGGTCCGATTCTCCTTGATGACGTAGATCACGTGCTGAAAGGGCGGGTAGTGCTCGCCCGTGCTGTCGCGGGCGCCCCACCCATTGGCGGACGCGACGCGCGCGGACAGCGGCGCAAGCTGTTCGGTCGAGGTGGGAGCCAGTGCGACGGTCATGAGTGTGCCGCTGGTCTGTCCCAACGTGTAGCTGCGCGGATGCACGCTGCTGGAGTGCGCCGGCGATGGACCGTCCGGATTCGGTGCCGTTCCCAGTCCCTTGCCGCTCAGGACGAGCAGCGTGTCACGCCGCACCAGTACGGCAGTCGGATACCAATCCGTGGGCAGGCGACCGGCGAGCGTATCCTGCGCGACGTCGCCCGCGATGCCTGACGTGCGCGCGCTCAGATCGAATACCGCCACCGCGTTGTTGTCCGCTTCGGCAACGAACAGACGCCGGCCGTCTGGCGCGAGGGCCAGCGCATTCGGCGTACTCCCTTCGCCGGGGCCGGCGGGCGGAGCATCGTGCAGCTCTGCGATGACTCGGCGCGCCTGGGTATCCACTACATCGACGCGGTCTGTGCTCCCGGAGGCGACGAACAACCGCGAGCCGTCCGCATTGAGAAGCAGCGCCGACGGATGTCGCGCCACCGGGAGTCTGCCGGCATCGTGCAGCCTCCCGCTCGCGTCAGGGGCGAAGATCGAGACCGTGTGTCCGCCCCATGCCGACACGTACACCGTGCCGTTCGGCGCGGTCACTACACCGTACGGGTACGCTTCGGTGGCCAGTCGCTGCACGACGCGCCGTGATGGCAGATCAACGACGGCGACGGAATCGTCGAGATTCTCGGCGGCGTAGAGTGTGTGTACGTCGGGTGAGAGCGCGAGGCCCGCGGGATAGCGCCGGCCGGACTGCCGCGCGCGGTGCGGTGCGAGCACAATGCTGTCCGTGAGTGTTGCGCGGCCGTTCTGCCAGCGATACGCGTAGATCGCATCTTCATTGCCGCCGGACGCGTAGAGTGTCCGCCCATCCGGCGCAAACGCGAGTCCGAGAAACGCGGCGCGCTGCGGCAGCGTTTGTGTGACGCGTCCGGTCGCGCGCTCCACGATCTGCACACCCTGTTCGCGCCAGCCGCTCATGAGGACGGCAACGAAAGCGCTGTCGGGCGAGAATGCCATCGCAAGCGGCATGGATCCCAGGTCGACCGAGGGAGCCACCGGGTCCAGGCGGGCGCCGGTGGGAAGGCGCGTAATCGTGTGTGGCCCTTGCACTGCGCCAGTCGCGCCGACTCCGGAGGCCGGCGCGCGACACGCAGCGGCGGCCGCGGCGCAGAGGACAATCGCGGCGCGGCGCGCCACGCGCAGGGTGTATGTCAACCGTTCATTCCGCTCGGAGCGCCTCCATGGGATCAGTGCGTGCGGCGCGCCGCGCCGGTATCCAGCTCGCGAGCACCGCGACCAGAATAAGAACCAGCGACACGATGACGAGCGTGACCGGATCGCTCGGCGCGACGCCATACAGCAGGGATCGTATGAAATGCGCCACGAGAGCAAAGAGCACAAGCCCTGCCGCCATGCCCGCGAGAGTCAGGGCGAGTTCCTGCCGCGTGACCATTCGGCCAATCACATCCGGCGTGGCACCGAGCGCGATGCGCACGCCAAGTTCCCGCGTCCGCAGACTCACGATGTAGGCAATCACGCCGTAAAGGCCGATGCTGCCGAGGAGCAAGGTGATGATCGCGGCCACGCCAAT
>DATNDS010000149.1:0-15416 GCA_035553215.1 Gemmatimonadaceae bacterium
CCCCCATTTCCCATTCCCACGATTCCCCATTCCCGATTGCCGATTCCCAAGGGCGGTATGGGGCGGCTGGGAATGATTGCCGATTCCCGAGGGAAGGGCGGCGGGGCGTGGATCATTCCCGCGGGCGGGGAAATGAGGTGGCGATCAATCGACTCTGACCCCTTTGATCCCCCCGGTGGTCCCCAGCACCGTCTTCGCAATCATCATGTGCACGCCGACGTTGCCGTCTACCAGCTCGGTTATGCGCAAGTTGGCGGCGATGCTGGCGAGGCGGTACGCTTCCACGCGCGGCAGAAGCTTTTTCGCCATGAGGAAATCCACCATCTGCTGCACGCAGATCTGTGTGGCCTTCGTAAGATCCCGGTCCATGCCCATCGTGATGTAATCCGTGGGCGTCTCGGCCATGGGCCAGCTCAGGTGAATGTCCTTGCGCACGATGAGCTGAAAGCGCCCGGTGAGCGAAGTTTCGATCGCTGTCTGATCCACTTCACCGTCGCCCTGGGCCGCATGCCCGTCGCCAATCTCGAGCAGGGCGCCCGCGGTCCAGACGGGCAGGTAGAGCGTCGTCCCCGCGACGAGCTCCTTGTTGTCCATGTTGCCGCCGTGGATGCTGGGCGGATTGCTCGACACACGCCCCGAATCGCGCGGCGGCGCCACGCCCATGCTGCCGAAGAACGGGTGCAGTGGAATCACGATACCATCGCCGAGTGACGCGACCATGCCCGTAGTGTCGAGTCGGATGAGGCGCGTGCGCGGGTCGCCGCAGTTGTCGCGGAGAAATCCGCTGCAGCCGTTGTAGGCGTAGGGAATGGCCAGGTGCGCGTCGAGGATGCGGATCTCGAGCACATCGCCGGAATCCGCGCCCGTCACAAAAATGGGACCCGTGAGGATGTGGCCACCCGGGCCGCGATCCGTCACGGAATCCACGACATTGCGGAGCGACTGCTGCACCTCGGCGGGCGGCAGCCCCGCGCGCTCGAGCCCGCGCGGCGTGTTCGTGAGAAGCGTCTCGACTTCCACCGTATCACCCGACGCGACGCGGAGCACCGGCGTGGCCGCCGCGCTGTAGTACCCGTACGCGACGGTGTGCGGCGTGGCGGCGAGGTGGTGGAAGTGGGATGAGGCTTGCGCCGACAGGCAGGACGCGCCAGTGAGCAGCAGAGCGGCGACAGGGATGGTGGCGAGCGACAGAACGTGGCGCGGATGCATGGCTATCCTCCATGGGGGCGACCGAGAATAGCCCGGCAGGCATTTGCAGGCAACCACGCCGCGCCCGGTTGCCTGCTCAGCCAGGTGCGCGTCTGACAGTATGGTTCGATCCATCTCCAATACCTGGTCCACGGAGCGCACATGTCGACTCGGTCGCTGACGCTGATCACTCGCACGCTGTTCGTGCTGGTGCTGTCATTCGCATTTTCGATCACCGCAAACGCGCAGGGACGTGGTCATCACGGTCCGCCGGGCGGCATGCCGCCGGGACAGGCGAAAAAGGTCGTGACGATGGATCACGCGTCGGATGTCGCGCGACAGGTGCTTGTCGCGCACGGGTACACCGTGGTAAAGATCGAGATCGTGAAAGGGACGCGCGTGGTCTACTACCGGCGTGGCAATCGCGGCCATGGGCGCGGACTGGGACCGGTCGAGCGCATGGTGATCCGCCCGGACGCTGAGCGCGTCGTCTTTGAAGCGGCGCCGCAGTCCGTGCTCGTGGACATCCACATCAAGCTGGGCTCGTAAGCCGGGCCGTAAGGGCTGCGAAGGGGAACTGCCTGAAGCGACCGATCGCGAAACGCAGGGGCCGGACGACAATGGCGTCCGGCCCTTTGTGTGCCGGCCCCATCCGGACTGCGGCCCGCACCCCGCCGTCGCCCGCTGGGGCTGCCGTCAGCTATTATTTGCGGGTTCCGGTCCGATCTCACATTCGCAGGGGGCAACGATGCGACGTATCGTTTTGGCCGGTGCCGTTTCACTGGCGTTCGTCGGAGGCGCCATGTCTCCAAGCCAGGCAATGGCGCAGGGATTTCAGGGCACCATGAGCTTCAGCTTGCGCGACAAGGATGGCAACACGACCCAGATCACGCAGGTGAGACAAGGCAGCAAGTCTGCCATGCAGATCAATAGCAAGGGCGCCGCGACTGGCGGGATCATCATTGACACCACCGCGGGGACGATGACGATGGTGAATACGGCGCAGAAGAGCTACATGGTCATCCCGCTCGGGCCCATGCAGCAAATGATGTCCGGCATGGCCGAGTCCATGAAGGACTCGCCCGAGAGCACGACGGAGGACAAGAACAAGCCCAAGGGAAGTCTCACGGCTACGGGTCGATCGGAAACGGTAGCCGGCGTGAGGTGCGAGGACTACACGTTCGAGGGCACGGAGGACGGCAAGCGTGTGACCGGTGAGGCGTGTCTCGCCAAGGGCGCCGGTCTCATGGCGGGTGCCAACGCCGCGGGCATGATGCCCGGGCAGATGGGGGCGCGCCAGCGCGCGACGATGCAGAAACATCTCGCCGAAATGGGACCCATCGGCACTCTGCTCGCGCAGGGCTACGGCATCATGAAGGCGACGACCAATGAGGACGGCAAGTTCAATGGCTCGATGGAGGTGACGGCGTATCAGCCAGGCGTCGCCCCCAGGAGCGCGTTTGAGCCCCCCGCCGGATTCACGAAGAAGGAAATGCCGGGGATGATGGGGAAGCCGGAGTAAGGCGGTGGCTGGTAGCTGGTAGCTGGTTGCTGGGATCAATGGGGTCAGGCTGGTAGCTGGTAGCTGGTTGCTGGTTGCTGGTAGCTGGGATCAAATGGGGTCAGAGTCGACCGCTCCACGCCATCCCTTCCTTGGGAATCGGCAATCGGGAATCGGGAATCGTGGAAATGGGGAAACGGCCTCCCCATTTCCCATTTCCACGATTCCCGATTCCCGATTGCCGATTCCCGTCAGCACTTCAATCGACTCTGACCCCATTGATCCCTGACCCTATTGCCCAACCCGCCATGACGTTGCATGATTAGGGGTTCCTCATTTCCCCGAGCAACTCCGGAGCATGTTCAGCCCCTCCTGCAGGTTGCTTCCCGCGATTGTGGTCGCCTCGCTGGTCTCCGCACCTGGGGAGTCGCGTACACGGGTGGGAGCGCGCCTGCTCTCCGGAACTGACGCCGTCGCGTGCGCCAGCGAGCCCGAAATTGCCGCGACGCTCGCGCACGTCCGTATGGGCGACCGCACCGGTGCGCATTTTGTCAGCGTGGTCCTGACGCTCACAAGTTCCGCGCCGGATACGCTCACGCTCGGCTATGTCACCAGCGCGCTCGCCGTCGCCGATACCAGCGGACAGCTGCTCGCGCTCACCGGGCGTGCGCTCGGCATGCAGCCCATTCCCGGAACCCAGTTCGATGCCGGTATCACCCTCCTTCCACAGGGGCGCGACAGCGTCCTCCTCGACTTCCAGTGGGAGTCGCGCAACGCGCCTCCCGTTTCCCCCGCCGGCCTCCGCGTGATCCTGAGTCAGGTCGTGGCGGCCACGCCGCGGCAGACGCAGGTGTGTCCACAGTGGCAGCTCGAATTCCATAGCCTCGCCGAGGGCGAGGCGGCTACCGGCAGCAGGGCGGTAGCACCCGGCACCGCCCTGGGTGCCGCCTCAGGCGCGACGTCCGCCGGTGGATCACGCACGATATCGGTGCCCGCCGGGAGCGCGGACGATTCGCGACAGGGAATCACGAACGCCGCCAGGGGGATGCTGCAGGTCATTCCGAAGAAGCCGTGAGGACCGGCGGCCCCAGCGCGTCATCGTACCCCTTGATCCGGTACACCAGCGCGGATCCGGCCCAGCTCACCGCGAACACGACGATGATCAGGTATCCGATGCTGCCGAAGTTTCCATTCAGCATGTCCACCGCGCGCCAGAACGGCCCGTCGAACGCGAAGTGGCCGCCGATCAGTCCCAGTGCTTCGATACCGCCAACCAGCAGCGCCACCACGACTGACACGAACGTGATCGTGAGATTGTAGTACAGCTTGCGAATCGGTTTCGTGAATGCCCAGCCGTATGCGCCAACCATGAGAATGCTGTCCGTCGTGTCCAGCAGGCACATGCCCGCCGTGAACAGCGCGGGAAAGACCAGAATGGACCAGATCGGCATCCCTTTCGATGCCTCGGCGGCGGAGATACCGAGCAGACCGATCTCCGTGGCCGTGTCAAAGCCAAGGCCGAAGAGCAGGCCGAGCGGGTACATGTGCCAGCCCGTGCGCACCATGCCGAAAAGCGGGCGGAAGACGCGAGCAATGAAGCCGCGTCCCGCGAGCAGCGTGTCCAGATCCTCGGCCACGAACGTGCCGCCGGTGCGCACCCGGTGGAAGGTGCGCCACACCGCGGCAAAGATGAACAGGTTCATCACGGCCAGGGCCAGGAGGAACGCGGCCGACACGCTCATGCCGATGACTCCGCCCACGCGATGCAGCATGGCGAAGCGGGATTGCATGGCGGTTGCGGTAATGGCTATCGCCACCGTGGCGAGGACGACGACCGTCGAGTGGCCCAGCGAGAAGAAGAGTCCCACCGTCAGCGGCCGCGCATCTCCCTGCATGAGCTTGCGCGTCACGTTGTCGATCGCCGCGATGTGGTCGGCGTCGATCGCATGGCGCAGGCCGAAGCCGTACGCGAGCAGCGCCGCACCCAGCAGCAGCGGATAGCGATGAAACGCAATGAGCGCCCAGCCCCACGCCGCGAGATTCGCGGCGAGCAGCACAGCGTAGATGCCGGCGATGCGACGGCGAACGGATGGCGCGTTCGTGAGCATGACGAGAGCAGGTTGAAAACCGGATGAATGATAACCAGCGCGCCCCTGAAGCTTCTGGAGCATCGCCCCGTCGCATGCGCCGGCCTTCCTGGCCGAGGTTCTTTCCGTTCGGCGCGATGGCCGTATCTTCGGGGGATCAGGAGACTCTTCCGTGACGGAGCCCACACACACGGCTGCGGCACCACCCACGGACATGTGGGAGGACGACGCATGGGACGATCTGCTCTCCGCCATTGGCGAGCAGATGGTCGTCCCCATCATTGGCCCCGACCTGATCCTGGTTGGCGCGGATGGCGCGCGCGAACCACTCGAGCGCGTCGTGGCCCGCACGCTCGGCGAGCGGCTGCCCTGGCCGCCCGGATGCGCCACACCGCCGGCCGCATTGAACGACGTCGCGTCCGCGTTCATCCGGCTCTCGCCCGATCCGGAGCGACAGCGCAAGATCATCACGCGTGAGGTCGGCCGGATCCTCAGTGAGTCCGACTTTGGCACGCCCGAGCCGCTGCGCAAGCTCGCCGAGATCACGCCGCTCCGGCTGTTCGTCAACCTGACGTTCGATGACCTGCTGGAGCGCGCGCTCGTGGATGTGCGCTACAGCGGTGTGCCGAACGACCTGCAGTTCCGCTCGCACGTGTACTCCACGAATCAGGCGAACGACATCGAGCTCACGCCGGCCGCCATGGGCATGACGCGCGTGTACAATCTGCTCGGCCGCGTGTCACCCGGGCGGCCCTACGTGCTCACTGAAGAGGATCTGCTCGAGCACATCCGCTACTTCCAGGGCGAGTCCACGCGTCCGACGAATCTGTTCGAGACGCTCAATCGCAGCAATCTGCTCTTTCTGGGCGAAGGATATTCCGACTGGCTCGCGCGCTTCTTCATTCGTGCGACGAAGAACGCGCCGCTCTCCTGGCAGCGCACCGTGCGCGAGTTCGTGGCGGACGAGCGCGCCGGCAGCGATGCGGGACTCGTGGGATTCCTGCGCCGGTTCAGCCGGGCGACGCAGATTTTTCCCGGCAGCGCGGTGGCGTTCGTGGACGAGCTGCACCAGCGCTGGCAGGCGCAGGATCGACCGGTGCGTGCGACGCGACAGTGGCGTCAGCCGCCGCCCGGCGCCGTGTTCCTGAGCTACACGCGATCCGACGTCGCCGCCGCGCGCAGCTTCAGGCAGGCGCTCGAAGCGCGGGGCGTGACCACGTGGTTCGATGAGGACCAGCTCGAGAGTGGCGATCCGTGGCTCGAACGCATCGAGTCCTACATCAAGTCAGACGCGCTGCTGTTCGTGCCGATCCTCTCCGAGGCGACGGAGTCGCGCGCGCAGGGGAAGTTCCGGCGTGAATGGGCGTGCGCGCTCGATCGCAACAAGGATCACACCGGGAGCGGAATTCCGTTTATCGTGCCGATTGGCCTCAAGGGCACGTCGTTTCGGCGCGTGCCGCCGGTATTTCGCGAGGCGGACATCAAGGAGCACGATGGCGGCTCCGGCACGGATCGGGCGGTGCATCAGATCGCCGAGTGGGTGGCGATGCTGCGCGAGGACGGCGCGTGATCACCCGTCGCGACCGCGCCGCGCTGGAGCAGGGGCCCGTGGTGGACGACGACAGTCCGTGGCCCGGACTGCTGGCGTTTCGCGAAGCCAACCGGCGCTTCTTTTTCGGTCGCGGACTCGAGCTGGATGATCTCTTCCGCCGCGTGCGGCGCGAGACGCTCACCGTGCTGTACGCGCAGTCCGGACTCGGCAAGACGTCGCTGCTGCAGGCTGGTCTGTTTCCCCGTCTCCGCGAGGAAGGGTTTCTTCCCGTCCCCATTCGTCTCGACTACGGAGACGATGAGCCCAGGTTGCGCGCCGACGCCGATCCTCCGGGGCGCCAGATCGCGCAGGCCATCGCGGCCGCCATTCAGGCGCAGCAGCTCACCGGTGCGTCGGATCCGCTCGCGGCGCGCGGGCCCTGGGAGTATCTGCACGACGTCGAGTTCGACCTGCCCGACGAAACGGGCAGCCTTCTCGTTCCGGTGCTCGTGTTCGATCAGCTCGAGGAGCTGTTCACGCTCGCCTCGTCGCGGCGTGACAACGGGCGCTTCGCGGCGCGCACGGTGGAACTGCTCGGTGATCTCATTGAGAATCGTCCGCCGCGCGCGCTCGACCGTGCCATGCGCGAGGATCCTTCGCTCGTGGATCGCTTCGCGTTTGCGCATCCGGGCTATCGCGTATTGCTCAGTTTGCGCGAGGACTATCTGCCGCACCTGCACGCGCTGCGGGGCGACATTCCGTCCATCGTCCTGAACAACGTGCGGCTCACGCGATTCGATCATCGCCAGGCGCTGGATGTCGTCGAGCGCCCCGGTGCGGCGCGGCATCTGGTCACGACGGAGGTGGCACAGGCCATCGTGCGCACGGTAGCGGGGCAGGACGCGCAGTCCGAGGAGATTGGCGGCGCGCGCGCCGAGGTGGATCCATCGCTGCTGAGTCTCTTCTGCCGCCAGCTCAACGAGCTGCGCCTTCGCCGCGACGAGGTGGCGATTTCACTGGAGCTGGTGATGAGCAGCCAGGAGTCGGTGCTGCACGACTTCTATGTGGACTCGTTCCGCGACCTGGCTGCGCCAAAGGAAGGGGGCGCGAAGGCGTTCGTCGAGGACTTCCTGCTCACGCAGAAGGGATATCGCGACCGGCTGAGCGTCGAGCGCGCCAATGAGATTCTCGTCGATCGGTATCACGGCACGCCGGACGAGCTGAACGCACTGGTGGACAGGCGGCTGCTGCACGTGGAGGAACGCGGCAAGACGCCGCAGATCGAACTGACGCATGACGTGCTGGCGCCCATCGCGATGCACGAGCGCGCCGATCGCATGCATGCCGAAGAGCTGCGCCAGGCGGAAGAGCGGCGCCTGGCGGGCATCCGCCGTGCGGAGCAGGAGGAGCAGCAGGCGAAGGACGCGGCGGCGGTCGCTGCCGCCGAGCTGCGCAGGGCGCGACGCCAGCAGCGGGTCACGATGATGCTGCTGGGTTTTGCGCTGCTGGCCGCCGGCGCGGCGGCGTGGATGGGGTTCAATGCCAGGCGCGCCAACGCGAGCCTGCGCATCTCACAGCGCGCCGCCCTGTCCGCGAGAGGCGCCGCGGACAGCGCCGCGTCGCGCGCGCTCGCCGCCGAGAGCACCGCGGTGAAGGAGCGCGAAGCGCAGACGGTGCTCACCGAGCAGGCCGGGGAAGCGCTCGTCCAGGCGAATACGGAGAAGACCCGCTCCAGCGCCATGCTGGACGACTTCTGCACGTACGCGCTGAACGTCGTCAATCGCTTTGGCGATTCGACCAACAGCAATTCGGGGCTGCAGCAGGCGTACAACACGCTGCTCGAGCTGTCGGACACATCGGTGGACCGCATGATCGAGCGGAGTCCGGGCGAAGTGTGTCCCCGCCAGCTCGACGCGCGCGTGGCCAGCATCCGGTCGAATCTCCTCAACGAACTGAGTGAGCGCGATGCCTCCATCATGCACGGGAAGCATGCGCTGGCGGCCACGCTGCGGCTGCGTCCCTATGCGGATCCGGTCTCCCGGCACGTCGCCACGCTCAGTCTCACCGATCTGACGCACGCGTTCTACTTCGACCACGATTACGCCGATGCGGCAACGGTAGCGGCAGAGGCGATTCCACTCGCGCGCTCCGTGAACCGCTCGGCCGATTCGCTCGCCTATGACCGTCTCGCGCGGCTGTATCACTATGGTGCGCTCGCGCGCTGGCATCAGGGGAAGGTGAGGGAGGCGGACGACTGGATCCGGAATGGGCTGGCTGCCGCGGACAGCGGAATTCTTGCGAAGCATCAGAATCCGAGCGGTTTGTACTTCACGCTGTCGCAGCTCTGGCTGGACAAGATCGATGTCGACACGTCGCTGCACCACGTGGACAGCGCTCTCGCGTCCATGCGCGGCGCCGTGGAGGCGGCTCGGCGCCGGTATGTACTGCTGCCCAGGTTGAGTCAGCTGAAGTGGCTGGGCGACATGTACGGCTGGTACGCGGAGCTGGCGCGCTCTGTGGGCCGGTACGATGACGCGGTGAGCGGCTCGGACAGCAGCATTGCGACCTGGCACACCCTCGTGGATGTTGGCCGCAAGCGCGCCGACACCAGCTGGGTGAGCGATGGGGTCAACGCCATCAGCGTGCAGCTCATCGCGAAGTCGCGTGCGCTGCTGGGCGCGAAGCATCGTGCCGAGGGGCTCGCGACCGCGCACGCGGCAGAGGATTCGCTGCTGGCGCTCGTCCGCATGCAGGCGTCCGTACACAATCTGCACGCCATGGCTGGAATCGAGGACTCGCTCGCAAACATCTACCATGACGTGGGGCTGTTGGTGAAGGTGGACAGCGCGTACCTGCGCGAGTACCTCCTGGATTCCACCATTGCGTATCTGCCTTCCTCGGATTCCGCCGCCGCGCTGGACTATTACGGCGCACTGTACCACCTGTCGCTGGACGCCGGGCGCTGGGCAAAGGCGGACACGATCGGGCAGGATTCAGCGCACGCGATCGCCATTCTCTTTCATGCTGCGGATCGCCAGCGCCGCTACGCCGAGCAGCAGGTGGTCGTGTCCCGGCTGCTGCGGCGATGGAGCATGCGCCAGGCGACCACGAGTGCGGACTCGCAGCGCATGGCAGCACGGCAGGCAGAGAGCCTTGGCGCGGACCTGGGCTCATTGGCATGGTACGAACTGCAGAGTGGCCGGGCACAACAGGCCGCATCGCACGCGGAGGAGGCGACCGCTCTGGCGCCCAAGGCGACGTGGATCCTGGTGAACCGGTTCAATGCGCTGGTACTGAGCGGGCGGCGCGAGGAGGCAAAGCAGTTCTTCGCCGTGAATGCGAACCGGACGGTGGAGACCCCGCCGGTGCCGTTCCCGTGCGCGGTGCGGCGCGACATGACGGAGCTGTTCGCTCGCGGTCAGGCCGAGCCCGAGCACCGGGAGTTCGTGACCGAACTCGCCGCGCCGTACGCGTGCGACAAGACGGCCGGGCGGTAAGGGGCAAAGGAGGCAAGGGGCTGCCCCTTGCCTCTCTTGCCCCTTACCGCCCCTTCAGGTCACCAGTGCTTCGGCCGACTGCACTTCCGCGGCGACGTCAGCGGTTGTGCCGACGCCGCTCCGGACACGAAGCAATTGCAGGCGCACGTTCTCCAGAGCCCCGTTGAGCTTCCTGCCCCGGGCCACGGCGTCGTCGCGTGCCTGCACGAGGTCCTTCAGCAACGCATGGTGGCGCGCGCGCTGCTCCGGATCGCCTGCCGGCGTGCCACCGTTGGCCTGCGCGATTGCCGCGTCGAGTTCGCGCTGGCGCTCCTTGAGTGCGTGCACGGCGGCATCAAGACGCTCCATGCGCGAGCGCGACACGCCGATCTCGCGCCGAAGCGCGACAGGCAGACCGGCGACCACGGTCACGAGTGACGACGCGGTGCCGCTGGGGTGCGACGCCGGATGGCCAGCCGGCGAGCCGCGTCCACCCAGTCGGAACAGCCAGCGGCCGAAGGGCCCGCTCCAGAGCGCGACAGTGATCCGGTCGATCGCGGCGGCGCGACCGGAGTTCATCACGATGAGCGCCAGGCTCAGGCCGATCATCACGGAGCAACTGATGAGAACGATGGTGCCCGGCAGCGAGATTCTGAATTCGTGCGGTCCAATGGGCACACGCATTCGATTGAACACCCACATCCATCCCAGCAGTCCGTACAGGCCCCCGGCGATGATGGTACGCCGCCGTCCGCGGAGCTGCTTCCGAAGGACGGGATCGGAGTCCTCCTGCTCGCGCGCCTCCAGGCGCTCGGCGAGGATCGCGCGCATGCCGGCAATCGCGTCGCCATGCGAGAAGCCTCCGCGCAGCAGCATTCGCACGCGGCCCGCCATCTGCGCGCCGATGCCGCAGATGATGGCGACGCCGATGACCCAGGGAACGATGCGATCGGCGCTGGCAGTGCCAAACGAGTGCAGCGCGGCAAACATCGTATCGAAGAGGACGATGAGGACCACCGCGCGAAAGGCCTGGACTGCCTGCAGCTGGAACAGCCGAAGGGCCGGCGCGATTTCCGGCCGCGACGCGCGCAGCGTGTCGAGCGTTGCCGCCATCTCCTCGCCGGACTGAAAGCGCCGCGCGGGGTCCTTCTCGAGACATCGGTCGATCACCGCGCACAACGGCTGCGGCAGATCAGGGCGCAGCGATGCCACCGGCGGCGGAGGCTGCGTGAGCTGCATCGCGAGCACGGTCGTCGCGCTCGCCGCATCGAATGGCAGACGGCCCACCGCGGCAAAGAAGCCCACGATGCCCAGTGAATACAGATCGCTGCGACCGTCGAGCCGCTCACCGGCGGCCTGCTCCGGGCTCATGGCCTGCGGTGTACCCACCACCTGACCGACCTGGGTGAGCGACGCCGTGGACGCTTCAGTGGATCGCGCGATGCCGAAGTCGGTGACGAGTGCCCGTCCCGAGGCGCGTTCAATGAGAATGTTGTCGGGCTTGATATCGCGGTGAATCACGCCCCGCCCGTGCGCGTACGAGAGCGCCCAGGCGACTTCCTGCAGGAGGCGCGTCAGGTCCGCCGGGCTGAGCGGACCGGCGCGCTGGACGCGCTGCGTGAGCGTCTCGCCGTCCACGAACCCCATGACGAAGCAGAGCAGATCGCCGTGCTCCTCCACGGCGTGCACCGGCACGATGTTGGGGTGCGAGAACGCGGCCGCCGTGCGGGTTTCGCGCAGGAAGCGTTCGCGCAGCTCCGGGCGCGCGGCGAACTCCGGCGGAAGAACCTTGATTGCCACCGGCCGCTGCAGGCGGAGGTCCTGCGCCAGGTACACGGCGCCCATGCCACCCTTGCCGAGCTCGCGCTCGATCGCGTAGCGGTCAGCCAGCGCGGATTGCAATGTTTCGGACACGCCGCGAATCTATCTGCGGGCGCGGCGCGCACCAGATCGGCAGGGTGTGATGGGCAGGCGGGGGCAGCCCATAGGGTGACCCATGGGCTGCCCCTGCCCCTGCCTTGACAGGCCCAACGACTGCCGTAACATCGCAGCATCCCGCTCGCCGGAGGACCTTCATGAACCTGTGCGTCAAGACACGCCAGCTCGTCTCCCGCATTGGCATCGCGGCCGCGTGTGCCGCGCTCGGGCTCCTCGCCGTCGCCTGCTCGTCGAGTGTCGAACCCCGGGCCGGCGTAACGCTGCTCGTTGCCAACGCGAGCTGTCAGTCCGGCCATTGCGATGCGTTCGACGTGCTGGCCTTTCCGTCGAACCAGCCCAGCACGCCGGGCGGATTCTGGTCGCTCGACCTCGGGCCCATCACGACCGCGCAGCAGTGCTTCACGCTGCCGCCGACCGCGCAGTTCCGCGTGATCGGCCAGCACAGCAATGGTACTGCCGACACGGTCACGTACACGTGGACCGATGCCAGTTCGCTGTCACTCGGCGCGATGACGCCATCGCAGCCGCGGCTCCAGGCGCAGCCCGTGACGAGTGCGTTCGTTCCCGCCACCGCCGCGGGGTGGGCCATCACGATTCCCTCGGGTACGCAGGCCACGCCCGCCGCAGCCTGTACGCCCTGATGCGTTCACGGCTCCCACCGGCGCGCGTCGCCGGCAGGAGCCAGCCGTGAACGTCGTGTCGTGCAATCCCTCTGCGTTCTCTCCTGACATTTGCGGTGGCCACTCTCGGAATGCTCAATAGTGACGATCCGCTCGTCGCCGTGCTGACCACAGCGATTCAGCGTGGGGATCTCGCCGCGCTGCAGCGACAGCTCGCCGACGTCCCCGGGCTGGCGTCTGCCCGCATCGCCGGCCGGAAGGGCGGATCCAGCACCCTGCTGCACGTCGTCACGGACTGGCCGGGCTACTTTCTGAATGGACCGGCGATGGTACGCGCGCTGCTCGCGGCCGGCGCTGATCCCAATGCGAGCGTGGACGGTTCGTGGCACTCCGAGACGCCGCTCCACTGGGCGGCGAGCAGCGATGATGTCGACGTGGCCGAAGCGCTCATTGACGGCGGCGCCAACATCGACGCCCTCGGTGCATCCATTGCGGGCGGCACGCCGCTGGACGACGCCGTGGGCTATGGATGCTGGCGCGTGGCGCGGCTGCTGGTGGCGCGCGGCGCGCGCGTGGAGAAGCTCTGGCACGCGGCGGCGCTCGGCATGACGGCGCGGGTGGAGCAACTCTGCGGCGCACCGCCCGCGCCATCATCAACGGACATCAACAATGCGTTCTGGCAGGCGTGTCATGGCGGACACCGCCGCACTGCGCAGTATCTCCTCGAACGGGGCGCCGACCTGAACTGGATTCCCGATTATTCGAAGCAGACCCCGATGGGCATCGCGACCAGCACCGACACCGGGCGCAGCAATCTTGTCGACTGGCTCAAGGAGCACGGTGCGGCGCCGCACAGCTGATTGACGGGTGTGAGACGGCTGATGCCTGGTCCACGCGGTACTCGTGCTTTCACGCCGGGGCTGTCGCGACGTCGCTCATGAGCGCGAGTCGATTGCCATCCGGATCTGTGAACTCCGCCAGCCAGAGCTCGTACGTTGGCGCGCGATGCACCAGGTGCGGCGCAGCGCCGAATCGAACGCCCGCCGCGCCCAGCGTGGCGTGCACGGCGCCAATGTCCGACACGCGAAAATGGATCGTTGATCCACGCTGCGGCTGCTCGCCCTCAGGCTCGACACCAACGAGCAGCCGCACGCCGCCGCAGTCGAAGAACGCCATTTGCGGCGGCGCGGAAAACAGGAACGGGATGCCGAGCACATCCCGATACCAGGCCATGCCCTGCTCGAAGTCCGAGACAGGAATGAGCATCTGTCCCACGGTCGCGTGCGCGAGATTCATGGTATCTGCCGGGCCAGAAGGTGAATGCGCGACCGGCAGGATGCAACGTGCGCCGCGAGGTGGCCAGCGCCCTATTGGAGCGCCGCGCAGATGTCCGTCTGTTCGCCGCTCTGACTGACGAGCGTCTCCGTTCCGTCCGGCGATAATGTCACCTCGGCACGACCGGAATTGATGTACGCCCGTGGACCCGCCGGAATATCGGCCGACCCGAAGAACAATTGCGTGCGACCCGTGAGTACGAGTGTGGCCGAGCCGTCAGTGTGGAAGGTAAAGTGCAGGGGGCCGGAGAGATTCTCGACGATGGATTTGCCGGTGCTCGCGTTGCTCAGGCGCTCGACGTACGTACCGGTGATGAGCATCTCGACGTCGCCATTGGCGGCCGCGGGGAAGGTGGTGGCTTTCCCATTGTTCGCGAGCGGTTCCCCCAGCAGCTCGAAGCTGCATACCACGCCTGCGGGAAAATCCAGGAACGAACCGGGCGACGGCTCGTGGGTCGGACCGCCGTGGCCCTTGCTGAAGTATGGGGCGGCCACCAGTGCCTTCCGCTGGATCGCGGGCGAGGTTGGCGCTCCACCAGCACATGCGGCAACGATGGCCGCCGAACAGCCCAGCAACAGACAGCGCAGTGCGCGAGACATGATTTACCTCCGTGGTTTGCGTGAGTGCCGTCAATGAAACGGCATCGCGTCACGTCACGGTCACGTGTCAATCACCAACCAGGCGCGCGCCACCCGCAACAGGCGGTACGACTCCTGAGCCATCGGGGCGAACAACCGGACTTCCCGTCGGGCGTATGCCGCTCTCCACGCGCGGAGCGACGCTGGTCGGGAATTCGGCACCCGGCAGGTGACGGCGCGGTCACGGTGGCGTCATGTGCCGCGCGCAATGTGCACGTGCGAGTCGCGCTCGCGCGTGGAAAGTCCTGATCACCGTGGAAAGGAACGACAGCGATGTCCGGAACGCAGCTGGAAGGTGCCGCAGCAGGTGCCGCCGGGGAGGAAGATTCCATGCGCGAACTCGTTGAGGTCAGGTTGGATTCAGCCGGCGAATGTCGTGCGCCAAGACATGTGAGTAACCGTGTGCACCTGGTGCTGATCGCCCGCTTTTCTGCAGCTTCGCTACAGGCCCACCGGCCCGTGCTCCAGATCGCGGTTCACACCAGCTCGCGACGCGGGCGCTCGTCACGCCGGTGGCGTAAAGACTGGGCGCGCGTGCCGCTCGATGGAAATGTGCCGCGGACGTTCGCGGTGCTTCTCCCGGACCATCGAGTTGACATCACTCATCAGCTTTCGTGTTCAGCTGTCAGGGGTCGGTTGCATGATTGGGTCTTCGTGAACTTTCGAGACCCACTCCCCGGAGAGGCCCATGCGTCGGGACGTAATCGGGGGGCACGCTGCTCTGCGTTGGCGGCGAGGATGAAGTTCCAGGGTGACGTGCGGGGTGCCCGCTTTTACCGGAATGGCGTCGAGATAGAACCCATTCGCGGTGGCCACGGCCCGCAAAAGATGGTGGTTGACAACCAGTGGATTGAACTGAAGGACGTTGCCGACCGAGGTTACAACGCCCTTCCTGTAATGCTATTCCAGCCAGACAGTGCCGGGGCGCCGCCGATTATCAGCATTGTGGTGCAGGATCTCAAGAACCCCAAGGCGTTGTCATCGGTCGATGTCTGGGGAGAAACAGCCGCGCGTGTGTGTAACGACTTTGCGCCATACTTCCACGCTATCCATCCGGACTTCCCGTTTCGCTTGGCAAATCCGAAGTTGTCGACAAGAATTC
>DATNDS010000150.1:0-13234 GCA_035553215.1 Gemmatimonadaceae bacterium
GCGCAGCTCGTGACTCATGCTCGCCAGGAACTGGCTCTTGGCCGCGTTGGCCGCCTCTGCCGCGCGCCGCGCCCGCAGCAGCTCGCTGATGTCGTGGTACAGGCCCATCATCCCCACGAGCGCGCCATCCACCACGACGGGCACGCCCAGCACTTCGACATCCACCAGCGTGCCATCCTTGCGGCGACGCTGCGCAATGGCGCGAACCGGCTGAAGGTGCAGCGCCTGTTCCGTGTACTGCGCCGCCTGCGCTCGGCTCTCGGGAGTCGTGATCAGATCGTCGAGGTGATGTCCGACGACTTCGCTCTCCTCATATCCGTAGAGCTCCAGGAACGCCGGATTGCACGACACCACCGTATGACTGGTGTCCAGCGTCACGATGGCCACCGGACTGTTCGCCACCAGTTCCGCGAAGTATTGCTGCTGATGCTGGGCCCGTGTGAAGAGGCGCGCATTCTCGATGGCGATGGCCGCCTCGGGCGCGAACAGCTCCAGCAGGCGCAAGTCCCCGGGTCCCAGCTCGCGGCTGGAGTCGGAGTGCACGCTCGCGATCGTGCCGACGAGTCGCGTTCCGATGAGCAGTGGCGCGGCCATCACCGACTGAACGGTGCTCTGCGTGTATTGCGACGAGCGGCCCTCCCATTCCTGATAGCGCGGGATGATCAGCGACTGCCGCGTCTCCGCCGCCCGCCCCATGGCACCGTCGCCCATGGCGATATGGTTGCCAAGTGCATTCGTGCCCATGTTGTGACTCGCCACGATGACCAGATCGCCCCTGGCTTCATCGTACGTGGCCAGTTCCCCACCCGTCACGTCGAGCAGCGCGACCGCCCGTTCCAGCACCCGGTGCAGCACCTTCGAGAGTTCGAGCTGCCCAGCCAGGTCCTTCATGGTGTCGAGCAACGCCTGCTGCTCCTCGGCACGCTGGCGCTCGACGGCGAACAGGCGGGCATTTTCTATCGCGACCGATGCCTGCGGCGCGAAGAGATCGAGCAGGCGCAGATCGTTCTGCCCGAAACGCCGCGCGGGATCCTTGTCCATGAACGCAATGGCGCCAACGAGCTGCCGACCCATGAGCAGCGGCGCCACCATCACGGCGTGGAACTCGACCTGCGCGTACTGGTCCGATCGCGACGCCCATTTCAGGTAGTCTGGAATGATGAGCGGTTCGCGCGTGAGCGCCACGTGGCCCATGGCCCCCTCACCCACGCGCATGCGGGTGCCTGTGGTGTCGCTCTTGCCAACGTTGAAGCTGGCGACGATCTCCAGCTCCTCCCGATCGCGGTCATACGTGGCAAGCTCACCGTGACTCACGTGCAGCAGTTGCACCGCGCGCTCGAGCACCGCCTGCAGCAGATCCGACAGCTCCAGTCTCGCGGAAAGATCCGCCATGGTGGCGCGCAGCGCTTCCTGTTCGTCCGCGCGCTGTCGCTCGGATGCCAGCAGGCGCGTCCCGCCAATCGCGATGCCGGCCTGGTTCGCCGCGGCACGCAGCACTTCGAAATCGTCGGGGCCGAACGCGTGGTGGCGGTTGCTTTCCACCACCAGCACTCCCACCAGCTTTCGGTTGACGAGCAACGGCACGTCGACTTCGGATCCCTCGTTGCGCGTGGGGAGATACCGGGTATCGTGCGTGACTTGCGGCGTGTAGTGGAGTCTGCCGTCGAGGAGTGGAAGCTCGCTCAATCCCTGCCCGGGCTTTACGCGGAGTCCCGCCGGCGCCCCCGCCCAACCGCTGCTTGCGGTGAGCACGCGGTCTCCAGTCGCCTCGTCGACCAGAAGCACTGCGACAAAATCAAAACCGAGCGCGGTGCCCTGTAGTCCACCGGCGACCGCCTTGGAGATGGCCTCCTCGTTCTCCGCCGCCGCGATCGTCGTGCTCAGGCGCAGCAGAGCGGCCTCGCGCTGGCCGCCACTGGACGGCTCCCGCCGCGCGTACTCGCCGGTGCGCTCGACGATGGGCGTCTGAGTCACCGCGCCCCCACCACGGCTCGCACTTCCGTGAGCAGCGCATCGGCATCCAGCGTGCGCTTGAGCAGCACGCGCTCCACGCCGCCATTCAACCGGTGCCGGTCGTCCGCCGTCACCGTCTTGGCCGTGATGACAACAACGGGAATGCTGCGCCCCGCCTGATCCTGGCGCAGCACGTCGAGGAACTCGAAGCCGTCCATTTCGGGCATCATGAGATCCAGCAGCACGAGCGCGGGTCGCGACTCCGCGATCCGCTCCAGCGCCACACGGCCGTTCTCCGCCTCCGCGACGGTCCAGCCGGCCCTGCCCAGCTCGCGCGCGAGCAGGCTGCGCGTGGGTTGATCGTCTTCCACGACGAGCACAGGACCAACGGCTGCGCTCGCGACGTAGCGCTTGACCAGCGCAGCCAGCCGCTTCCGGTCGATGGGCTTCGTGAGATACTCCGCCGCGCCGAGCGTGAAGCCCATGTTCCGGTCTTCGACAATCGTCTGCAGGATCACCGGCGTGTGCACGAGCGCCGGGTCCGCCTTGATGCGCGTGAGCACGGCCCACCCGTCCATGACGGGCATGAGCACGTCCAGCGTGATGAGATCCGGGTGCAGCGCCTTCGCCATGCGCAGCCCCGTCTGACCATCCGCGGCCTCTTCCACCACGTAGCCTTCGCGCTCGAGCACGCGCCGCGTGATCGCGCGCGCTGCGGGATCGTCGTCAATCACGAGCACCGTGCCGGTTCCGCGGTGGGCGTGCGCGACCGCCGGTTCCTCGGGCGGCGTTGCAGCGGGGGCCGAGAGCGGCTCTCCCACATCCACCGGCAGTCGCGCGGTGAACGTGGTGCCGCGCCCCGGCTCGCTCGTCACCGCCACATCGCCACCCATGAGCCCGCAGAACCGTCGCGTGATCGCGAGCCCCAGCCCGGTGCCGCCGTACTTCTTGCTCGTGGACGTTTCCGCCTGCGAGAACGGCTCGAACAGTTTTCCCATCTGCTCCGGCGTCATGCCGATGCCGGTGTCGCTCACCTCGAGAATCACCTCGCGCCCCTCGCGGCGCGCTGCGAGCGTGATGGTGCCGCGCTCGGTGAACTTCGACGCATTCGACAACAGATTGAGCAGCACCTGTCGAACGCGCGTGAGATCCGAGCGCATCGTGCCCAGATCGGGCGCGCACCGTACCACGAGCGCATTGTGGTTGCGCGCGACGAGCGGTTCCACCGTCGTCGCCACTTCCGCCACGGCCTCGCGCAGGTCGAAGGACTCGATGTAGAGATCGAGCTTGCCCGCCTCGATCTTCGACAGGTCGAGCACGTCATTGATGAGCGCGAGCAGATGCCGCCCCGCGGTGCGGATCTTCTGCAGGTCGGGGACGTAGCTGTCGTGTCCCTGGTCCGCTGCTTCCTCCTCGAGCATTTCGCTGTAGCCGATGATCGCGTTCAGCGGCGTGCGCAGCTCGTGGCTCATGTTGGCCAGAAACTGGCTCTTGGCCGCGTTGGCCGCCTCGGCCACCTGTCGCGCGCTGAGCAGCTCGGTCACGTCGTGATAGATGCCCATCATGCCGACACGTTCGCCATCAATGACCACCGGCACCGCGAGCACTTCGACGTCCACCAGGCTGCCGTCCTTGCGACGCCGCTGCCCGAATCCCTGCACGGTCTGCGATTCCGACGCCTGCACTGTGTACGACACCGCTTCCTGCCTGTTCTCGGCCGTCGTGATGAGATCGTCCAGGTCCTGGCCAACGACTTCAGTTTGCGTGTAGCCGTACAGCCGCTCGAACGCGGGGTTGCAGGAGATCACGTGGTGATGAAAGTCGAGCACGACGATTGCCACGGGACTGTTGCGCACGAGCACCTCGAAGTACTGGCGCTCGCGCTGGCCGGCCGTGAACAGGTGCGCGTTCTCCAGCGCGACCGCGGCCTGCTGCCCGAACAGGTTGAGCAGGCGACGGTCGGCCTCGCTGAAACTGCGCGCCGGGTCTTCGTGCCAGACGTTGATCGCGCCCACTGCGCGGCGTCCGATGAGCAGCGGCGCCACGACCACCGCGCGCGCGTCAATGCGCGCGTACTGCGGCGCACGGCCGGCCCAGGTCTGGTAGTCGGGGATGATCAACTGCTCGCCCGTGCTCACGACGAGCCCCATTGCGCCCTCGCCCACACGCAAGTGCGTGCCGCGGGAATCTTCCACCATATTGTGGTTCGCGGCGATGACGAGCTCGCCGCTCCGCTCATCGTACGTGGCCAGCTCGCCACCGGCGGCGCCGAGCAGCGTCACCGCGCGGCTGAGCACCGCCTCGAGCAGTCGCGACAGCTCGAGTTCCGAGGAGAGGTCGGCGATCGTGTCAAGCAGCGCCTCGCGCTCATCGGCGCGGCGGCGCTCTTCGTGCAGCAGTGTCCGCTGCTCGGCCAGCAGCCGGATGCGCGCCAGCGCTATCCCCGCGTGCTGGGCGGCCGCCGTGAGAATCTCCTGGTCTTCGGGGCCGAACGCGTTGGGCTCGCGGCTTTCCACCACGATGACGCCCAGCACATCGCCACCGGCGCGCACCGGCACATCCAGCTCCGAGCCACTGGAAAGACCTGGCACATAAGCCGGCTCCCGCGTGACGTCGGGCGTGTAGCGCAACTCCCCATCCACCAGCGGCCGTGCGCTCAGCCCCCGCCCAGGAGGAATCCGCATGCCGGGCGGAATGTCGGCCCAGCCCACCGACGCGCCGAGCACGCGCTCGCCGGTATCGGCGTCGCGCAGAAAGACGCCGAGGAAATCATAGCCGAGCGCCTCGTCGTGCAGTCCGTCCACGACGGCGCTGCACACCTGGGCCTCGCTCTGCGCGGAAGCGATGGACGCGCTGAGCCGCAGCAACGAGGACTGGCGCCGCTGCAACGCACCTTGCTTGCGCGCGCGACGTGGCCGCACGGAATCGCTCTTGGACGTGGGACGCCTCCGGGGGGAGCGTACGGCCGGCACCGGCCGCATCGCCGTGCCGATTCACTGGAGTTCGTACAGGGGGCAAAGGTTAGAGGAAGCACAGGCGGTGTCAATGAGGACGCCCCACGCCCCTCCGCCCTTCCCCTGGGAATCGGCAATCGGGAATGGGGAATCGGGGAGGAAGACCTCCCCACACCGCACCCCACCGCCTTTTTTTCACCGCCGCCTCCCCCGCTCCATCATTCCCCATTCCCACGATTCCCCATTCCCGATTGCCGATTCCCACGGGCGGGGTGAAGGGGAGTGGGAGATTGCCGATTCCCCATTTCTGATGAAATTGGGGTGGGGCGGTGGGGGGCGGATTGCCTCCCCCATTCCCCATTCCCACGATTCCCCATTCCCGATTGCCGATTCCCAAGGGCGGGGCGGTGGGGCGTGGATCATTCCCCATTCCCGATTGCCCATTCCCAAGGGGTGGGTGATGGGTCGGGGAAGATTTCCCGCACCATTACCTGCCTCGCCACATGAAACCCCTCCCCCTCGTCCTTCCCCTCGCCCTCGCGATTTCCCTCGCTTCCTGCCGCCCACCGGCTGCCGCACCACCCACCACAGCCCCCGCCCCCGCTCCGGCGGCGAACGGCGCGGCGAGTCTGCCGCTCTCGGCTATGGAGGCGCGCATTCGCGACGACATCCGCACGCATCGCGACGATCAGATCGCGCTGCTGCAGCGCGCCGTGGACATCAACAGCGGAACCATGAACCCCGATGGCGTGCGCGCCGTGGGCAAGGTGTTCGCGGATGAACTGTCGTCGCTCGGATTTCAGACGCGCTGGATCGACATGCCGGCATCCATGCACCGCGCCGGTCACCTGTTCGCCGAGCGCAGCGGCGGCAGCGGCAAGCGCGTGCTCCTCATCGGGCATCTCGACACCGTCTTCGAGGGCGAGGGGCAGCAGTGGGTGCGCGTCGACTCGACCACCGCCAAGGGCGCCGGATCGAGCGACATGAAGGGGGGCGACGTCATCATCATTGGCGCACTGCGGGCGCTCAAGGATGTGGGCGCACTCGACAGCACCAACATCATCGTGGCGTTCAGCGGCGATGAGGAAGCCGCGGGCAGCCCGCTCAGCATCTCGCGCCGCGATCTGATTGACGCCGGCAAGCGCAGCGATGTGGCGCTCGCGTTCGAGGGCGGCAGCCGGGACAACGCCACCGTCGCGCGGCGCGGCGCCAGCAGCTGGCTGCTCCAGGTGACCGGCCACGCCGCGCACTCCGGCGGCATTTTCGACGAAGGCACCGGCTACGGCGCGATCTTCGAGGCGGCGCGCATTCTCGACGGCTTCCGCACGCGGCTCGCCGGCCAGAAGTACCTCACGTTCAGCCCGGGCGTGATCGTGGGCGGCGCGAACGTGTCCTATGACACCCTGCACACCAGCGGCACCGCCAGCGGCAAGCTGAACATCGTGCCGAGCGCCGTCACGGTGCATGGCGACCTGCGCTTCATTACCGAAGCGCAGAAGGACAGCGCGCGAAACGTGATGCGTGATGTCGTCGCGCACCATCTTCCCGGCACATCCGCGGACATCACATTTTCGGACGAGTACCCGGCCATGTCACCCACGCCGGCCAACTTCCGGCTGCTCGCCGTCTACGATTCCGTGAGCCGCGCGCTCGGCTATGGCCCCGTGCAGGCGCTCGACCCCAGCCGGCGCGGCGCGGGCGACGTGTCATTCGTCGCGCCGTTCGTGGCGGGTATGGACGGGCTCGGCGCGTCGGGTTCGGGCGCGCATACGCCGCGCGAACGCGTGAACCTCGAGTCGCTGCCCATGCAGACCGAACGTGCCGCGCTCATGATCTACCGGCTGACGCACGAGCCTGGCGCGCGCTGATCAGCACGCGTCCTGCCGCGAGCGCGCATGCACGCCGATCAGGGCAGCCCCTGCACGAGCGCATGCAGCTTCGTCATGGTGGCCCAGTTGCGTCCGGTCACTCCATCGCCGAGTGCGCGGGCAACGGCCACGTGCAGGCGGCTGGCCAGGATCCCATCGGGACACCACAGATACGCCACGCGCGCGCCCATGGCGAACGCCTCGGGGCGCCAGTCCTGCTTGGCGAGTGGTGCGAGCCGGCGCCGGTGAGCCGGATTCGCGAGCACGCTCACCATGTAGCGCGACGGATTGGTGGCGGTGCCGATGAGCGGGTTCTCGCTGATGATCGTGGCCAGCTCCGCGGCGGTGATCACCGTGACGCGCGCGGCGACGTGCAGTCGCGCCGCCATCGCCTTCTCGATCCGCGCGCCTGCGGCCGCACTGGCGCCAACGGTACCGCTGAATACCACGTTGCCGCTGTTGAGCAGCGTGCGCACGTCGCCATAGCCGAGTTGTTCGAGGAGCGCGCGCAGGTCGCCCATGGCGACGCGTTTCGACTTGCCGACGTTGATGCCGCGCAGCAGCGCGATGTGAATGTCTCGTGTCACGGTTCCTGTACGATGCAGCACCGGGAGGGCATCGCGGAAGTGCGCCCGGAAATTGGTCCGCGGTCTGGCGAAAGGCCGGAGCGGCAGTAGACTTTCCGTTCGGCCTGATTCATTACCCCGATTCCCCTCCCTCAATGCCTCGACCTTCATCCCTCGTTCACCTCGCTGCGGCGGCCGGATTCCTCGTGTTGTCCACGGCGTGCACCGCGTCGCACGACACGAAAGCTGCCGCATCGAACGGCAGCGCCGTGCATGGCGACAGCCTCCCGCCACTCAAGGTGGTGGATGTCTCCTATATGGACACCACGGCAAAGGCGTGCACCGACTTCTTCCAGTATGCCAACGGCGCCTGGCTCAAGTCGGACACCATTCCCGCGGCCTATTCGTCGTCGGGCGTGTTCAAGGACATGGCTGATCGCAACGAACTCGTCGTGCGCTCGGTACTCGAGGACGCCATGGCGAAGCGCGCATCGCTTCCCGATACGAGCACGGAGCACAAGCTCGGGACATTCTACGCGAGCTGCATGGATTCCACCGGCGCCGACTCGGCGGGGCTCACGCCCCTGGCTCCGACGCTCGCGGCGATCGATTCCGTCACGCAGCGCGCCATGCTCATTCCCACGGCCGCGCGCCTGCAGATGTCGGGCGTGAGCGCCATCTTCGGCTACTATCCCGGCGTGAACGCGCACGACGCCGAGCACTACATCGCGGACCTCGACCGCGCGCGGCTCGGACTTCCCGACCGCGATTACTATCTCAATCCGTCGAAGTCGTCGGACTCCACGCGCAAGGCGTACGTCGCGCACGTGACGAAGATGTTCACGCTCGCGGGAGAGGATTCGGCGCGCGCGGTGCTCGACGCCCGGCGTGTCTTGTCGCTCGAGACTGAAATGGCGAAGGCGGAACTGCCCCGCGTGGCGCGCCGCGAGCCCAAGGCCACCGATCATCCCATGCCGCTCAGCCGGCTCGCCACCATGACGCCGGGCATGGGATGGGCTGCGTACTTCCATGATGTGGGCGTCACGAATCCGATCACGACCGTCAACGTGAGCGAGCCCGCGTTCATGAAGAAGGTAAGTGCGCTGCTGGCCAATCGCCCGCTCGAGGACTGGCGCGCGTACCTGCGCTATCACACGCTGAGCAACGCCGCGCCCTGGCTCAGCGCACCGTTCGTGAAGGAGAGCTTCGCCTTCACGTCGCGCTTCACGGGCGCCAAGGAAATGCTGCCGCGCTGGAAGCGGTGCCTTCGCGTGACCGATGGCGAGATTGGCGAGGCGCTGGGCCAGGCCTACGTCGCCCGGACGTTCCCGCCCGAGGCGAAGGCCAAGGCCAAGGCCGTGATCGACAACATCCGCGCCGCGTTCAAGGAGCGGCTGCTCAAGCTCGCGTGGATGTCGGATTCCACGCGCGCGCACGCGCTCGACAAGCTGGCGAAGATGAACGAGAAGGTGGGCTATCCGGACAAGTGGCGCGACTACTCGAAGCTCCAGGTTGCCGACGGACCGTTCGTGCTCAATCTCGCGAACGCCGATCGCTTCGAATGGAATCGCGTCGTGAACCGTCCGGGGCAGCCCGTGGACCGGACCGAGTGGGACATGACGGTGCCGACGGTGAATGCCTATTACGATCCCACCAAGAACGAGATGGTGTTCCCCGCGGGCGCGCTGGTGCCGCAGACGTTCGATCCGAATGCGGATGACGGCGCGAACTACGGCTCACTGGGTGGAAGCTGGGCAGGCCACGAGATGACGCACGGCTTCGACGATGAGGGCCGTCACTTCGACGCCGCGGGGAATCTCACCGACTGGTGGACCCCGGCCGATTCCAAGGCATTCAACACGCAGGCGGATCTCGAGGCGAAGCAGTATGACGGCTACATCCAGGTGGACACCTTCCACGTGAATGGGCGCCTCACGCTGGGCGAGAACATCGCGGACTACGGCGGCGCGCTCACGGCGTACGATGCGCTGGAGAAAGTGCTGGGGCAGAACGGCCATCCGACGCTCATCGAGGGCTTCACGCCCGAACAGCGGTTCTTCATCGCGTTCGCGCAGAGCTTCCGTGAGCATTCGCGGCCGGCCGAACTGCGCACGCGCGTCACGGTGGATCCGCATTCTCCATCGCGCTGGCGCGTGAACGGACCGCTCTCCAACATGGAAGCGTTCGCGAAGGCGTTCTCGTGCAAGGCGGGTGACCCAATGGTGCGCCCGCGTGATTCGGTGGCGAAAATCTGGTAGGAGTGCATGTGAAGACAGCGCTTGCGGGCGTCATTGCCCTCGGTCTCGCCTTGGCCTGCTGCAGTCACGCGCAGGTCATGGCCAGCGAGCATGGCATGGTGGAACAGCAGGTGGATGGCACGACCATCACCATTGAGTACTACCGCCCGCAGGCGCGCGGTCGCACGAATCTCATTGGCGGCGTGGTGAAGTTCGGCAGCACCTGGACGCCCGGCGCCAACTGGGCCACCACCATCGATGTGAATCGCGACATCCACATCGAGGGGCAGGCTGTGCCCAAGGGCAAGTATTCAATCTGGACCATCCCGCAGCAGGATCAGTGGACGGTCATTCTGAGCAGCACGTGGAAGCGCTTCCACGTGCAGGGTCCCGACCCCTCGGCGCGCGACATCCACTTCACCGTGAAGCCGCAGCAAGCGCCCGAGCTGGACGTGCTCACGTTCACCTTCCCGGACGTCGCCGCCGATTCCACGACGCTGCTGCTCCGCTGGGGAACCACAGCGGTGCCGCTGCACATCGAGGTCACGCCGTCCAACAGCGTCGCGCCAACGGGCTGATAGCGAGCGGGACAGCATGCATGTTGACAGTGCAACGTTGCACTGTTAACATGCACCCATGCCCGCGACACCACTCGAGTTCGACCTCAAACAGCTCGCCGACCGCGCCGGCGTCACGGTCCGGACGATTCGCTACTACATCCAGCAGGGGCTGCTCCCCGCGCCGGACTCGCACGGACCCGCGACACGCTACGGCGCGGCGCATCTCGACCGCCTGCACCTGATCAGGCGCCTGCAGCGCGAACATCTCCCGCTGGCGGAAATCCGCCGCCGTCTCGAGGTATTGAAGGACGGCGACGTCCGCCGCGTGCTCAGCGAGGCACCACCAAGAAAGCCCTCGCGATCGGCGGCGGAATACGTGCGCGAGGTGCTTTCGCGCGACAGGCTCGGGGCATCCGGACCATCCCCGCTCATGCCGGTCCCGCGTGTGAGCCTCGCGAACGCGGTAGCTGAGCTCTCCGTGCACGCCGCGAACGCGAGGCAGGTTGCCGAGTCCGTCGCGCCCGCGCCATCCGAGCCGTCGAACGCCGGCGCACGCGAAACGTTAGAACCGCGCCCCCACGTCGAATCTCGCAGCACCTGGGAGCGCATCGGACTCACCAGCGACATCGAACTGCACGTGCGCCGGCCGCTGTCGCGCGAACAGAACCGCCGGCTCGAACAGCTGCTTCGCGCCGCGCGCGACCTCCTCACGGAAGATTCATGAGCCGGCCCATCGGGTGCGCGGCCCACCCGGCTCACTCTGCGCAGCCAGCGATCGCAGTCAGACCCACCCCCTATCGTTGAGGCACCCATGTTACGGGACACGAACCAGGACGCCATGACGCTTCAGCTCCGCACCGATCGCGCGCTCATCCGTGCGCACGCCCACAGCACGCGCTACTTCACCGCCCGCATCGTCGCACCGGCTGGGCCGCACCGGGCGGAGCGGCTGCCCGTGAACGTTGCCTTCGTGCTCGACAGATCGGGTTCCATGTCCGACGCGCGCAAGTTCGACCTCGCTCGCGAGGCCGTACAGCAGGCCTTCGTCTCGCTGCGCGACACCGATCGGTTTTCGCTCGTCGTGTACGACAATGTCATCGATGTGCTCGCGCCGTCCACGCTGGCAACGGCCAGCGCGCGGGCTCAGGCGCTGGCCGCACTCGCCCGTGTCGGCCCGCGCGGCAATACGAATCTCGCCGGAGGCTGGCTGCACGGCTGCGAGGAGGTGGCCGCGCACCTGGATCGCGAGGGCGTAAGCCGCTGTCTCCTGCTTACCGACGGTCTCGCCAACGAGGGCATCACCGATCACCGCGAGATCGCCAACCATGCTCGTGAGCTCCGCCTGCGCGGCGTCATCACGTCCACTATTGGCGTGGGCGCGGATTTCAATGAGCATCTGCTGCGCGACATGGCGCACGAGGGCGGCGGCAACTTCTACTTCGTGGAGGGCGCCTCCCGGATCCCGGAAATTCTCACGAGCGAGCTGGGCGAGGCTGCCGAGGTCACCGTGCGCAGCGCCGTGCTCTGCGTGGATGTCCCGCGCGGCGCCGAGGTGGACGTGCTCAACCGGTTCCGCTCGAGCATGGGCGCCGACTCGCGCATGCTCTCCGTCGAACTCGGCGACCTCGTGTCGGAGCAGGAAGTCACCGCGGTCTTCCGCATCGCGTTCCCCATGGGCGACGTGGATGATCATCTCACGGCGCGCGTCGCGCTCTCGCATCGTGATGTCACATCGGGCGGCGCGCAGGGCGAACTCCGGTGGCGCTTTGCCACACATGCGGACAACGACGCGCAGCCCCGCGATCGCACGGTCGACCGTGAAGTCGCCGCGATCTTTGCCGCGCGCGCACGCGCCGAAGCCACGGAAGCCAACCGCTGCGGTGATTTCCTGGCGGCACGCCAGGTGCTCGAGCGCACGGCGGAGCGCATCAGCGGCTACGCCAATGGAGACGCAGAGTTGCTGCGAATGGCCCGGGCGGTGAGAGATGCGGTGCCTGACTACGCTACCGCCCCCATGCCCGCCCCGATCCTCAAGGCGAGTTTCTTCGCCGCCGAGAGTACGCTCAAGGCGCGCGAGTCGGCGGGACGCGCGCGACGGGCGGGGCGGTAGCGGGAGTGTGGGGTGTGCCCAGGCGTTGTCCGGCTAGCTGTGCGAGAGCTCGCCGATGCGGATCGGATTCAACGCGTCGCCGGCCCGCTCCCCGCGCCCGTGCGCGCAATCGCCGCGGCAATTTCAACGAGGTCGGCGGTCGTGAGCGCGAGGCGCGCGGCGCCGATCCACCCGTCCACCTGCTCCGGCGAGCGCGCACCAACGATGGCGCCCGTGACGCCCGGCCACGCGAGTGTCCACGCCACCGCAACGGCCGGCACCGTGCTGCCGTGACGCTGCGCGATCGGCCGCAACGCATCGCGCAGCGCGAGATTGCGTGACAGGTTGGGCTCCTGGAACTGTTCGGCGCCGCGCCGCCAGTCGTCGGCCGCGAGCGACGCGACGCGTGCGGCCGTGAAACTGTCGGTGAGCAGCCCCGCCTGCATCGGGCTGTAGCAGATCACACCGGTGCGGTGCGCGGCGCACCATGGGAGCAGCTCCGCGGCGGCGTCGCGCCGAATCGCCGAGAACGGCGGCTGCAGCGAGTCCACGTGGCGGATCGCTTCGCAGCGCTCGAGCAGCTCCACGGTGAAGTTCGACACGCCGGCCGCGCGCACCTTCCCTTCACTCACGAGCCGCGTCATCTCGCCCCAGGAATCCTCTACCGGCACGCCGCTCTCATCGGGCCGGTGGAATTGATAGAGATCGATGCGTTCCACGCCCAGCCGCCGGAGCGACGCCTCGCACTCCGCGCGTATGGACGCCGGCGCCAGGATGCGCCGCGCCGGTTCCATGGGATCGCGGGGGTTCCACACGAGCCCGCACTTGGTAAAGACGAGCGGCCGCTGGCTCGCGCGCAGCTCGCGCAGCAACCGCCCGACGACCTCCTCGGAGTGTCCCAGGCCGTAAACGGCCGCCGTGTCGATCCAGTTCACGCCGAGGTCGAGCGCGTGGCGCATCGCGCGAATGGAGGCGACGTCATCCTGCGGACCCCAGCCGAACGCCCA
>DATNDS010000151.1:0-3638 GCA_035553215.1 Gemmatimonadaceae bacterium
ACCCGCTCGATCTGCTGTATCAGCCGCGCGGTGTAGGTGCCCGGCTCGTGAGCGCGATTCCGTCCATTCTCGCCAGAGAGTCGTTGACGATCCGGGGCGAGTCGATGCTGCTGAACGATGTAGTCGTGACTGGCGTGGCCGCTCTGACCGATTCAACTGGTGTCGGCTACGCGCTCGCCAGGACGGCGGGCGGGCGCACTGACAGCAGCCTGGCGGGTCCCGCATTGCGGTTCCGATTCCGCTCCACCGCCTTTTTTCTGGCGTCAATCGTCACGGACAGCACCGGTCACGCCGTGGCGCGTGCCCGTCTTCCCGACAACCTCACGACGTATCGCGTGATGGCTGTCGCGGTGAGCGCCGGCGATCGATACGGAAGCGGCGACTCCACGCTGCTCGTCACGCGCCCGTTGGTCGCGCGTCCCTCGCTGCCACGCTTCGTGCGGCCGAGTGATTCGCTCGTGGCTGGCGCGGTGGTGAACGACCGCGACGGCTCGGTGCGGCGCGTGACGGTGCGCGCCGAGAGCGATGGCATGCCGGTGCTGGGCGACACGCGGCGCGACATCGTGCTGGCCCGGGGCAAGGGCGCCGAGGCGCGCTTCGACTTCGCCGTACCCTCGCGCGACAGCACGCGCGACACGGTGGTCGTACGACTCGGCGCCAGCGATGGCGTGCACGCAGACGCCGTGGAGTCCCGCCTCGCCGTGCGCCCCGACTATCATCCGCGCGCACACACGCAGCTCGGAATGGTGCGCAGCGAGAGCGACGTCGTCATGATGCTTCCCGCCGGCATCGATGCGGCGCGCTCGCGTCTCTCGATGCGGCTGGGGACATCGCCACTCGCGCCCATGCTGGCCGCCTGGGACTGGCTGCGCGTCTATCCGTTCGACTGCACCGAGCAGATCTCGAGCGTCGGCCTCGCGCTCGCGGCCGTGTGGCGCGCAACGCGCGAGCGCGATCCCAGCGCACTGGGCGACGACCCGCGCGCGCGCCTGCAGGAGCTGGCCGATGCGCTCGTGCGCCGCCAGCGCGCGGACGGCGCCATTCGCTACTGGGACGACGACCAGTGGTCGAGCCCGTGGCTGAGCGCGTACGCCGGGCGGTTCCTGCTCGAAGCGCGTGATCTCGGCGCTACGGTGGACAGCGCGACGCTCGCGCGACTTTCCGACTATCTGCGGGACACAGCCGACGCTCCGATCGACACCGGCGGCATGAATCGCTTCGAGCGCCGGACCCATCGCCTCGAGCTGAGCGAACGCGTGGCGGCAGTGGACTTCCTGCGGCGGGCTGACACAGAGGATGAGTCGGCGGAGGATGCGCTGCTCGACGTCGCGTCGGTCATGACGTGGGAAGACCGGGTGCGCCTCGCCGAGGTGGTCGCATCGCGCGCGGACAGGCGAGCGGAGGCCCGCGCGCTGGTGGATGCGGCGTGGAAGTCGGTCACGCGTGCCGGCAATCGCGTGGATCTCCCCGACTCGGCGCACGCTGGCCGCGAGTTCCCGTCGCGCGTGGCGCCGGCGGCGCGACTGCTCACGGCCTCGCTCGCACTCCGACCGGACGAGCCCTTATTGGGCGGGCTCGTGGAGACGGTGCTGCAGCAGGGGCGCGCCGAGCGCGGGTGGGCGTGGACCACGCAGGACTATGCATCCGCAGTGATGGCGCTGGCGGCGCTCGCGGATACGAGTGGATCAATGCGTGAGGTACACGTGCGCGCGGGCGGCCGCGAGATTTTTTCGGGGCGCACCACCGGCAACGACCCCGTGGATTCGGTTCCGCTTACCGGTCTGCTCGAAGCGGCGCGCAACGGACAGGTGGCGCTGCATCTGCATCTGAGTGCGACGCCGGGCGCACGGCCCGTGTACTATGCGCTCACGGTGGAAGAAATCCCGAGCGCGCCGCCCGTCACGCCGGACATCCAGGGAATCGTGGTGGAGCGCTGGTACGAGCGGCTGAGCGACGGACAGCCGGTGACGTCGGTGAAGGAGGGCGATCTCATTCGCGTGCGTCTTCGCGTGACGGTGCCGGCCGATCGTCAGTTCGTGGCGGTGGAGGATCCGCTCCCCGCGGGTCTCGAACCGGTGGATCTGAGTCTTCTGACGTCGGGCACGCTCAAGCCCTTCCTGTCAGCCGGGAGTGAGGCCGCCGAGGCGCCGGACGAAGGCGAGGGCGATGGCCCGATGTGGCAGCGCTGGCTCTATGGAATCTGGGACGGCGGCTGGTGGAGTCCGTGGGAGCACAAGGCGATCTACGACGATCGCGTGGTGTACTTCGCGCGCATGCTGTGGGCGGGCACGTACACGGCGAGCTACGTGGCGCGGGCGACCACGGCGGGGAATTTCGTGCGGCCGCCCGCGCACGCGGAGGAGATGTACAACCCGGGGCTGCAGGGGCGGAGTGATGGGGGAGTTTCGGAATGCGGGTAGCCGACGCTGCACCTTGAGTACAGCGCGCGGCGCGCGCGGCGTCATTCCGGCGCGAGCCGGAATCCAAGCTTGCGGGCGACGGTGCGCTGCCGGCCGTCGAGCGTCAGAAAGGTGATCGTGCCCGGCGCAGGAGCCACGTACAGCGCGACCGCGAGATGCCAGCAGCCCGCGCCCCGCACATGGCCGGCGGCGAGTACCCGGTCGATTTCATCGTCCAGGAGCCGATCCGGGATGATCCTGCTGAGCGCAGGGAGCATGCGCGCGTCCGCCACCACCTGTTCGCGCGCGAACACCGATCGGATCTCTGCATCGAGAAGATTCGCGGCGAGGAGCTGGTCAAATTGCGCCATGCGTCGCGACAGCGTGCTTGCGCCGCGCTCAGCGAACGCGATCGCAACGAGGCACGACGTGTCGACGTAGGCGACCTTCATTCGCCCCGGTCATCAAGGAAGCGCTTGAGGGCGCCCGGCTTTCGAGCAATCGGGCCGAGCCGTTTCACGGGGTGAACGGCGGGAATGATCACGCCGTGCTCCACCAGTTCCGCCAGGCGCGCACCGAGATCCGGCGACTCGGCTGCGATGGGCCGGATCTCGGCCGAGGGTTCGCCGTGCACGGTGACGACGATCCGGTGCCCTTCGCGAACCCGGCGAATGATGGCGGAGAGCCTGGCCTTGGCCTCATACAATGAGTAGGTGTCTCGCATGAATCCACTGTAACTAGTCTGGTCAGACTAGTCAATATTGGATACGGGCGGCCCGGCGGCGCCGGGCGCGGATACGCTCTGTGCCTCAGCGGGCCGCGGCGCGTACGTGGCTTTCGATCGCGGGGAATTCCCCTTCGCGCGCAGTGGCTCCTATGAGGGCGTCTGGCAGGGCACGCTGCTCGTTGATAAGGCCGATGCCACGGGCACGTATTATCGCCGCAACCGCAGCTATGACCCGTCCACGGGCCGCTTCACCCAGGAAGACCCCTGGGGCTCGCCGGCGGGCTCAATGTCTATGGCTTCAATAACGGCGACCCCGTTAATTTCTCGGACCCGTTTGGACTATGCGGTACACCAGATGGTGGCGACGATGGCAAGGCCTGCCCGCACGACTTCGATGGATCGGATGCCGCCGCAGTATTTGCCCAGCTTGACCGCATGCGCCCGGCGATGGCGAAGACCATCAATATCGCCACAGCGGTGTCCGCTGCGCCGGTAGTGGCCGCTGCTGCGGT
>DATNDS010000152.1:0-2781 GCA_035553215.1 Gemmatimonadaceae bacterium
GACTCAGGCGCCATCACCTCGCCGCCTTCAAAGCGGTCTGACGTCTCCAGCCAGTCGACGCTGCCATCGTGTCGAGCGATGAAGCCGTCGAGGCTCGCCGCCATGTGGATCGTGACCCGGGAATCAGCGTTCGTCATCGTCTCGCTCTGAGGTGGAGTGCATGGACAGCCGGACCGCCGTCCTGGACTCATTCAGCAATATCCCGAACGACACGGCACGGGTTACCCACCGCAGGCACTCCGGCGGGAATGTCACGCGTGACGACACTGCCTGCACCAATGACGGCGCGCGCGCCTATCGAGACGCCGGGCAGGATGATCGCGCCGCCCACCCATACATCCGCTCCGATGTCGAACGGTTTTCCGTATTCTTCGCGGCGCCGGGCCGCGGCAGCAAGCAAGAGTGCAACTTGGCGACGGTTCACTCTCGCGATCGTGACCCCCAGGGATCGTTTGCCGTATTGCTCAGTCGGGATGAGGGAAGAGCAGCTCATTACCGTCAGGATCGTCGATCTGGAGCGTGTCGTAGCCCCACCAGGTTTCCTTCGTGGGAACGGAGCGCGCGACGAACTCCCGGCGAAGATCTGCGAGTCCCTCCGACGTGAGCTCGATGAACAAGCGGCCTCGATCTCGACGCGTCGCGTCCTCACAGAGGATGATCTCGCACTCTCCGTGATTGACCTGACAGACCGATCCAGCACCCTCGCCTTCGTGCCACCCCTTTTCGAAGCCGAGCTTCTCGACGTAGAAGCGGGCCGCGCGGTTCACGTCGTCAACGAAGAAGACCGGACGCGAGCACCAGCGGTGAACCATCTCGCTGCTCGAGGCGTTTTCCGTCATCGTCCCCCTCGGTGCTCGGCGCGACGTCGGGTTCTTCTCGTGACGTCGGGTTCTTCGGTGGACGCCTGATCGTCAGACGCCAAGATGCGTCAGTTAGCGGGATCTGTCCACGCGCTCACGTGCGGCGCAGTAGGATGGCCCTGCGGGGGGGCGGTGACGCCGACTCCGAATTCGACATCCAGTTGGCCCGGCGCATCCACCGCCTCGCGATAGACGAAGATGCTCTGGCCGTCCAGCTGGATGCCGCTCCCTCGCGCAGCACGGACCTGGCCCAGATGGCGCCTGCATTCCACGTGAACCTGGCCCGGTGCGAAGCGCGCGCGCACCGCCGCAATTATTCCGGATGGGACGCGTTGCAGCGATACCGGAGAGCTGTTGGAGGTCTCCATGCTCCCTCTCCAGTGCGAACGATGTCGCGGCCTCACGCCGGAATTGAGCCGCATAGCGAGGCGGCGTCAGCTTGAATGAATTGTTACGCAGGCAGCGTTGATCACCGCGTCGGCTCCCTCCAGCTCCGCCGCACACGTGCCGACGGTTCGCTCGTCCCACGACACGGTGCGCCAAGGCGCCGCCGCCGGCCGGCGGTTCAGGATGACGACTTTTGGTGGCCAGCTCCGTGCAACGCATGCGCCAGAATGGTGCCAAGCTGTCCCGTCCCGCCGGGCAGTATCACTTTCATCACGACTTGGCGCAGCCGATGCGCATGCAATGGCGGTGACATGGCGGACCCGCCGCAGGCGCCGCGTTCGATAGCCCACTCGTAAAGCTCGGCGCTCCGTCAGGCGTGTGGCCGTGAACAGTTCTTAGCGCTCTGCGACCCCGCGCCAAAATGCCGCGTCATTGATCGAGGTGAGCACCACCAGTTCCCCGGCGTCAGCCCAGAGCCCACAGATGCGGGCGTTGAGCACGCGGCCGTCGGAATCGGCCACTCGGAGCGGCAACTGTTCGACCACCGGATTCATCGGGTCGAGGTGCTCCTCGTTCGCGCGCTCCGCGTCCACATCGTCAGCCGGCGTGGCGTGCTCACGCGCCGGCAGGAGTGGGCGCAACTGCTCGAACGCAGGCGCGGGCTCGAATTGTCCTTCGGCCATGCCGACGAGCACGAAGCGCTGCTCGAAGGTCGAATGGCCGACGACCGTGTCGTGAAGCAGAATCGCATAGCGCATATCAGCACCGTCACGATACTCGGACACGCCCGACGCTCAAGCCAACTTGCGAGCGAACACCAAGGTGCGACGCGGCAGCGTCACATTCAATAGCTCGCTCGTCAAGCTCGGTGGCTCGTTATGCCGCAGGGCGCAGCTGAACCAGGAACAGCGTCCAGCGCTCCTCAAGACAGCCGAACTGCCACGCGGGATCGGTGAAGAACTCGCGCATCCGCTCGGGCACGGGCGCATCCCACACCACGCCGGGGAACTCGTAGGGAAAGTTGGCTGCGTTCGGATTCGGCGTGTGTAGAAAGACGGCATCCTGCGCCGAGTCGGCCGCGTCAATCCGCAGCCAGACCTGATGCGGCGTCGACCAGGCGGCGGTCTCCGCAAGAAGGCGCCGGAACATGGTGAAGAGCCCGCGGAGGTGCTCGTGGCGCCCCTGCCAGCGGAGATTGCCGAGTCCCGACCAGTCGGCGTGCCAGTGCATGAAATCGTACCAGCCCTCTGGGCGTACCGCGAAGCGCTTCGCGTCACGCCGGAGTGCGCGGTAGTAGCGGCGGCGGCCGCGGACCTTGCCGCGCGGCCGCGCCGGGGCGAGTTCCGCGTCGGGGATGATGCGGATCGGGCCGAACCACGACGGAACGGTGATGCTCTCAGGGACGCCCATCGGACTGGCCTGGTTGCAGCATAATGCCCCAGATAAGCTGCGTACGAGTCAACAAAAGGGCTCGTCGCAGCCGCGCGCAATCCGAAGATCGTACGTCAGCTTCAACGTTCGTTAGGCCTCAAGA
>DATNDS010000153.1:0-6505 GCA_035553215.1 Gemmatimonadaceae bacterium
CTGTCCGGCGCACTGCGTCGCGTACGCGGAGCTCGTCCCCCCCACCCCCAATGGGGCTGATCGTCACGGCGAACGCGGCCGAGTGCTCAGCCAGCTCGGCGTGTGGCCTTGACAATCGCTCTCATAGAACCCCTTTGATCCTTGAACCGACTTTGATCCCTTTGACCCCGGCTATTCTCCTCCGGTACCTGTCCGCCTTTGCGCGGTTGCCGCACGTCGTCATGTCGCACCAGCGACGAGCGGCGTTTTTTGTCGTGTCCTGGAAGACGCGCTGGCAGTTCCGTGCAGCACAGTGGCGAACCCGGTGGAGTTCCTGCTGGACGAGTGCGTCCGCGGCGGACTCGACGATCGGAATCATCAGTCCCGCAAAGGCATCGCCGCCGGGCACGAACGCGCGCGTGAAGCTGCCGTCGCCGTGCTCCTCGAGTCGCCGTGTGCCTGCGCTGCGACCGAGCACCCGGTTGATCTCGGCCACGACATCGCGACGAATCCCCGCATCGCGCGCGCCGTGCTCGGCGAGCTGTCGCAACACGGCGCGGATGCGACGGGCGTCGGCCAGGGCCGCCGTGGCGCCTGCGGGCTGCTGCTGTGCGCGGCGCAGCATTCCCGCGCTGCGCTCGGCGTCCAGGACGCCTGCGGCCTGAAGCCAGCGCACCAGCGCACCCGCATCATGCAGCATGTCGTCGGGCGCATCGCGCGAACCGGCCAGCGTATTCACGAAGTCGAGCCAGAGGCGCTGCCCGACGAACACGAACGGATTGGCTCTGTGAAGGTTCACGGGCATTGCGCGCGCTCCTTCGCTTCCGCGGACAATGCCGCGGGCGTCATGGTGCCCTCCATGAACTGGTGCTCCATTTCGGTGAACACCCGCACAGCGTTGCGACGCATGCGCGAATACCGGGAGACGGGCCGGTCGCGATCGGCCGGCGGCAGCGATTCCAGCGCGGTCCCCATGCGTACCCCGTGCTCCACGTCGTCGCGCATCGTATGGCGAAGCGACAGGATGTAGCAGCGCGTGAGCGACACCAGCGCGGCGGGATCCGCAGGAACGCCGCCGTGTCCGGGCATCACCGCGCGCGGACGGAGCGCGCTGATCCTGTCGAGTGCGCCGAGCAGATCGGTGGAGTTGCCGTCCACGACCATGGTGACGCCGTCTTCGACGAGCACGTCGCCGGCATAGAGCACGCGGTCGGTGGGGAGCCACACCATGAGATCACCCGCCGTGTGCGGTGTGCCCGGATGGATGAGCGTGATCGTGCGACCGCCCAGCACGAACGTGGTGTCATGCGTGACGGAGACGTCGGGCACATCCGCGTACGCGAAGCCCTGCATCTGGCGGAGTCCCATCACGCCGGTCCAGGCGCTGGCGAGCGCATCATCACCGTCGGCCGCGGCGAGCGTACGACGGTCGGGGTGCGCGATGATCAGGGCACCCAGTCGTTTGAAGACAATCGCGCCGAAGGTGTGATCCGGATGATGGTGCGTGAGAATCATCCACCTGACCGGGAGCGACGTGACCGTGCGGATGGTGCGCAGCAGCACCTCGGCCTGACCGGGGCTGGCGAGTGCATCCACGACGATCACGCCGTCGTTTCCAACGATGAATCCGGCGTTGGAGCGTCCTTCGGAGCCCATGCCGGAATCGCCCATGACCGCGTATGCGCCGGGCGCGAGCATACGCAGCGGAAAGGCGCGGACGGTGTCGAACCGTTCGCGCGGCAGACGGCTGGCGAGCGCCGCTCGTGTCGCGGAGTCAGCGGTGAGTGACGCGGGCACGAGCGAGTCGCGTGAGGTTGTGTGCGAGGGGGACGCGTTGGTGTTCGTGCTCTGCGCCCGCGCACTGGCGGCGCCAGCCAGCGGGAGCAAAAGGGCAAGGATGACTGCAATCGCGGGCGCGAACCGGGTCGGCGCGCGCCCCGGCGTGCTGATGCCCGGGCAGCGCGACCGTACATGTGGTCTACGCCGTGAACCTGACGTCAACCGTCTGATGAAAGACGCCGCCTTCGTTGTCCTTCCACGTGATGGTGAGCGGCGCTTCGCGCGTGGCGCGCAGCGGGAAGGCGATGTAGGGGTCCTTGCTGATGCCGCTCGTCCAGGTAAAGTGCGCCACGTCCGCATCGGCGTACCGGATGACGACGTCGTTGATGAAATGCGGTTCGATGGGATGCCCGTCCGCGTCGCGCGCGAGCCCCGTGGCCATGGGGTGCGTGATGAGCGCGCGCACATAGATCACCGCGTCCTTCGCGATCTGTGCGGGGAGCAGCACGCGGGGATCACCGATCGCGATGGACATCACACGCAGCCGTTGAGGGTGGTGTACACGAACTTCGTGACGCCGTACAGCTCGCCCGTGTTCGTCTCGGCGATGGCGCGTACGTGCGTACTGCGGCGCAGTTTGATGCGCGTGTCGATCGAGGCGGCGCCCATGGCGGGCGTATAGTTGAATCCCGCGAGGTAGATGTCGGGGTTGTGGTCCACGATGAGGTGAACGGTCTTCACGTAGTGCCGTTCCTCCATGGGGAGATCGGTCTCGATGAAAATGGGCACCTCGCGCGCATCGGGCGCGACTTCGGGGAGGTCGAGGCTCACGTGTGCGTTCCGGATGGTGCGCGAGCCGAACCGCTTCTTGAGCAGCGCCCTGACGGCGTCGGGCATGTCATCGTCGCCCGGGCCGGTCGCACGCGGCGTCGCACCGAGCGTGCGGGCGCCGAGCGTGGCGCCGGCCAGCGCCAGCGCGCCCGAGCGCATGAAGGTGCGTCGCGAGATGTGTGGATCGTCTGCCATGCGGAGCTCCGGGTACCATTCCAACCTACGAAGCGATCCGCGGAGAGGGAAGCTGTCCGGCGACGGCCTGGCTACGCGAGTGATGCGACGCACCCGGGAACGTGCGGGCGGGACCGCACTGGGTTATCCTGTCGTCTGTGTGCGCCGAGCCCGGCGCCTTTTCTCTTGCCGCGATCTCATGGCCAAAGCTCCGTTCATCGTTTCCGAGTACGTCCGGTGGGGCGACATCGATCTCGCCGGCATCATCTGCTACGGCGCGTACATCCGCTTCTATGAGATCGCGGAGACGGAGATCTTCCGCGCGGTGGGCCTGCCCTTTCGCGACATGTTCGAGACGTATGACATGTGGCTGCCGCGGAAGGTCATGCACACCGAGTTCTACGTGCCCGCGCGGCTCGACGACCGGCTCAAGGTGGTGACCTACTTCAGTCAGGCGGGACGCACGTCGCTGACGATCAACTTCGATGTGATGAGCGCGGACGGCTCGACGCTGCACGCCGCGGCGTATCAGGTGCTTGTGTGCGTATCGCGCGCGACGTTCGGGAAGCGCCCGCTGCCCGACGCCGTGCGGCAGGCCGTCGAGCCGTACGTGATGGGGTGTGAAGAGGCGAGGGGGGTGGTTGCTGGTGGCTGGTAGCTGGTGGCTGGTTGCTGGTTGCTGGTCGGATCAAAGGGGTCAGAGTCGATTGATGGATAAGTCCATCAATCGACTCTGACCCCTTTGACCAGCAACCAGCGACCAGCAACCAGCAACCAGCTACCGTCGTTCAACCAGCGACCGCTTCCAGCGCATCCTCCCGATACGTGATCCATCCCGCGCTCTCTTCGGCGACGAGCTCGACGTCGGTGCCGAGCGGAACGGTGAGATTCGGGACCTCATGGCCGGCCGGGAAATCGGCGATGACGGGCACGTCGAGGTCCGATACCAGGTCGAGCAGAAAGTCCTCGAACTCATCTTCCTCGGAGCGGTCAATCGAGAGTTGGCCGAACACCACGCCCTTCACGCCGCGGAGCAGCCCCGAGTGGCGGAGGTGCACGAGGTGCTCGTCGAGCACACTCATCGGGTCGCGTGTCTCCTCGAGAAAGAGAATAGCGCCGCGCGTGTCCACCTCGTACGGGGTGCCGATGGTCTGCTGCACGAGCGAGAGGTTGCCGCCAATGAGCCGTCCCGTTGCCCGCCCGGGGCGCAGCACGCGCGCGAATCCCTTGCCGATTTTCGTGGCGGGACGCGGTGTCGTAATTGCGCTGATGAGCGATGCCATGGTCGGATCGCGCACGCTGGGGATCATGTCGTCCACCGTGGGGCCGTGGAAGACGCGCAGGCCCGCACGCCGCATGAGCCAGAGGTGCAGCGCCGTGATATCCGAGTAGCCGACGAAGGGTTTGGGGTTGCGACGGAAAATCTCGGGCTCGAGATAGGGGAGCATGCGCACCGCGCCGTAGCCGCCCGTGCCGCCAATGACGGCCTTGACGCGCGGATCCAGCCAGACGCCCATGAAGTTTTCCGCGCGGCGTTCGTCCTCTGTGCGCTTGAAGCGGCGGCCGAGCCCGATTTCGGGGTCGAGGATCACGCTGAAGCCGACGTGCTCGAGTGCTTTCACGCCGCGCACAAGCCAGCCTGGCCGGGGGGCGTAGGATGGCGCAACCACGCCAATCGCGTCACCCTTCGCGATGGCTCGCGGGCGCAGCAGTGGTGGCGGTGCTTCGCCCGGCTGGTCGATCATGCCTTGGATGGTAACGAGGCCGGCTGGTGTCGGAAACGGGCCCTGAGTACGCCGGGAATTCGCGGTCCAGGCGTCCGAGCGTAACCGGCTCTCAGTGCTTTGGCGGGACAGGACTTAGAGGCAGTACGATTCATCCGCGGTTGCGAGCAGCATATCGCAGCCCTGCTGAGTGCGGGACAGGATTTCAGGATTGACGGGATTTACAGGATTTTCACGGGCGCCCTTCCCAAACCAGTTGCCGTCATTCGGTGAACGGACCGGCAGTGGGAAGTTCGGCTCCCAGCAACCCTGTCAATCCGGTCAATCCCGAAAATCCTGTCTCACTACTGCCGGCCCTGCGAACCCTGCCTGCCACCCGATCCCGGTACCGCCCGTCCCCCAACTCCGCGCGCGTCGGCAATGCGGCGACGCGAGGATCCTTAGCACGTGCCGCCGGCAGAGGCTACATTCCTTACCCATGTCGGACGGCAACGCCAGCACTTACTTCCGCAAGGGATTCGGGCTCAAGGTCCAGGGGACACTCGACGCGGATTACTCCGGGCGGCTCGTGGACCTGCTGCGTGAGAACGGCTACGCGCTCACGGCGGGGGATACGACCGTTCACCTCGCGCGCGAATTCGGTTTCTGTTACGGAGTGGAGCGCGCGGTGGACTACGCCTATCAGACGCGCGCGAAGTTTCCGGGACGGCGCGTGGTGCTGGTCGGCGAGATCATCCACAATCCGCACGTGAACGCCAAGCTGCGCGCCATGGGGGTCGAGATTCTCATGCCGGGCGCGGACGGCTTCGACTATTCGCGCGTGGCGGCCGATGATGTGGTGCTCATTCCCGCGTTCGGCGTCACCATTCACGACTTCCAGACGCTGCGGGAGATTGGCTGCGTGCTGGTGGATACCACCTGCGGCTCCGTGCTCAACGTGTGGAAGCGCGTGGAAGGGTACGCGCGCGATGGCTACACGTCGCTCATTCACGGCAAGCACTATCACGAGGAGACGCGGGCGACGGCGTCACAGGCCATGAAGCACCCCGGCGGCGCCTTTCTCGTGGTGCGTGACATGGCGGAGGCGCGCCAGGTGTGCGACTACATCGAGGGGCGTGGCGACCGCGAGAGTTTCCTCGCGCGGTTCGCGCACGCGGCCTCGACCGGGTTCGATCCGGATGTGCACCTGCGCCGCATTGGCGTGGCCAATCAGACCACGATGCTTGCGAGCGAATCGCTGGCCATTGCCGCCGAGGTGAGTCAGGCCATGGAGCGCGCACACGGGGTGGAGTATCGCACGGCGAATTTCCGCAGCTTCGACACCATCTGCAGCGCGACGCAGGAGCGGCAGGATGCGGTGAAGGATCTGCTGCGCGAGCCGCTGGACGCCATGGTGGTGATCGGCGGCTACAACTCGAGCAACACGATCTCGCTCGCCGCCATCTGCGCCGAACACGTGACGACGTATCACGTGGAGGACGCGACGTGCCTGGATGTGGAGCGCGGCGTGATCCGTCACAAGCCCATCGGGCGGAGCGCGGAGATCGAGGTCGCGCGCTGGCTGCCGGATTCGGGTGCGGTGCAGGTGGGCATCACCGCCGGCGCGAGCACCCCCAACAACAAGATCGGCGACGCCATCGCGCGCATCTTCGCCACGCGCGGGACAGATCCCGCGACGCTGTTGTGAGCGACGCCAGCGCGCCCCCCGTCGGGTCGGCGGAACTGACCGCCGGCGGGGCAAAGGTCGTCATCATCCCGGCGCTGGGCGGCAAGATCGCGTCGCTCGAATTCGGCGGACGGAAGTGGCTCTGGCAGAATCCGCACATCCCGTATCACGCACCGGAGGACGGCGCATCGTTCGCCGAGGCGGGCGACAGCGGCGGGTACGACGAATGCTTCCCAACCATTGCGGCCTGCACGCTGCCCACAGGAATTGGCGCGTACGGCGGCACGGCATTGCCGGACCATGGAGAGCTCTGGTCGCAGGCGACGACCTTTGTCCTGGAGACGCGCCCCGA
>DATNDS010000154.1:0-2207 GCA_035553215.1 Gemmatimonadaceae bacterium
CTTGTCCTCCGGTCTGGCCTCCGCCAGAAAGCTGTCCACGCCCGCTTCCTGCGCGATGGCCGCCGCGGTCAGGGGATTGTCGCCGGTGATCATCACGGTGCGGATGCCCATGGCGCGCAACCGGTCGAAGCGCTCACGCACCCCGCCTTTCACCACGTCCTTGAGATGCAGCACGCCGAGCGCGTGCGCGACGCCATTCTCGAGCTCCGCCACGACGAGTGGCGTGCCCCCGCCGCGCGCGATGCGCTCGACCATGCCGCGCAGCTCCGGCGGAACGTCGCCACAGTGTTCGACGACCCAGCGCGCCATCACATCCGCGGCTCCCTTTCGAATCTCTACAGTGCCCGACCGCGTATGCAGATTGACACCGCTCATTCGTGTCGTCGCGGTGAACGGGACGAACTCCGCCTCCTTGTGTCCATCGGCCGCGTAGAGCTGTCCCCCCTCGGCCAGCGTCCGTCCGCGCAGGCCGAATCGGTTCTTCACCAGCACGACAATGCTGCGCCCTTCCGGCGTCTCATCCGGCAACGACGCCAGCTGGCTGCGATCCGCGAGCCGCTCCGGCGCGACGCCCTGCAGCGGGATCAGCTCCACCGCCTGACGATTCCCGAGCGTGATCGTGCCCGTCTTGTCGAGCAGCAGCGTGTTCACGTCGCCGGCCGCTTCCACCGCGCGCCCCGACATCGCGATGACGTTCTGCTGGATCATGCGATCCATGCCGGCAATGCCGATGGCGGACAGCAATCCGCCAATGGTCGTCGGAATCAGACAGACGAGCAGCGCGATCAACACGGTGACCGGCACGCGGCCGCCTGAGTACATCGCGAACGGCTGGAGCGTCGCCACCGCGAGCAGAAAGATGATCGTGAGGCCGGAGAGCAGGATCGTCAGCGCGATCTCGTTGGGCGTCTTCCGGCGTTGCGCGCCCTCGATGAGGGCGATCATGCGGTCAATGAATGTCTCCCCCGGATTCGCGGTAATGCGGATCACGAGATAATCCGAGAGCACGCGCGTCCCGCCGGTGACGGCTGAGCGATCGCCGCCGGATTCGCGGATCACGGGCGCCGACTCCCCCGTGATCGCCGACTCATCCACCGACGCGACCCCCTCCACCACTTCGCCGTCGCCCGGAATCATGTCACCCGGCGTGCACAGCACGTAGTCACCGCGGCGAAGCGCATCGGCGGGCACGGCCTCGGCCGAGAGCTTGTCCGAGGGATCGTCGAGTCGGCGGGCTGTGGTGTGCGTGCGCGCGGCGCGCAACGTGTTCGCCTGCGCCTTGCCCCGCCCTTCCGCCATTGCCTCCGCGAAATTCGCGAAAAGTACCGTGAACCAGAGCCACACCACGAGCTGCAGCGTGAAGCCGATGGCGCCGCGGCCGCGCACGATGTCGAGGCCCAGCGCGATCGTGCTGATCACGCTCCCCAGCAGCACCACGAACATGACCGGATTCCGCACCATGTGGCGTGGATCGAGTTTCGTCACGGCTTCGTGCGTGGCGCGGACGACGATGGGAGGGTCGAACAACGGGCGCCGGAGTGTGGTCATGCTAGACGAGCCGGCCGCTGATCAGCAGGTAGTGCTCGACCACGGGCCCCAGCGCCAGCGCCGGGAAGAACGTGAGCGCACCAATGATGAGGATGACGGAGACGAGCAGGACCACGAAGAGTGGAGTCGTCACCGGAAAGGTACCGGCGGACTGTGCCACCGGCTGCTTTTCCGCGAGAAAGCCGCCCAACGCCAGCACCGGGACCATCAGTGCGAAGCGCCCGATGAGCATCGACATGCCGAACATGGCGTTGTAGTACTGCGTCGCACCCGTGAGCCCAGCGAACGCGCTCCCGTTGTTGCCGGTCGTGGACGTGAACGCATAGAGAATTTCAGAGAGCCCGTGCGGTCCGCTGTTGTGCACACCCGCGAGGCCGGCGGGGAGCACGCTCGAGGCGGCCGACAGCAGCAGGATCGTTGCCGGGAGCGCCAGCACGTACAACATCGCCATCTGGATTTCGCGCGCCTGGATCTTCTTGCCGAGATATTCGGGCGTGCGGCCGACCATCAGGCCGGCGATGAACACCGTGAGCACGACCATGATGAGCATCCCGTACAGCCCCGAGCCGACTCCGCCGAAAATCAGCTCGCCCAGCTGGATGTTGACCATCGGGACCAGGCCGCCGAGCGGCGTGAACGAATCCAGCATGGCGTTCACC
>DATNDS010000155.1:0-30469 GCA_035553215.1 Gemmatimonadaceae bacterium
CGGTACGAGTGCCGTCGTCGTGCTCCTGGGGCTGCACCGCATGCCCGAGCTCTGCGTCATGGTGCTCGCCCTTCACGCCATGATCTTTGCGCATGTCATGCGACGTGTCCACGCCGCCGCGCTCATGTGGCCGGTGACCGTCGTGCTTGGCGTGGGATCAATCTGGGCCATGGCACTGCTGGATGAGCGCGTGCGCTATGCCTTCCCGCCCTTCCTGACGCTGCCCTCGCTGGCCGCGCTCGCGGTTACGGCGGCGTGGTGGCTCTTCGCGCGTGAGCTCCGGAATGGTTGGAGTGCGCCGGCCGGTGCCGGTGACGCGGATCTGGCGCGCGCCACGCTCGACGCCATGCCCGCGATTGCCGCGTTTGTCTGGATTCAGCGCGAGCTTGCCGGCGCCTTCGCCGCGGATATCGCGACGTTCCTGCTCATCGTGTTCTATGCACTCGCCGGTGTCGCCGCGATCTTCTACGGCCGGCATCATGGGCATCGGGTCGCGCGAATCGCCGGACTCGCGCTCGCGTTCTATGCGGGCATCCGGGCACTGGCGCAGGCATGGAGTTTCGATGCCATTGGCTGGCGCGTGGGAAGCTGCGTGCTCGTCGGGCTGTTCGTGGCGCTGGTGGCCTACTGGTATCGGGGGCGGGAGGGGGAGGTGCGGAACGACCAGCTGACGGCCGTGCCGGTTCGCGATCCGGACGATGCGGAGTCCGCCACGGTCAGCGGCTGACGCCGCGTCCGCCTTTCGGCATGTCGAGTACTACTTGCAGGGATGCCGAAGTCTACCGCCGGGCTGGAATCAGGCGTAACGATCAGAAGAATGCCGTGCTTCACTCACCCGCGGATCTTCACCAGGCAGTACTCCTTCGCGCCCTTGCGGAGCAGCAGATATCGACCGCCCAACGCATCGGTCGCCACGACGGTGCGCGCGTCGGCGCCCAGCCGGTTTCCGTTCACACTCAGGCCGCCCTGTTCCAGCAGCCGGCGCGCTGCGCCTCGTGAGGCGGCGAGTCCGCCTGACACGAACAGATCCAGCGTGTCGAAGGCGCCGCGCTCCGGCATCGCCACCTCCACGCACGGCACCTCGCGCATGAGCGCCTCGAGCGCCGCCGCGGACAGCTCGCGCGGATCGCGCTTCCCGAAGAGCAGCGTGGACACCTCCTCGGCCGCTCGTTCCGCATCGGCGCCGTGCACGCGTGAGGTCATGTCGCGGGCCAGCGCCTGCTGTGCCTCGCGCCGCTCGGGATGCTCGCGCACGGTCTGGTCCAGCGCCTCGATGTCCGCGCGGGCGAGCAGCGTGAAATAGCGCAGGTACTTCCCCACGTCGCGATCGTCCGTGTTGATCCAGAACTGGTACATGCGATACGGCGACGTGCGGGCGGGATCGAGATACACGGCGCCGGCTTCCGTCTTCCCGAACTTCGCGCCCGCGGCCGTTGTCACCAGCGGCAGCGTGAGCGCGTGCGACTCGGCGCCCGCCACGCGCCGGATGAGTTCAATGCCAGCGGTGATGTTTCCCCACTGATCGCTCCCGCCAATCTGCAGCGTGGCACCGTGCCGCCGGTGCAGCTCCAGGTAATCGTACGCCTGCAGCAGCATGTAGCTGAACTCGGTGTACGAGATGCCGGCGTCCATGCGCGCCTTCACCGACTCCTTCTGCATCATGTAGTTCACGGTGAAGTGCTTGCCCACGTCGCGCATGAAGTCCACCGCGCCCAGTGACAGCAGCCATTCGGCATTGTCGGGCATGAGGGCCGCGTTCGCGCCTGTGAAATCGAGAAAGTGCTCGAGCTGCGCGCGAATCGCCCGCGCGTTCGCCTCGACGATCTCGCGCGTATGGAGCTGCCGCTCCGCGCTCTTCCCGCTCGGGTCACCGATCATGCCCGTCCCGCCGCCCACGAGCGCGATGGGCCGATGGCCGTGGCGCTGCAGATGGGCGAGTCCCATCACCGGGACCAGGTTGCCGACGTGCAGACTCGGTGCGGTCGGATCGAAGCCGCAGTAGGCCGCAATGGGACCGGTGCCCAGCCGCTCCGCGAGCCCATCGGTGTGCTGATAGACGAGGCCGCGCCAGGCCAGTTCGTCGAGTACCGAAGTCGTGGAAGACATGGCGCAAAGATAGGGATGGCCGGGGATGCTGTCACCTGCGCGCGTTGCCGCGTTCCGCGCGTCGGGTTAGCTTCTCGATCCCCATCATGATGCATGCATTGTCCCGCTCATCGTACGCCGGTGTGAGCGCCGCCGCCGCGTTCCATGGCTGATCTGCCCTTCTCGCCGCGCTTCTGGCGGGAGCGGCCGCGCCTCACGCGCATCGTGATGCTGGGCGGGATCTTCCTGCTGATGTTCGTCGTGGGATTCGCGTGGGCGTCGTGGACACTCGTGTGTCGCGGCACCAGTTGTCCCGATCCGCACCGCCTGGAAGTCTTCACGCCCAAGCAGACGTCCAAGCTCTATGCCGCCGACGGACGCTTCATCGCGGAGCTCGGACTCGAACGGCGCACGCTCGTCAAGCTCGCGGACATCCCGAAGACCGTGCAGGAAGCGTTCATCATTACCGAGGACAAGCGCTTCTACGAGCACCACGGAGTGGACTGGATTCGCGCGCTTGGCGCCGCCGTGCACAACATCCGCGCGGGCGGCTACGCCGAAGGCTTCTCGACGCTCACCATGCAGCTCGCGCGCAACGTCTTCCCGCAGAAGCTGAGTCGCGAGAAGTCACTCACCCGGAAGCTCAAGGAAGCCAGGGTCGCGCGTGAGATCGAGGCGCTCTATCCGAAGAGCAAGATCCTCGAGCTGTACCTCAATCAGATCAATCTGGGTGGCGGGGCCTACGGTGTGGAGACGGCGTCGCAGCGCTACTTCGGGAAATCCGTCCGCGACCTCAATCTGGCGGAAGCCGCCACGCTCGCCGCGCTGCCCAAGGCCCCCGAGCGCTACAACCCGCGTCGCTTTCCCGATCGTGCCATCCAGCGGCGCAATACGGTCATCGAGCTCATGCGACGCGCCGGCGTCGTGAGCGATGCGGATGCGCAACTGGCCAAGTCCTATCCGCTGCGGCTCGCGAGCAAGGAGGAATCGGGCGAGCTGGCCCCCTACTTCGTCGAATGGGTGCGCAAGCAGCTCGAGGACCAGTTCGGCTCGCGCCTCTATACGGATGGCCTCAAGATCTACACGACGCTCGACATCGACCTGCAGCTCACCGCGGAGCGCAACGTGGAGCAGCAGATGCGCGCGATCGAGTCGGGCAAGTACGGCAAGTTCCGGCACGTGACATACGAGCAGTACGTGGCGCGGAGCGCCGCGGGTGATGCCGGGACGGCCAATTCGCCCTACCTGCAGGATGCATTCGTGGCGCTGGATCCGCGCACCGGTGCGGTGCGCGCGATGATTGGCGGGCGGGACTTCGATGACTCCAAGTTCAACCGCGCCACGCAGGCGCTGCGGCAGCCCGGGTCCACATTCAAGCCCGTGGTGTACGCCACCGCCATTCACAACGGACTTCCCCCCAGCTATCTCGTGAACGATTCGGCGCTCTCGCTGCCACAGGTCGGCGGCGGCATGTGGACGCCGCAGAACTACGATCTCAAGTTCGAAGGGATCATGCCCATGCGTCGCGCGCTCTATCGGTCGCGCAATCTCGCGACGATCCGGTTGGGCATGCAACTCGGCGAACAGAACGTGATCGACATGGCGCACCGGCTCGGCATCAGCACGCCCATCCCGCCCTATCCGTCCATCCACATCGGGTCGGCAGATGTGTACCCGCTCGAGATGATCTCGACCTACGACGTCTTCGCCACGCTCGGCGTGCGCACGCTGCCCACCGGCATCCTCAGGGTGGAGGACGCATCGGGCAAGGTGCTCTACGACGACACACCCAAGCGCACCAACGTGCTCACACCTGAGGAATCGTGGCTCATGGTGGACATGCTGAAGGACGTGGTGCGGCGCGGCACGGCGGCGAGCGTCTGGGCGTCCGGATTTCACGTGCCCGCGGGCGGCAAGACCGGCACCACGAACGACGGCACCGATGTCTGGTTCATTGGGTTCACACCGGACCTGGTGGCGGGTGTGTGGATGGGGTTCGATCGCCCGCAGAAGATCATGTCCAACGCGCAGGGCGGCCGCCTCGCGGCGCCGGCCTGGCTCTCGTTCATGACCGAAGCGTACCGGCGTCGCCCCACGCCGCCCGACTGGCCGCGTCCCGACGATCTCCTGGCGCTCGATATCGACCGGACCACCGCGATGCTGCGCAATCCCTTCTGTCCCGACAGCGTCGTCGTCACCGAGTACTTCATCCCCGGTACCGAGCCCACGCAGGAGTGCAACGTGCACAATGCGTTCAACACGGGGCCGCGCCCCGATTCGCTGCGACCGCCATCGGTCTTTCCGCCCCCGCAGCCGGTGCAGCCGCTGCGACCCAGGCGCGACAGCGCCCGCGTACCAGATCCGTTTCACATCCCGGAGCCGCACAAGCCTCCGCGATGATCTGCTATCACGCCCGCTGGATCGCGCCGGTGAGCGCGCCGCCCATCCAGGATGGCACGGTGGCGGAATCCGGAGGGCGTATCGTGTATGTGGGACCGCGGGCGAGTGCACCCCACGGCGAGTCATGCGACCTCGGGCGGGCGATCATCGTACCCGGGCTGGTCAACGCGCACACCCACCTCGAACTCACGCTGCTCCGCGGGCTCATCGCCGACCTGCCGTTTCGCGAGTGGATCGTGCGGCTCCAGCAGTTGAAGACGACACTGATGACGCGCGAACGCTTTGCCGAGGCAGCGCGACTCGGCATCGCCGAAGGCGTGTGCGCGGGCGTGACGACGTTCGCCGACACGTGCGATTCCGGTGTGGCGCTGGCCGCAATGCGCGACGCCGGCGTGCGCGGCATCATGTACCAGGAAGTGTTCTGTCCGTCGGCCGATCCAGAGCAGGTTGCTGCGGCTGCGACAGGACTGCGTGAGAAGCTGGCTGCGCTCGAACCGCTCGAGACCGATCTCCAGCGCGTTGGCGTCTCGCCGCACGCGCCGTACACCGTGTCCGATCCCCTCTTCGCGCTCGTCGCGCGTTCGGGGCGGCCGATTGCCGTGCACATTGCCGAGAGCGATGCGGAGTGCGCGTTCGTGTCTCAGGGGAAGGGACCGTTCGCCGATGCCCTGCGCGGGCGCGGCATCCCCGTGGCGCCCCGTGCCCGCACGCCGGTGGAGCTGCTTCGTCGTGTCGGCGTGCTCGACCAGCGGCCGCTCCTCATTCACTGCGTTCACGCGGACGAAGCCGATCGCTGCGCCATTGCGGATGCAGGCGCGACCGTGGCGCACTGCCCCATCTCGAACGCGAAACTCGGGCATGGGATCGCGCCGCTGATGGAACTTCTCGACGCCCGCATACCCGTTGGCCTGGGCTCCGACTCGATGGCGAGCAACGATCGCATGGATTTGCTGGACGAGGCACGCACTGCGGTGCTTGCACAGCGCGCTCGCACGCATCGCCCCGACGTGCTCCCGGCGACGCAAGCACTTCACTTGCTCACCCTGGGCGGCGCGCGCGCACTGGGTCTCGACGCGCGCGTCGGCTCCCTTGAGCCCGGCAAGGATGCGGATCTCGCCGCCTTCGCACTCCCGGAATCGATGCCGGATGCGGACCCCGTCGCGCTTCTGATCTTTGGCCTGGCTGATCGACGGGCGGTACTGGTCACTGTGAGGGGGCAGCGCCTCGTCTAGTGCGGCGCGGCGACTTCCCGCCCTCCCGTCCCGCCGCTATCATCTATCCATGCCCTCCCCCCCGTCCGGCCGAACCACAACAATCTGGCGCGACGGCCAGCTCGTCCCATGGGCCGACGCGACGATTCACGTCATGAGTCACGTCGTCCACTATGGCTCCAGCGTCTTCGAAGGGGTGCGCTGTTACGCCACGCCCAACGGACCGGCCATCTTCCGCCTGAACGACCACATGCGCCGCCTGCACGACTCGTGCAAGATCTACCGCATGCCGATCCCGCACAGCGTGGACACGCTCGCGCAGGCGTGCGTGGATACCGTCGTGGCGAACGACGTGAGGGCGTGCTACCTGCGCCCCGTCGTCGTGCGCACGGGTGAGCAGATGGGTGTCTATCCCATGGATGTGCCGGTGGAGACGTACATCATCGCGTGGAAGTGGGGACACTACCTGGGCGACGATGCGCTGCAGAATGGCGTCGATGTCTGCGTGTCGAGCTGGCGTCGCGCGGCTCCCGATACGATTCCCGGACTCGCCAAGGCCGGCGGGAACTATCTCGGATCGCAGCTCTCCAAGATGGAAGCACGCCTCGACCGCTACGCCGAGGGCATCATGCTCGACTCCGCCGGCTACGTGGCGGAAGGCAGCGGGGAGAATCTCTTCGTGGTGCGGGACGAGACCGTATTCACCGCGCCGCTCTCCGCCGGCATCCTGCAGGGAATCACGCGCGACTCCGTGATCCGCATCGCGCGCGACCTCGGCTACGAGGTGCGCGAGGCGGTCATTCCCCGCGAAATGCTCTACGTGGCCGACGAAGTCTTTTTCAGCGGAACCGCCGCCGAGCTCACGCCGGTGCGTTCCGTGGATCACATTCAGGTGGGGGCGGGTCGTCCCGGTCCCATCACGCTGGCGATCCAGGAGCAGTACATGGGGATCGCCACCGGGACCATCGACGACCGCTACGGCTGGCTCACGCCGGTGCCGGTCGCGGTGCCGGCGTCACGATGAACGGCCTGCCCGCCGTCGCGTTGTCCTCGGATCACGCGGGGTTGCGGCACATCATCGGTGTCGTCAGTGTAGAACGGAGCGTGGACGCCGCAGCCGCCCGGCGTCCGGGGATGAGGATGGCGTTTCGCTAGCTGCCCCGCTCCCGCCTGGAACAACGGCGGGAGTTTCTGTATGCGGCAAGGGAGGATCCCGTGGTCGCCGGTTGCCTGGCGCTGAATGCGTCGTTCGAACCGCTCACCCTGGTGCCCATGCGGCGCGCGCTGCGGCTCGTGCTGGAGGGCAAGGCGGAGATTGTCGAAGCGGATGCCGGCCGCTTCGTCCACTCCGAACGTCTGACGCTGCCCAGACCCGCCGTGATCCGGCTGGTCCGGTTCATTCACGTACCCCGTCGGTTCCGCCGACAGGTCACCAACACGTTTCTCTTCGCGCGTGACCGCTACCGCTGTCAGTACTGCGGTCGCTCCGCCGCGGAGCTCAAGCCGCGCGAGTCGCTCACACGCGATCATCTGATTCCACTCTCGCGGGGCGGAACGAATGACTGGACCAACGTGGTCACCGCCTGCTCGCCGTGCAACACCCGCAAGGGAAACCGGCTGCCCGAGGAGCTGGGAATGCATCCCATGACGCATCCCTCCGAGCCACACTTCGTGCATCTGAGCTGGGCGGTCCGGCGCCTCAGCCCCATTCAGTCGAAGTACATCCGGCTGTTCTACGGCGAGGACACGCTGCACCAGCTCGAGGTGCTCGAGCTTCGCACGCACCACCGAGCCGACGCGCACACCGGTACCGCTACGGCGTGAACTTCGCCGAGCGGGCTTCGTAGTGCCTGCGCTCTCCCCCGAGGATGCGCGTCATGAGCGTCATGGCGCCCCGGGAGAGCGCCGTGCCGGGGTTCTTCTCGCCGCGCACCGCCGGCTGCAGTTCACCGCGCAGCCAGCGCTCCACTTCGTCCAGATCGTTCACGGACAACATCGCCACGTTGAGCGTGACGATGTAATACGAGCGGTCATGGCCGACGATGGGCTTCATGGCCGGCTGGAATGGCCGCGCCATGGCCTGCTCGGTCTCGGCCAGTGTGCCGAACGTGCCGAGCGTCGTCACATGATCCGCTTCGACACGAGCCGCCGTGTAGCGGCGCTCGAGCGGGTTGTAGCGCACGATGAGATCCCATTCCACCTGCTGCTTCAGGTTGTCGAACAGCCCGCCCGACGACCACAGCTCGAGACGGTAGTGCAATCGCGCCGGGAATCCGTTCTGGAGCAGCTCGCGCAGGTTCCGGTCCTCGAGCACGCCGCTCGTCGTGATGACGGGCATGCCGCGCTCCGCTCCCGCTGGCGCGGCCGGCACGACAACCCGCAGCGGCGCGCCGCGCTGCGCGCGCACCGGCGGCATCCCCGCGAGCATCAGGATGGCGAGCATCAGTGCCAGCCGCACGGCCTAGAATCGGTGCCGGAGGCGAATCAGGAAGTTCACCGGATTCCTCGAGTCGGTGAGCGACTTCGCGATGAAGATGCCCAGCACCTCGGCGTCCAGTCCGATACCGACATCTGACCGGAAACTTCCGAGTGACGGAATACCGTCGGCACGCACGATCGTGCCGTTCTCCAGACGACGATGAACGAGCCAGCCACGACCGGCGTCCGAGAACAGCACCCACTGCAGCGGATGCGAGAAGCCCCAGCTCCAGCCGTTGAGATCCGCGCCGCCGAACAGTCGCCAGTTGAGGTCATGACGATATTCCACCTGGGCGAGCGCCACGCGCTCGCATTGCGCGGGACGACCGGGAACCTCCACGCCATCGCTGCACGTCAGCACGTCCTCCCCGGACGTGATCTGGCGGAAGTCATAACCCGGCATGGTGCCCGACCCACCGAGTGAGAAGCGCCGCTCCAGGGGAAGGGGATCACCACCCAGCCATCCGCCGAGCAGGAGCCGGAGATTCAATTGCCCTTCGGGCGAGACGCGATTGTACCGGCGCACATCCATGAGCGCGCGCGTGTAGTTCATCCCCACCGGGCCGCTCGCCGCCGGTCGCGCGAGAGGGGAGGTGGGTCCGAGCGTGGCGGCGTTGCTCCAGCCATGTTCGATGTCCGCGTTGATGAACCAGCCGGTGACGGGCGTTTCCACGTCGTTTCGCGTGTCGTACTTCACGGCGAGATCCGTCAGCCCGAAGCGCCCGGCATCCAGCACAGGATTGGGACGCCAGTTCGCGTCGTTGCGGAAAAGCGTGAACGGATTGCGGGCGGGGCGTGACTCCCAGCGCTCCGCACCCAGCGAGAGCGTGAGCGAGAGCCGCGGCCCGTCGCGCAGGGAAACGTAGCCCCGCGCGCCGGTGCGCCCGTAATAGTCGCGATAGTCGCGGTGCAGCATGAACGTCGCGAGCCCGATCTCGGCGTCGTGCAGTTGCCACGGCTCCGCGGAGGCCACGTCGTCGAAGGCATTTGCGCCAATCGCAATGCCATGGCGATAGCCGAACTGCATTTCGGCGTTGGCGCGATAGCCGCGATTCGCCTTGGTCCACGCGAAATGATCCGCCGACCGGTAGATGCCCATGATGTCCAGGTGAAACGGGCCGAGCGGATTGTTGCTGCGTACCACGGGGCCGAAGAGAATCGGCAGTCCCTCGACGCGGTTGTAGGTGCCTCCCTTGACGATGAAGCGTGTGGCGCTGCGCTCATGGCGGCGCCGCCAGCGGCGGAACCAGGTGATGAGGCTGCGCCCTTCGTCGTGCGTGGCGACGATCTGTTCGCCTTCCATGCGGTAGAACAGCCGCTGTGCGTGCACCTCGATGGCGCCGCCCACGGTCGAGCGGTCCGCGCCACTGGCTGCGCCTCCCGCTATGATGAGATCACCGTCAACGCGCGCGCCGGGGCGGAGGGTGACGTCGCCATCGATCACCACGACTCGCCCCGTGATGTGTCCACCCACGGTGAGCGGCGCGTCGAGCACCGCGACGTTGCCGTCCACCGTCTGGGCGGAATCCACGCTCACGGGCCCGCGCGACCGGATCGTCGCGGTCTGGTTGTAGAGAAAGGCAATGCGCGTGGCATCATCGTACGACAGCGAGTCCGACGCGCGCGTGGTATCCGGCTGCTGGGCGCGCGTGCATGCCACAGTCAGGGTGAGCGCGGCCGTCACCGCGACACTCCATATCGCCATGCGCGTGAGCAGCCCGCGGTGCCGGATCGCCATCACTCGTCGTGCCATTCAATACCCAGGCGGCGCAGTCGGCGATAGAGGTTCGGTCGGTCGGTGTGCAGGCGACGCGCAGCCTCGGCAACCTTGCCGCGCGCGGCCGTGAGCGCCTCCGTGATGAGCGCGCGCTCGTAGTCGTCCAGCGCATCCGCCAGCGGACGCTCGGCGGCCGGCGCGCCATCAGACTGCGGCAGCGGCGCCCGGTTCAGCGAGGACACGCCAAGGACTTCGCTCACGTCGCGCGCGGTGACATCTGCGCCCGGATGCAGAATCGCGAGTCGCTCCACGATGTTCGCGAGCTCTCGCACGTTACCCGGCCAGCGATAGCGCTCCATGAGCCGGAGCGCATCAGCGCTCCACGCCGGTGCCGGGCGCCCGGTGCGGACGCGGTAGAGTGCCGAAAAGTGGCTCACGAGAAGCGCAATGTCGCCGGGGCGATCGCGCAGCGGCGGCAGCGCAACGGGAATCACGTTCAGGCGAAAGAAGAGGTCCTCGCGGAAGCGCCCATCGCGCACCGCGCGTTCCAGGTTCATGTTCGTGGCCGCGATCACGCGCACATCCACCGTGATCGGCTTGCCGCCGCCCACGCGTTCAATCTCATGCACCTCGATGGCGCGCAGCAGCTTGGCCTGTGCGTCCGCGCCCAGGTCGCCCACCTCGTCCAGAAAGAGCGTACCCGAGTCCGCGAGCTCGAAGCGGCCAATGCGGCGTTCGATGGCCCCGGTGAATGCCCCTCGCTCGTGGCCGAACATCTCGCTCTCGACCAGGTCGCGCGGGATCGCGGCGCAGTTGACGCGAATGAAGGGCCGGTCACGGCGCGCGCTGCCGCGATGAATCGCCGCGGCCACCAGCTCCTTGCCCGTGCCGGACTCTCCCGTCACGAGCACCCGCGCGTCGCTAGCCGCGACGCGCTCGATGAGCGCACGTACCCGCTGCATGGCTCCGCTCGTGCCCACCATTTCGCCCGCCGGTCCGAGATCCTCGCGCAGGGTGCGCGCCTCGCGACGCGCCTGGCGCAGCTCGAGCGCGGACCGAAGCGTGACGAGCACACCCTCGGGAGTCAGCGGCTTTTCCAGAAAGTGAAACGCGCCCAGCTTCGTGGCGCGCACGGCGTCGCTCAGTCCGGCCCGTCCGCTCATCATGACCACTGGCACATCGGGCAGCTGCTCGCGCAGCCGCGTGAGGGTCGCCATGCCATCCAGTTCACCCGGCATCATGAGATCGAGCAGGACAGCATCCGGTTCGCGCTCGAGCGCCGCGGCCACGCCCGCGGCGCCTTCCGCGGCGTCGCGCGCGGTAAAGCCCTCCGCCATGAGCAACGCGCCGACCATCCGCCGGATGTTCGGTTCGTCGTCAATGATGAGGATGTCGGCGCTGGGGGTCATGCGCCCGCGGCGTGCGCTGCGGACGGCGGGGCAGGGGTCATGGCTGCCGCGCCGGCGGCTCCGAGGGCGGCGTGCCGGATCGCTCGGACAGGAGCCTGGTGGTGAAGCGCTGGCCCTCGGAGATGCGCTCGACTTCAACCGCGATGGAGTCAATCGCCTGCTCCATGTGCTCGAGGCGCTGCATCACCTCAGGCGGTACCGCGGACCCGACCGAACGACGGTCCATGCGCCTCGCAAACGCCCGGGCCAATGGCAGCCCGATGCAGACGACGCCGCACATGACAAAAAACGCTATGGGGACGGCAAATGGACTCACGATTCTTCTCCTGATTCACTGGTCATGCGTCTGCCTGGCCCGTGGGAAACACAAAACAGATCTCCGTTCCCTCGCCTTCACGACTGGTGGCCTGCACCTGGCCGCCGTGCGCCAGCACGGTCTGCCGGGCGATCGCGAGCCCCAGCCCGGTGCCGCCCCGCTTGTGCGTGACGTACGGTTGCCAGATGCCCGGCAGGCGGGCCGCGGGAATTCCCGCGCCGGTGTCCCGTACGCGCATCTCGACGGCGTCGTTTCCGTTCCAGCGCAAATGACTCACGTGGACGTCCACCCGTCCGCCGTCGTGACAGGCCTCCACCGCGTTGATGAGCACGTTCGAGAGCGCGCGGGAGAGCGCGTCGTAGTGCCCGCGAACGAGTGGCACGTCCTCGCCCACGTGAACCTGGACCGGCACCCCATCCGGCATGATGGCGCGGGCCGCGTAGCGCGCCAGCTCCGCGAGGTCCACCTGCGCCGTCGGTCCCTCCGGCAGACGTCCGAATTGCGAGAAGCTCCGCGCCATCTCCTCCAGGCGGCGCGATTCGACATCCAGTACCTCCACCACATCCGCCAGCCTGGGGTCGGCCTCGCGCTTGAGTCGTGCGACGGCCAGGCCGATCGGCGTGAGCGGATTTTTCAGCTCATGCGCCACGCGCCGCGCGGTCTCGCGGAACGCCTCGAGCCGCCCAGCCTCGACATCCCGAGCCCGCGCCGCGGTCAGTTCGCCGGACATCTTGCGCATGCGCGCGCGCAGCACCTCGAACTCGGGCGCCCCGCGCCGCGGCGGACCAGCCGGCGGTTCCTGTCCCCGTGCGATGAGCTCCGCCCACTCCACAATTTCGTTCAGCGGCCGGCTGAGCTGACGGCTCAGGTGGCCCGCCACGCGCGACGCGAGTACGGCGATCAGCAGCGACCCGGCGACGGCCAGCACCACCAGCACGACGACCGCACGGGAGACAAGATAGTTGTAGCGCTTCGCCTGCACGAGCGAGGCCGCGAGCTCCGCTTCGTGGGCGTTGACGGCGGCGCGTTCAGTGGGCGAGAGCGGGGCCTGCCGCGCGGCGGCAATCGCGCGGCGGCCGGTGGTGGCCACGTTCTCCCATGCCTGGCTCCCGCTCAATACGGGAAGCGTACTGCGCGCGACCAGCGCGCCCCCCACCATGAGCACGGTGGATGGAATGACCGCGAAGAGCACCAGGTACAGCAGCACGCGATTGCGGAAACTCAGCCGCGTCACGAGTTCTCCCGGGTATGGTAGCGGGGTGCTGGTGGCTGCTAGCTAGTAACTGCTAACGGCGTGGGCGGCTGGTTGCTAGTAGCTGGATGAACAGCGGTTGCTTGTTGCTGGCCGCTGGTCGCTGGTTGAACGGCAGTCGCCGGTAGCTGGTAATTGGTCGCTGGTTGAACGGCAGTCGCCGGTAGCTGGTAATTGGTCGCTGGTAGAGCGTGGTGCGTCCAGCCACCAGCTACCAGCTACTAGCTACCAGCTACCAGCCCATGATACATTGCAACACTCGTGATGCGTATTTCAGTCGGAAGCTGATGTCGAATTCGTGGACGCTCGCCCAGACCTTCGCGGCGCGCGTGCGGGAGCATGCCGACCGCACGCTGCTCGTCGCGAATGGGAGGTCGCTCTCGTACGGACAGGTCGACGCGAAGTCCTCGGCGCTGGCCGCCGCACTCGCCGAACTGGGCATCGAGGCGGGCGATCGCATCGCGATCGTCATGCCCAACTGGCCCGAGTGGGTCATCACGCTGCTCGCCGCCGCGAAGCTCGGCGCGACGGTCGTGCCGCTCAACGCCCGACTCAGTTATCACGAGTTCAAGTACCAGTTGCGTCATGCGGAAGTGTCCGTGGTCTTTTCCGCGGAGCGCCGCGCCGGCGTGGATTACCTCCAGATGTTCGAGGATATCATCGCCGAGTTGCCGGACCTGCAGTACCTCGTGACGGTCGGGGACCAGGAGCTGTGGTACGACGACCGGATCTTCCAGTTCGAAGATCTGCTGTCGAGCGGGGACGGGCGCGACTATCCCGCGCCCGCGGGGCTGCAGGATGGCTCCGACCTCGCGATGCTGTACACGTCAGGCACCATGGGGAAGCCCAAGGGCGTGCGGCTGTCGCATCGCACCGTCGTCGAGACGGCGGTGCACACCGCCGACGCACTCGAGATGGAGCCGTCCGATCGCGTGCTCGTGTCGGTTCCGCTGTTCACGAGCTTCGGCTTCAGTATCGTGGTGGGCACCATGGCGGCCGGTGCGACGATCGTGATGCAGGACACGTTCGATGCCGCGCACGCGATCGCCTTGATGCACCAGGAGCGGGTCACAGTGATGCATGGGGTCCCAACCATGTATCACATGCTGATGCGGGCACCGGAATTCAACGGTGCCGCGTTTCCGCTGCTGCGCACCGGGATCGTCGCGGGCGGCCCGGTGCAGGAGAATCTGGTCCAGCGCATCCGGCGCTGGTGTGATGTGCAGGTGGCATATGGCCTCACGGAAACGGGGCCGACCGTGACGATCACCCGCTTCTCCGACCCGCCCGACAAGCGCCTCACCACCGTGGGGCGGCCGTTGCCGGGCGTGGAGATCAAGGCGGTGGACTTCGTCACGGGTGCGTTGCACGGCCCCGAAGCGGTTGGCGAGATCGCCGTCCGCGGGCCCAATGTCATGCAGGGCTACGCCCGCATGCCGGCGGAGACTGCCCGGTCGTTCTCCCCGGAAGGGTTCTTTCTCACCGGTGATCTCGGCATCATCGATGAAGATGGATACCTGCGGATCGTTGGACGGACGAAGGAGATGATTCTGCGCGGCGGCTACCAGATCCACCCGCGCGAAGTCGAGGATCTCCTCCGTGCGCACCCTGCAGTGGAAGATGTGTGCGTGATCGGTGTTCCCCACGACATCATGGGAGAGCTGGTCTGCGCGTGCGTCGTTCCGGTGGAAGGCGCGGTCATCACCGGCAGTGAACTGAAGGAGTTCGCGCGCGATACGATGGCCGACTTCAAACTCCCTGATCTCGTTCGCTTCTTCGATGCTTTCCCCATGACCGGGAGCGGGAAGGTGAAGCGACGGGAGCTCGAGCGCATGGTGGCGCTCGAGTACACTGCGACGATAGGAAGTTCATGAACTCCCGAAACCCGAGATTGGCGTCCTCCCGGCCGCCGGTCGCCCCTCTGCACCGCGGCCCACAGGCCGTCAACGCATCCGCCGCGCCCTTCGGCGCCCCCCCCTACGTGCACGCGCCCAACGCCGCACTGCTCATCGACTTCGACAACGTCACGATGGGGATCCGGTCGGACCTCGGCCACGAGCTGCGCAATCTGCTGTCGTCGGACATCATCAAGGGCAAGGTCGCCGTCCAGCGCGCGTACGCCGACTGGCGCCGCTACCCGCAGTACATCGTCCCGCTCACCGAATCGTCCATTGACCTGATCTACGCGCCGGCCTACGGGTCCTCCAAGAAGAACGCCACGGACATCCGGCTCGCCATTGACGCGCTGGAAATCGTCTTCACGCGCCCGGAGATCGGCACCTACATCCTGCTGTCCGGCGACTCCGACTTCTCGAGCCTCGTCATCAAGCTCAAGGAATATGGCAAGTACGTGATTGGCGTGGGCATTCGCGAATCGTCGAGCGACCTGCTCGTCATGAATTGCGACGAGTACTACAGCTACAACGCGCTCGCCGGACTCGTGAAGGCGGGTGAGGACGAGCAGGTGTCGCGCGATCCCTGGGAGCTCGTCGTGGAAGCGGTCGCACGCATGAAGCGCAACGGCGATGTGATGCGCTCCGATCGCCTGAAGCAGGTGATGCAGGACATCGACTCCTCGTTCGACGAGAAGAACCTCGGCATGGCGAAGTTCTCGCGCTTCTGCCAGGAAGCGGCGCAGCGTGGACTGCTCAAGCTCACGCGGCTCGAGAATGGCCAGATGGAAGTCGATGTCGCGACGCCCGACGGTGCGGCGCCCGCGGCGGCGCCGGCGAAGCCGGACGCGCGCAATGGCGTGGTCTCCGAGGAAAAGGAGCGGCGCGGCCGTCGCGGTCGCGGGCGGCGCGATCGTGGCCGCGGCGGTGCAGAGCGCGAGACACCGGCGGCGACGCCGGAGCTCGCCCCGTCCGGCGAGATGCCGACGATCGTGACCGCCCCGCCCCCCCTTGTGCCCGCGGCACCCGCCACCGTCTCGATTGCGGCACCGGGCGCGGGGCAGATGGGCGGCGAACGGCTCACGCGCGAGGAGGCGCTCGCACTCGTGCAGCAGGCCGTGCGCGCGCTCGCCGGGAGCGAGCAGGATGCCGTGCCCGCGAGCGCTGTACGTCAGAAGGCGCGCGACCTCCTCGGCCGCGACAGTGAGACGCTCAACGAGCGCTTCTTTCACCGCATCCTGCGTGATGCGCACGACGCGAATCTGATCGATCTGCGCAAGCGCGGTGACGATTACGAAGTGGCGCTGGCGGTGTCGGCCGGACCCGTCGCCGAGCAGCTCTCCGCTGCCGCACCCGCGCCGGACGTGTCGGAAAGCCAGGCGTCGCGCAGTGCATCGCACGCGGCGTCGCTGCGCCGCGGCATTCGGCCCCGCGGGGCCCGTCCCGGCCGGGGCGGTGAGCTGCCACCGGAACTGCTCAGCATTGGTGTGGTGGAACCCGCGCGCCCCGCGGAGCCGGAGCCGGCGGCTGCTGCGGCGGAGCCCGAGCCTGACTTCGTGGTCGAGATCGCGCCGCCTGCGCCCGCCGCGCCCGGGAAGAAGGCCACCGCGCGCAAGGGACGCGGCACACGTGCGACGAAGAAGGCGGCCACCAAGAAGACCGCGGCGGCGGCGCCGCCGGCGCCGGAGCCAGGGGCCACGGACACGCCGAAATCGCGCCGGCCTCGCGGGCGCCGCAAGACCGCGGCGGCCAACGAGAAGTCAGGATGACGCAACGCGCCGCGCGGTCTGCGCGGCGCGTTCGTTTCGGCGCTCCGCTTCCGCTCTCGTTCTACGCGCGTGACACCGAAGAGGTGGCGCGCGACCTGCTTGGTGCCGTCCTGTGCACCGTGACACCGGACGGCATCGCGGCGGGACGCATCGTGGAAACCGAGGCCTACCTCGGTGAACATGATGCAGCCTGCCATGCGAGTGCCGGACGCACGGCGCGCACGCGCTGGCTCTATGGGCCTCCCGGGCGCGCGTACGTGTATTTCATCTACGGCATGTACTGGTGCTTCAATGCCGTCACACGCGCCGAAGGACTGCCGAGCGCCGTGCTCGTCCGCGCGCTCGAACCGGTGGAGGGAGTGGGGCTCATGCGCGCGCGTCGCGGACAGCCCGCGCGCGCGCGTGATCTCACCAATGGTCCCGGCAAGCTGTGCGGCGCGCTCGGCATCACGGGCGCCCTGAACGGCCTGCGGCTCGACCGCCCGCCGCTCAGCATCCGGAGCGGCAGCAGCGTTCCCGACAGCCAGGTTGTCGTCACGCCGCGCATTGGCATCCGCCGCGCCGAGGACTGGCCGCTGCGGTGGGCCGTGCGCGACAGCGAGTTCGTCTCGCGCACGCCGCCGCACTTTCCCGTCCATTCGGTGAGCTGATGACCGCACCGCACGTGTCCCGCATCGCGGGGGTGTCGGATCGCGCGCGCCGCGTCTACCGGGACGCCCTCGTCATCGACATGCACAATGACATGCCGACCAGGGTACTCGATGATGCGTACGACCCCGACGTCCGCCATACGCCCGCCGAAGGACAGACGGACCTGCCACGCCTGCTGGAATCAGGACTCGCGGCCGTGTTTTTCGCCGCATGGGTGGATGCTCCCTTCGCGCTCGAGCGTCCCGACGGCTCGTTCCGTCGCGCCTTGCGCTACATGGAGTCCATTCGCGCGTTCGTCGCGCGGCACCCCGGCGCGCTGCACTTCGGCACCAGCGCCCAGGATGTGCGGCGCGCGCGCGCGGCCGGCGCGATTGCGGTGTTCATCGGAGTGGAGGGCGGGCATGCGATCGAGGCGGATCTTGGCAAGCTGCAGGAGCTCTTTCGCCTCGGCGCGCGCTATCTCACCCTCACGTGGAACAACGGCAATCAGTGGGCCGGCTCGTCGCTCGGATCACACGAGACGAGCACGGGCGGCCTCACCTCGTTCGGCCGGGACGTCATTCGCGAGCTCAACCGGCTCGGCATGATGGTGGATGTCTCGCACGTCTCCGACGAGACCCTGGCGGACGTGCTCGCCGTATCCACGGCGCCCGTCATCGCCACGCATTCGAGCGCGCGCGCGCTCGCGGATCATCCCCGCAATCTCTCCGACGACCAGTTGCGCGCGATCGCCAGCACCGGCGGCGTGGTGAACGTGAACTTCTTCTCCCGCTTCATCGATGCGCGCTTCCGGAAAGCCATGGATGACGTTGACGCCGAGGTTCAGGCCCTCGCCGATGCGGAGCGCGCGCGCGGCCTCGATGCCGCGGTGGTGGCGCGGAACCAGGACATGCGCACGCGAGAGCGCGTCGCGCAGCTCCCGCCCACCCCGCTCTCCGTGCTCATTGATCACATTGATCACATCGCGCGGGTGGCGGGAACGGATCACACCGGCATCGGCAGCGACTTCGACGGGATCAGTGCGTCACCCGACCAGATGGCCGACGTCACCGACCTGCCGCGGCTGGCTCAGGCGCTGCTGGACCGCGGCTATTCGGACGGTGACGTGACAGGGATTCTGGGCGGAAACATGCTCCGGGTCATGGAGCAGGTGCTGACGTCAGGGCGTTGACTCGATGGACGAGCCGAAGTTGATGCGAATGCCGCCTTCCAGCACATACGTCGTGCGCCCATTGAACAGCGACGTGTTCTTCATCGGCATGTAGCCTGCCTGACCAAACACGGAGAAGCGCTGGTACTGAGCCTGTATGCCCGCCATGGCCAGGAACGAAACCGCATCCTTCTGGTCATTGATGCTGTTCTGCAGGAGCGCCGCCGTGGTGGGATCCACCCCGTCAGACAGTACTGCGTGCTGAATGAGGTTCATCGACAGGCCGATGCCGCCGTAGGGCCGCAGCGCGCCCCAGGTGACGGGGAACGCGAGCAGCGCGGCCGTATAGCGGCGCATGTCCTTGATGGCCACGTTGTAGTCGAACGTGCCGTCGGACACCGTGCTCGCCCCGGTGAAGAACGCCTGCTCGCCCGAGAGGTAGAGCGCGCCACGCGAGCGGGTAATCAGCCACTCGGCGCCGATCGACGGGGCGAACTTGTTGTGCTCGGCCACTGTCGAATACGAGATCACGCCACCCTTGACCCCCCAGAACCACGAATCAGTGAACGACCGTGACGTCTGCGCCGCACCAAGTGCTGGCGTGAGCGCCACGAGGGTGAGTCCGGCAGCCAGCCACCGCACCGTGCGCATGGTGAGACTCCTCATTCCAGTGAAGTGAGAGGGGTTACAGGTTGCGAGCCGCGGGTTCGCCACTCGCGAGCAGCGCGTTGAACATTCTGAGTTGCAGATTCCATGTCGCTCCATCGGAACGACGCCCGTCGTCCAGCCGATGGAGGGACGCACGAGCCGTCACCGCGTCACCAGCGGCGTCCGATCGCGAAACCGGTCATGGCAGGGACGAGGGTCATGGCAGGGACGAGGACCGCTTGGCGGAGGTCACGCGGCCCACGCCGAGGATCGGGTCACGGCGCAGCGGAGCGCTCCACCCGTTTCGCGCGCGGGGACGACCCGCGGGCTCGCTTGACCACCCGCCGCGCAGGAGGCAGCTTGCCAGTATGGGTGCGCGCCCCGAGCGAACTGATGTCGCGCCATCGCTGCGACCATGAGCCGATTCCTGACGTCCCCGCACGTTGCGGAGTTCCGCAGCGCTGTCTATGGAACCGTCTTCGGGCGACGGATGGATGTGGTGCACCGGCTGCATTCGGGCGACCGGCTGATTCTCGTGCCGGACCCGCCAGGCACCGACAATCCGGCAGTGTGGGTGCACGCGCGCGGCGGCGACGTGGTGGGCCACCTGCCGTTCGCGGTGTCCTGCTGGCTCGCGCCGTGGATGCTCGACGGGGGGTGCTGTGGCGCCGAAGTGGTGAAGGTCGGAACGGACGACATCGCGAGCTGGCGCAGGGTGATCATTCGCGTCACCTGCGCAGGTGCGTGACGCCCGCGCCGGCGCGGGCGGCGCGCCGCACGACCTACTTCAACAGTCCGACCTTCTTCCCGACCCGCACGAATGCGGCGATTGCGCGGTCCAGATCCTCACGCGTGTGCGATGCGGACAACTGGCAGCGAATGCGTGCGTGCCCCTGGGGCACCACTGGGTAGCCGAATCCCGTGACGAAAATGCCTTCGTCGAGCATGAGTTCGCTCATGCGAATGGCGAGCGCCGTCTCGCCCACGATGATCGGCACGATGGGCGTGTCGCCGGCGAGCGGTGAGAAGCCTGCGTCAATGAGCGCGGCGCGGAAGTAGCGCGCGTTGTCGTGCAGCACGGTCACGCGGTCCGAATGCGCCTCGATGAATCGCACTGCCGCCAGAGCGCTCGCCGCGACGGTGGGTGGCAGGGCATTGGAAAAGAGCTGCGGCCGCGAGCGCTGCGTCAGGTAGTCGGTGAGCGCGTGCGTGCTGGCGGTGAAGCCACCCGCCGCACCGCCCAGGGCCTTGCCGAGCGTCGATGTGATGATGTCGACGTCGCCGAGCACGCCGTGGTGTTCTGCCGTGCCGCGTCCGTGCGCACCCAGCACGCCGGTCGCATGCGAGTCGTCCACGGCGACAATGGCGTCGTGCGCGCGCGCCAGATCCAGGATGTCGGGCAGTTTGGCAATGTCGCCTTCCATGGAGAATACGCCGTCGGTCCAGATGATCCGTCGTCTCGCTCCGCGTGCACTCTCCAGCCTGGCCCGGAGGTCGTCCATGTCCGAGTGCCGGTACACGGCCGTCGTGCACTTCGTGATGGATTTGGCCAGCCGGATGGAGTCGATGATGGACGCGTGGTTGAGCGCGTCGGAGATCACCACGTCTCCCTCATCCGCGATGCTCGCCGTGAGTCCCTCATTGGCGTTCCAGCAGGACACGTACGTGAGCGACGACTCGCTCCCCACGAACCGCGCCAGTGCCTCTTCCACGTCGCGATGCACGGTGAAGGTGCCACAGATGAAGCGAACGCTCCCGGTGCCGGCACCGTAGCGGTCCAGCGCATCCTTGCCGGCCTGGATCACGCTCGCCTCATCGCACAGGCCGAGGTAGTTGTTGGATGACAGGATCAGCACGTCGCCGCGTCCTTCCATGCGGACGTGCGCGCTCTGCGGCGACGCCAGGTAGTTGAGGCGCTTGTACACACCATCCCGCCGGAACTGGTCGAGCGACGCGGCGAGCGTGTTGGCGAATGCGGAATTCACGACAGTGGGAGTGGTGGAGGTGAAGAAGTCTGGTGCCGCACGCGCGATGTGCTATGCGATCTCGAAGATCACCTTGCCCGCCTCGCCCGAACGGATGGCCTGGATGGCTTCCGCCGCGCATTCGAGCGGGAAACGGTGCGTGATGACCGGCGTGGGATCGAACTCCCGCGAACGCAGGAAGCGGGTCATCTGATGCCACGTGTCATACATCCGGCGCCCGGTCACGCCGTATACCGTCACGCCCTTGAACACGAGCTCGGTGGCGAAGTTGAACTCCACCGGACGCGCGGGCACGCCGAGCATCTGGATGCGTCCCGCGGGGCGCACCAGTGCGAAGGCCTGGTGAATCGCCGAATGCACGCCGGACATTTCGAGCACCACGTCCACGCCCAGGCCTCCGGTCGCGCGCCGGACGGCATCCGCCACCTCGTCGGGGTGCACGACCTCGTGCGCACCCATCTGCTTCGCCAGTGCGAGCCGCGTCTCGTTCACATCCGAGGCGATGATGTGCGAGGCACCCGCCGCGCGGCAGATTCCGGCAGCGAAGATGCCGATGGGACCACATCCCGTAATGAGCACCGTAGCGCCCGGGATGTCCGCGGTGAGCGCCGTGTGGAACGCGTTGCCCATGGGATCGTGAATGCCGCCCACATCGAACGAAATGCTGTCGTCGAGCTGCCAGACGTTCGTGGCGGGCATCGCGATGTAATCGGCGAAGCAGCCATCGCGGTCCACGCCGATGACCCTGCTGTAGGGACAGGCGTGCGCATTGCCCGTCCGGCAGAGCAGGCAGCGGCCGTCCACGATATGCCCCTCCGCGGTCACGCGATCGCCCTCGTGCACGTCGGTCACGAGTGAACCGACCTGCACGACCTCACCGGCGAATTCGTGTCCTACGATGAAGGGTGGGTGACAGCGCCCCCGGGCCCAGTCGTCCCATTCGTGAATGTGCACGTCCGTGCCGCACACGCCGGCCCGGCGCACGCGAATGAGCACTTCGTCATCCCGGATGACGGGTTCGGGCACGTCCTTCAGCGAGAATCCGGGACCGGCGGTCTCCTTCACCAGCGCGCGCATGGAATCGGGTCAGAGGTCGAGAGTGAGAAAGGGGAGGGAAGCAGGCGAAGCCGGAGTCACGCGGCGCACGGTCTAGAACACCGTCGCGATCTGGCCGCCATCCACGGCGAGCGCGGTGCCGGTGACGAAACTTGCACGATCCGAGGCGAGGAATGCCACGACGGCGGCCAGCTCCGCTGGATGTCCGGCGCGTCCCATCGGAATCAGCTTCCGGCGTTCGGCCAGCACCTGATCAATGGACAGCCCCTGGCGGCTCGATCGGCCGGCCGCCAGCGACATGGCGCGGTCCGTGTCGAAGTGGCCGGTGAGAATCGTGTTGACGAGCACGTTGTCCCTGGCGCAGTCGGTCGCGAGCGTTTTCGCGAAGCCGGCCAGACCGGCGCGCGCGGTGTTCGAGAGAATGAGCGAGGGGATGGGCTGCCGGGCCGCTGTGGAGGTGAGAAAGATCACGCGGCCCCACTGACGGCGCCGCATCTCGGGCACGCAGAGCTGCGCGAGCCGAACGGATGATAGCAGATTGAGCTCGAGCGCACTTCGGAATTGCTCCAGCGTCGTCTCCTCGACGATGGTTGCCGGCGGCCCACCGGCGTTCCCGACGAGGATGTCGATCGGACCAAGCGTCTCGACGGCTTCGGCGACCGCGGCGCGCGTGGCGTCTTCGCTCGTGACGTCGGCAACGAGGGGCACGATACGCCGGCGCGAACGCGCCGAGAGTTCCGCGGCGACGCGCCGCAACTCGTCGCCACGCCGCGCCAGGATCGCCACCGAGGCACCTTCCATGGCCAATTCCTGCGCCACGGCGCGGCCGAGCCCGCTGGATGCGCCTGCGACGAGCGCGACGCGCCCCTCGATCCCGAGATTCACTCAATCGTCTCCGGCCACCAGCTCGTGCGCCTGCGTGTCGCTCCAGTCTTCAACGGCCTGATACGAGCGGGACACCGCTTCCACCCGTACGGCGCACACCTTGAACTCCGGAATCCCCGCGTACGGATCGAGCGACGGATTCGTGAGCAGATTCGCCGCCGCTTCGCGGTAGTGCATGGGGATGAAGACCTGGTGGTGCGCGACGCGCGGCGAGACACGCGCGGCAATGACGATGGAACTGCGGCGCGAGGTGATGCGCACGGGATCACCGTCCCGGATCCCCATCTCCCGCGCATCCGCCGCCGAGATCTCCACGGTGGGCGTCGGTTCGCGCGAATCAAGACCCGTGGAACGGCGCGTCATCGTGCCCGTGTGCCAGTGATAGAGCTGCCGTCCCGTATTCATGAAGAACGGGAAGTTCTCATCGGGCATCTCCGCGGGTGGCAGGAATTCCACCGGAGTGAGCGTCGCGCGGCCGTCCGCCGTCGGGAACCTGTCCGCGAAGAGGTGATCGGTCCCCTCTGACTGCGCATCCGGCACCGGATATTGCAGGCCGTTTCCCTCGAGCCGCGCCAACGACACGCCGCGCCACGACGGCGTGACGCGCGCGATCTCGTCCATGACGTCACTGGCATTCCGGAATGTCGTCGGCAGCCCGATGCGATTCGACAGGTCGAGCAGGATGTCGATGTCGGCTCGCGCCTCGCCCGGTGGCTCGATGGCCTGGTGCGCGACCTGAATGCGTCGCTCCGTGTTCACGAACGTGCCGGTCTTTTCCGCGAACGATGCGCCGGGCAGCACGACGTCCGCGTAGCGCGCGGTTTCGGTGAGGAAGAGGTCCTGTACCGCGAGAAACTCCAGTCCGTGGAACCATGCTTCGGCGTGCGAAAGATCCGGATCCGAGATGATGGGGTTTTCGCCCATGATGAACATGCCCACCACCGGGCTGCCCGACTTGACGATGTCCGTCACCTTGAGCCCTTCGGCGAGCGACAGCCGCTCATCCGGGACCCCCCATGCCGTCGCGTACTCATGCCGGGTCGCGGGATCGGTCACCGGCCGGTAGTCCGTATAGCTCATCGGGATGGCGCCCATGTCACTCGCGCCCTGCACGTTGTTCTGTCCACGGATCGGCATCATCGGCGCGCCCCAGCGTCCGATCATCCCGCAGCAGAGCAGCAGGTTCAGCAGCGATGTGACGATGTCCGTCCCGGTGTGGTGCTGCGTGAGCCCCATGGCCCAGAGCGTCGCCGACCTGGGGCCGCGCGCGTACATCTCGGCTGCCTGGCGGATGAGCGCCGCCGGCACGCCGGTAATGGCTTCGGCGCGTTCCATCGTGTAGGGCTGCACCGCTTTCGCCACGGCGTCGAACTCGTGCGTGCGCGTGCGGATGAATTCCTTGTCTTCGAGGCCCTGATCGATGATGTGGTGCAGCATCGCATTGAGGAGCGCGACGTCCGTGCCGGGGAGCATCTGGAGATGGATGTCGGCGCGCTGTGCCAGTTCAATGCGGCGCGGGTCGGCCACGATCAGCTTGGCGCCACGGCGCTGCGCGCGCTTGAGCGCCGCTCCAAAGACGGGATGCGACTCGGTGGTGTTCGCGCCGAGAAGAAATAGCACGTCGCTCTCATGTTCCACCTCGCGCATGGACCCCGACGCCGCGCTGGTGTTCATGGCGCGCTGCATGGCGCTCACGGACGACGAGTGGCAGAGTCGCGTGCAGTGGTCGATGTTGTTCGTGCCGATGCCCGCCCGGAGCAGCCGCTGCAACAGGTAGTTCTCCTCGTTGGTGCACTTGGCGGAGGAAAACACCGCGAGACTGTCCGGTCCGCGTGTGTCGCGCAGCCGGACCATCTGCGACGCGGCGAGATCCAGCGCTTCCTCCCACGTGGCTTCCCGGAACGGCGCGTACCAGTCCTCCGGCGTGGCGACTCGATCGCGCGGATCGGCGAGCGGCTCATCGCGCAGGGGCAGGGAATGCAGCGGGTTGAACCTGGGACGGCGCTTGCGCGTCCCGGCTTCCTGCTCGATCAGACGCCACGGCCCGCCACGGCGCCCCCACTTCGCGGTCACGGCGGGGTCCGGCTCGAAGTGCCAGGCACCATCGCGCTTCACCCATCCGTCCCGGATGAGCGGTGTGCGCAGGCGGTCCCGGTGCATCACGAAGTCGAAGCCGAAGCGCCCCTTCACGCAGGTGGATCCCATGTTCGGGGTGCCTTCCTCGATCCACGGGCTGTTCACGCGGACGACGTCGTTGCCGCGCGTCTCGAGATCGATCTGACAACCCACGCCGCAGTACGGACACACGCTGCGCGCGGACTTCTCCGGCATCTGCACCGACTCGGCCTTCATCTTGGCGAGCGGGATGATGTCGTGAATCGCGCCGGTGGGACACACGCGCACGCACTCGCCGCACCAGGTACAGCCTGCGTGCTCGGGATCGCCATCCGCGCCCACGATGATCTCCGCGTGCTCGCCGCGCAGCGCCACGTCGAGGACGCCAACCACCTGGATATCCGCGCACGCCCGCACGCAGCGCGTGCAGAGAATGCAGGTGGACATGTCATGCTGGATGAGCGGATCGCCTTCCCGCTCGTCGCCCATGCGAAGCGGCAGATCGGAGCGCCTGGCCGTCGGAACCTGATAGCGATGGACGAGCTGTTCGAACTCGTTGCGGCCTTCGTGCTCGGGGATGTCGGTGGTGGGATATCGCTCGAGGAGCATGCCGAGGACTGCCTTGCGGTTTTCCACCGCCGCGACCGATTCGGTGGTGACGACCTGCCCATCCTCGGCTGGTATGGCGCAGGCCGGGACGAGTTTCGGATTACCGGCCACGGAGACCAGGCAGATCCGACAGTTGCCCACGATGGGCAACTTCGGATACCAGCACAGGGTGGGCACGTCGATGTCGAGCGAACGGGCGGCATCCAGAATGGTCGCGCCCTGAGAAACGCTGATTTCGGTTCCGTTGATCGTGAGCGTAGGCATGGCGAATCACATCCCAGAGAGAAGGCGTCCGTCTCCTTTTTATAGATGTAACATCCGTTCCGGACACAGGCAAAGCAGCGGAGGATGCACACCGGTTATGGCGCGCTCCGTGAGAGGATGAGTGCGGCTGCGTGCTCTCCGCTGGCGACCGCTCCTTCGATGAGCGGTACCGTCAGATAATCTCCCGCGACCGTGATCATCGGGCCTGGCGCTCGGGCCAGCTCGCGGGCAAACGCGCGGCCGCGCGCGCGACTCGCGGCGAACCCGGGCTCCGGGATGGGCGATCCTTCAGCGAAGGAATAGAGCCGCGCGCGTGTGATGTGACCGCGCACCGCGGGAATCAGCGCTTCCACCTCCGGCAGCATGGCGCGCGTGCGCTCGTCCGCGCTCGCGGTGGGCAGCGCGTGAACTGCCCCGGGCGTGGGCCATGCGAGCACCACGTCACGATCTCTCCACCCGGTGCGCGAGCGCGCGCCGCACACGGCGCACGCGCTGACCACGCGCGACTGCGCTGCATCGTGAAAGAGGCCGAACGCGTCGCGCGGCATTGGCGTGTCGAGCGCGAGTGCCAGCGTCCACGTCTGCCGCAGCGGAATCCCGCGCAGCCAGTCCGGCATCTCGGCATCCGACGGAAGCAGTCCGGCGAGCAGCGCCGCGGCCTGGTGCGGACTCGTGGCAACGACCACGCCGTTGGCCCGCCATGACCTGCCCGACTCGCCCTGCACGTCGAGCGCCGCGCCATCACGGTGAATCGCCGTCACCGTCGTGCCGCGTTCCACCACGACCCCGTGCAGTACGCGATCCAGCGTGGCGGACCAGCCGGCTACCGGCTCGAGCACATCGCCCTCACCGCCGTAGCGGCCCAGCATGAGGAAGAACGCCAGCGCCGTCTCGTTCCCGCGCAGCGCGTAGAACCCGTTGAGGGGCGGTTCGACGAGCACGTCCGCGGCCTCGTCGCCGATGTGCTGCGCGATGAAGGTGCGGGCGTCCACCGCGTCGTGGGCCGGTGTGACGTGCGCGGCGCCGGCATCCAGCGCACGCGCGTGCGTCGCGAGAATGGGGAGGACGTAGCGGGCCAGGCGCATCTTGTCCATTGCGCCGATCCCGCCAAACGCGAGCAGGCTGCGCAGCGAGCCGAATTGCAGCGGGTAGTGCACGCCCGCGCGCACGTACGCGTCGCGTCCGCGCGCCGGCCGCAGCATGGCGTGGCGATCCTCGCCGAGCAGGTGAAGCGTGCGCGTGCACATCGTCGAGAGAAGCTGCGCGCCGGTATCGATCGTCACGCCGCCGAAGTCGTCACTGCGCGCGCGGCCACCCAGCGTCGGCGCGCGCTCGAGCATCGTGACCCTCGCGCCGTGCTCGCGCAGCCGCACCGCCGCGGCGATACCCGCGAATCCGCCGCCGATGACGACAAGATGCCGGCGGTCAGTCATCGACACGCGCGGTGGCACGTGGATGCGCGTCGCGTGCGATGTACGCGGCGCGGATGATGCATGTGACGCACGTGATGCGATGCGTGGTGAAAAATTTCGTGAACAAAACCATTGCGTTGATTTTTCATCCTTTCTATATTCGCGCGGGAGCAATTAATGTGGCGCACATCGAACGAGGTTCGTGAGTGGCCCAAGCCCGTCGAGAATTTGTCATCAGTACGTCAGCCGCAGCCGCGGCGGTTGGACTCGCGGCGTGCGGCGCCACTCCGCAGCCCCCGTCGCCAGCGCCGTCTTCTTCTCTCTCTCCTGCCGCAGCGGTCGCGACCAGCGACACCTCCTTCAAACAACTCGCCATGCCCGCTCACCGCGCCCCGACATCCGTCGAGGGTCGCGTCGCGGCCGGCGATCGTCGGAATGCACTCGTGGATGAGAGACTGGCATCAGCCGATTCGCCGTGCTGTCCTGCGGATGTCGATCGTCAATTCCTCAGCGCGATGCGCGAGACGATCGGTTCGCGGAGCGCGAGCACCGATGGGATGAACGCGATGCATGGCATCGCGTCGGAGAGCGATGCACGCGTGGGTTTCACAATCGTCGCGTCGCAGATGGCGATGCGCGACTTCAGCGTCACGAGCCTCGCCGAGGCCGTGTAACCGAGTGCGGCGGGTTTCGGCCCGTCCACACCGCCGCCGGTCCACCGGGGGACCGGCCGGCAGCCAAACTCCAGTACTGGAGAACATCAATGGCAGCGAAAAAGAAGGCCGCGAAGAAGAAGGCCACGAAGAAGACCGCCAGGAAGGGTGGCGCGAAGAAGAAGACTGCCCGCAAGGCGGCAAAGAAGCGGAAGTAGGTTGTATCGCGGTAGCAGTATGTAGTAGTAGAACAAAGAGGCCGGCGCGATGTGCGCCGGCCCTTTGTTTTCCTCACGAACGGGTTGTCGTACCGATCAGGCAGCCCGATGCTTTGCTCGTGGCGCCCGCGCGGTGGGCGGCGCGCTCCATTCGTACGACCAGAACGTGGGCCTGGGCTCCTCGCGCGTCCCGCGCGAGATCACGATTCCGACGGGCTCGACACTCGCCTCCCGCTGCTGACTCGGCTGGCGCTGCCCGCGCTTTCGGGTCTGGCCGACCTCAATAGCTGCACTCATAACCTGGTCTCCGTAGGAAATTGCCCCGGAATAGCCGTGGGCGATCCGCCAGTATGAGCAGCAGTCATGCCATCTGAACCGAGCGACTCAACTATGTGTCACACAATGGCTTAATACGACTACAGCCGACTGCTGGCAGTCGGCTGTCACGGAGTGACACGAAAATTCGAGGACATTCTGTGTCGAACTGCGACGCCGCCTCGGGCAATTACGCCACGGCCTTGCGCGCCAGGAAGGTGCCGTGATTCTGCGTGCCTCCTTCGACCGTGATCTGCCAACCCCTGTAGCGGGCGCGAAGCTCATCGATGGGCATGACCATCTCGCCATTGCTCCCCGTTTCCACGACGTGCACCCCACCGAGGGTCGTGGCGTTCTGCAGGAGCTCGATCGCGTGGATGCGTTCGGTTGATGAGAGTCCGTGGAACGCTGCCGCGGCGCAGACCACCGCATTGAGCGGCAGGTCGGGCGACCAGCTGGCGAGGTCGGTCATGACGCTTCGGACCCGGCCCGTGAGCCCGACCTCTGTTGCGGCATTCATCACACGCTCCAGTACCTGCTCGGTGCTGTCCAGCGCGGTCACCGCGCATCCATTCGCCGCGAGATAGATGGCGGGCCCTTCCTCGCTGACCCCGGCGAGCAGCACGTGCCCATCGGGCGCGCTGCGAGCCGTGCGCACGATGGCGCTGTCCGGGCGCATGCCCCACCGCTCGGGGCGACTGAACTCCTTGATGGCCTTGAGCCGGCGACGTCTCCAGGTCGCGAACGCCGGAATGCGCAGCCGGGCCTTGATGATGCGGTCGACTTCCGCGCAGAGCAGCATCTCGGTGAGTGCGAGCTGGGCCTGCGACGTGAGCGTTTCCACCGCCTCCGCGCCGACTCCGAGAATCACGTGGCGCGGAACCGAATCCTTGTAGGTCTCTATTTCCCGGTCGACGTACAGCTCGTACTCGTGCTGCAGAGAGCGCGGTCGATGGGTCATGGCAGGGGAGTGGAAAAGATGGGATGAAACTAGGACATTCTGGCTGCCACGCAAGGGCTACACGGGTTCGACGTGCACCGTGACCTCGGATTCGCCGAGCGCGCTGGCAATGCGTTGCTCCACGGTATCCGCGATGCGGTGCGCTTCCTCGACCGTCGTATTCCCATCGACCGCAATGCTCACTTCGGCGAACAACACGCCCGACGGTGCCGCGCGGGAGCGGACGGTGCGCACCTCCCGGATGCTGGAAATGGCGGACAGCAGGGCGCGGATGGCATCGGCATCCACGGCCCGTGCATCGACGAGCAGGGGCACGCTGCCGCGCGCGATCTGATAGCCGTTCCAGGCAATGACCAGTGCCACGGCAATCGCGAGCAGCGGATCCACGACGCCGTAGCCGGCGCGAGCCAGCAGGAGTGAGCCGAGGGCTGCGGCGGTGACGTAGATGTCGCTCTGCGTGTGGGCCGCGTCGGCGCTGAGAAAGGCGCTGCGCAGTTCCTTCCCGCGACGCCGCTCGTACCAGACCACGAGCAGATTGATGCCCATGGTTGCCAGGATCAGTGCGAGCTCGAGCAGCGTGGGCGCCTTGGGGACGTGTCGATTGATGACGTAGTGTATCCCCTCTCGGAGCAGCTCGAAGCAGGAGATCGAGAGAAAGCCGACGATGGCCAGCGTGCCGAGCGTCTCGAATTTCTCATGGCCGTAGGGGTGATCCTCATCGGGTCCGCGGGCCGCGACGCGCACGAGCACGATGCCAACCACGTTGTTGAGGAGGTCGAGCCCGGACTCGAGCGCTGCTCCCAGCACCGAGAGTGCACCGGTTCGCACGCCGACGATCACCTTGACGGCGACCACGATCAGGTTCAGCGCGAGGATGACCGCCAGCGTGCGCCGGACCGCGGGGGCATGGATCGCGCGGAATTCGTTCGTTGCTGGGGCCATGCGTGCGGCAGCGGCGGGGAGGGGAGGCACGGAAACAGTGTAATGATGGCGGACGGACGCGGGAAGGCGAGCCCTT
>DATNDS010000156.1:0-58525 GCA_035553215.1 Gemmatimonadaceae bacterium
TGCTCATCCTCGCCTGGATCGTGGGGCCGCTGCTGGCGTTCGGGCTGGGCTTCCTCATCTCCCGCCTGGGGTTCAGACGCGTGCAAGGGGAAGGCCGTCTGCTCAGGTGGTTCGTGATCATCGTGTCCGTATTCAGCGCGCTCACGCTGGGCTCCAATGACGTGAGCAACGCGGTGTCGTCGCTCGCCATGCTCTACCTGCTCACGCCGCGCATGGCGGGATTCTTTGGCGGAGCCTTCATGGCGCTGGGCGCGCTCACCTGGGGACAGCGGCTGCTGCATCGCATCGGGAAGGAGATCGTGCAGGTGAACGTCCCGCTCGCCGCCATCGCGCAGTTGGCGCAGGCGGTCACGATTTCGCTCATCAACGGCCTCGGTTACAATGCCTCGATCAACCAGACCATCGTCGGCGCGCTCGCCGGTGCCGGAAATGCAGTAGAGGGCTCAACGCTCGACCGTCGCGTCCTCCGCAACATCGTGCTCGGCTGGCTGTGGAGTCCGCTGCTTGGCGTGAGCGCGGCCGCGGTGGCGAGCGTCGTGCTGCACAGGATATTTCATGGATAGCAGTGCCGGAGCATCGCCCATGCTCTGCCCCGAATTGCATCCGACAGGAAAGAACCTCCATGAAGAGATCCACTCATGAGTGACGTGCCCTCGACGCGCCGGGATTTTCTGCGCCTGGGTGCCGCAGCCGGGCTTGGCGCCGCTCTCGGACAATCGCGCCACACGAACGTGACCGCGGAACGCATCGCAACGCGCAGCGCGGCGGCTGCCTCCGGTACGGATATCGCCGCTGTGGCCGCCAGGCAGAATGCAGATGTCACGATCCGCATCGCGCCGGTGCTCGTCGAGCTGGCCCCGCACCGCATCATCAGCACAATCGGGTACAACGGCAGCGTGCCCGCGCCAATCATCCGGCTTCACGAGGGACGCGCCGTGACCGTCGAGCTGATCAACGACACGGACACGCCCGAGCTGGTGCACTGGCACGGCCAGCTCGTTCCCTCCGACATCGATGGCGCCGCCGAAGAAGGCACGCCGCCGGTGCCACCGCACGGGACAAGACACTACACGCTCACGCCCAGGCCCGCCGGCACGCGTTGGGTGCACACCCACACCTTCTCTGGACCGGACCTGCATCGCGGCATGTACACCGGGCAGTTCGGCGTGGTGTACGTCGAGCCCGCGAACGAGCCCGGGCGCTACGACCGCGAAGTGTTCCTCGCCACACACGAGTGGGAACCCTTCTTCGGCGCCGAGGAAATGAACACCGCTGCAGCCATCTGGCCGCAGGGGACGTTGCGCCCGCCGCCATCGGCCAGCGCCAAACCCAACGGCTACGAGATCGGCTATCGCGCGTTCTCCATCAACGGCAAGTCACTCGGCCATGGCGAGCCGGTGCGTGTGAAGCGTGGCGAGCGGGTGATGTTCCGCATCCTCAATGCGAGCGCCACCGAGAACATCCAGCTCGCGCTCGCGGGCCACGAGTTCGAGGTCGTCGCGCTCGACGGCAATCCGGTGCCCACGCCGCGCAGGGTGCAGGTGCTCGCGCTCGGCGTGGCCGAGCGGATCGATGCGCTCGTGACGATGAACAATCCGGGCGTATGGATTCTCGGAACGCCGCATGACGATGACCGTCACGATGGCATGGGCATCGTGGTGGAGTACGCCGGCGCGAAGGGCGCACCGCGCTGGATCGCGCCGCATACGGCGCCCTGGGATTACACGTCGTTCGGCGCATCGCGTACCGCACCCGCGCCCGACGAAACGATCCCTATGGTGTTCGGCAAGATCAACGGCGGCGCGCACGACTTCAATCGCTGGACGGTGAACGGACAGCAGTACGATCAGAGCAGGCCGATTGCGATTCACTCCGGGCGGCGCTATCGCCTCGCATTCCAGAACCTGAGCGACGATCCGCACCCGGTGCACCTGCACCGGCACCTCTTCGAGGTCGTGCGCGTGAACGGCCGGGCGACCTCGGGAGTGATGAAGGACACGATCGTCGTCCCCGGATTCGGCGCGGTGGACGTGGACGTTGTCGCCGATGATCCGGGCGACACGCTCTTCCACTGCCACCAGACGCTGCACATGGATTACGGGTTCATGCGACTGTTCCGGTACGTGTGAGCTTCACTCGCGCGCCGGTTCTGCCATGATCGCGGCCGTACGTGTGGCCAGGCGCATGACGGCGACCGGGCACAGAGCTGTCGGCCGGTTCCTGCGCGCGCTGGGCCCCGGTGTCATCACGGGAGCAGCGGATGACGACCCATCGGGGATCGCCACCTACTCGATAGCCGGCGCGCAGTTCGGCACATCCTTCCTCTGGGCGGCGCTCCTCACGTGGCCGCTCATGGCGATGGTTCAGAGCATGTGCGCTCGCGTCGGCATGGTCACGGGTCGAGGGCTCACCGACGCGCTGCGAATGAAGTTTCCCCGCCCTGTGCTGGTGACGGCGACAGTGGCGCTCTTTGCGGCGAACACGATCAACATTGGCGCCGACCTCACGGGCATGGCTGACGCCGCCGAGATGCTCACGGGAGTCGGCTCACACCTCTGGGTCGGGCTCTTCGGCGTCGTGATTGCCTGGGCGACGATCCGCCTTCGCTATACCGCGATCGCCAATACGCTCAAGTGGCTCGCGCTCATTCTCTTCGCCTACGTGGGCGCCGCGCTGTACATCGGCCCGAACTGGCGGGAGGTAGTGCACGCCACGCTGGTGCCGAGCCTCCCCTCCGGACGAGGCGGTTGGGCCATGCTGGTCGCCATCCTCGGCACGACGATCAGCCCGTACCTCTTCTTCTGGCAGGCAGCGGAGGAGGTGGAAGAAGAGAAAGCACTCGGCCGACAGACGCTGGCGGCGCGGCGCGGCGCGACCGCCGAGGAGCTGCGGCGCAGCAGGCTGGATGTCGGCATCGGCACATTCTTCTCGAACGTTGCCATGTTCTTCATCATCCTGACGACCGCGCTCACGCTTCACCGGCATGGCATTACGGAGCCCCAGACGTCGCGTCAGGTTGCCGAGGCGCTCGCGCCGCTTGCCGGCCCGCTCGCAGCGCTGCTCTACACCGTGGGACTCATCGGGACGGGAGCGCTCGCGATTCCCACGCTCGCCGGCTCGGCGGCATATGCCCTTGCGGAGACATTCGGCTGGCGCGAAGGAATTGACGAACGCTTCCGCAGCGCCCGCGCGTTCTATACCGTGGTGGGCCTGTCCGTGGCGCTCGGTGTCGCGCTCAATTTCGCGAACGTCAACCCGATCAAGGCGCTCTACTGGACGGCGATCCTCAACGGTGTGCTCGCACCCGTGCTGCTGGCCGGCCTCGTGATCGCCGCCGCCGACCACGCACTCATGCAGGGTCAGCCGGGCTCGCGATTCAGTCTCACTGTCGTAGCTGCCATCGCGGTCGCGATGTTCGGCGCCGCGGTCGCGATGTTCGTCCTGTGACAGCAAACAGGGCGCCCACCAGAGGCGCCCTGCCAGATGCCGCGTGCGTCCAACGTTCAGTTTGTCCGGTCGAGTAGCGGGGGCGGGATTTGAACCCGCGACCTTCGGGTTATGAGCCCGACGAGCTACCAGGCTGCTCCACCCCGCGTCAGTGATCGAAATATTGCGTCCGGCCGGAGGTGAGTCAAGGCTTGCCCACAGTCACTTGCGTCGAACCCGGCTCGGCGAATCGGTACAGAATCTCCTTGTCGCCCTTGACCATGCCGAATTCCTCGCGCGCGATGCGCTCCTGCATGGCGGGGTCGGTCTGGATGGCCTTCTTCACGCGCTGCAGCGAGTCCACGTCGCGTTGCAGCGAATCGATTTGCGCGACGAGCCGCTTGTGCCTGGCCTTCTGGCGGAACAGGTCGCTCGTGCCATACTCCCCGCCCTGCACCGCGAACACCGCCGCGCCCACGATCACCACGAGGAGCACGATGCGGCCGGCGCTCCACTTTCCGCGAGTCTTCACAAGCCGTACATCGCTCCGCCCGGATACTCCGCGGCGTCGCCGAGCAGTTCCTCGATGCGCAGCAACTGGTTGTACTTGGCCACGCGATCCGTGCGCGACGCCGAGCCGGTCTTGATCTGTCCCGCACCGGTGCCCACGGCCAGATCCGCAATGAAGGTGTCGGCGGTTTCGCCCGAGCGGTGCGAGATCACTGACAGGTATCCGGCGGAGCGCGCCATCTCGATGGCCTCGAGCGTCTCCGTGACCGTGCCGATCTGATTGAGCTTGATGAGAATCGCGTTGGCCACGTGCTTCTCGATCCCCTTGGCGAGGAGATCCGTGTTGGTCACGAAAATGTCATCACCCACGAGCTGCACGCGGTCGCCCAACGCGGTGGTGAGCGCGGCCCAGCCATCCCAGTCGTCCTCCGCGAGGCCATCCTCGATGGACACGATGGGATACTCGTCGAGCCATTTGGTGTACAGCTCGATCATGGCGGCCGAATCCTTCGTGCCGGCGCCGCTCTTCCTGAACGTGTACGTGCCGTCCTTGAACAACTCGCTGCTCGCGGGGTCGAGCGCGATCCCCACCTCGCGGCCGGGCTCATACTTCGCCGCCTGGATGGCCTCGATGAGTACCGCGAGCGCTTCCTCGTCGCTCCTGAGGTTGGGCGCGAAGCCGCCTTCATCGCCGACGCCGGTGGAGAGTCCGCGTTTCACGAGCACCTTCTTGAGCGCGTGAAAGACTTCCGCGCCCATGCGCAGCGCTTCGGCGAACGTGTCCGCGCCCACCGGAACGATCATGTATTCCTGGAAGTCCACGGTGTTCGTGGCGTGCGCGCCGCCATTCAGCACGTTCATCATGGGCACCGGCAGCGTGCGCGCCATGGGGCCGCCCAGATATCGGAACAGCGGCAACCCGACATCGTCCGCGGCGGCCCGCGCCGCGGCCATGGACACGGCAAGAATCGCGTTCGCCCCCAGACGCCCCTTGTTGGCCGAGCCGTCCAGTTCGATCATGGCGCGGTCCAGCGCGATCTGGTCCTGTGCGTCCATGCCGCGCACCGCGGGAAGAATGGTCTCCTCGATGTGCTGCACCGCGCGCAGCACGCCCTTGCCGCCGTAGCGATTGGGGTCTGCGTCGCGCAGCTCCACCGCCTCGTGCTCGCCCGTGCTCGCGCCGCTGGGCACCGCCGCGCGGCCGAATGCACCGGTGGCCAGCACGACGTCGGCTTCCACGGTCGGGTTGCCACGGCTGTCGAGAATCTCCCGTGCGCGAATCTCTACGATGTCGGACATGGATCTCCGAGTTGAATGGGTGCGCTGTGAATGCCCTTCTCTTCGAGGACGGCGGCCATGCGACGCCACACCACATCCACAAGCCGGTCGCGATCGTCGTACGTCATGCCCTTCGTTTCGATGGGCTCCAGGAATGTCAGCTCGCAGACTCCGGCGTGCACGGCAATCTGCCCCTTGCCCTGCACTTCGCGCGTGCCCCAGCTCACGACCGGCACCACCGGAACCTGCGCGGCGATGGCGAGCACGAAGGGTCCCTTCTTGAAGGGACGCAGTTCGTACGAACGGCCGCGCGTGCCCTCGGGATAGACGGCCACGGAAATTCCGGTGCGAATGAGCTGCGCCGCGGCTTCGTACGCCTCGAATGCGGCCTTGCGGTTGCCGCGATCAATGAAGATGCCGGCGACCTCTCGCGCGGCGCGACCGAATACCGGCAGCGACAACAGCTCCTTCTTGGCGACGAACCGGCAGGGTGGCAGCACGCTCGCCAGACCGAAAATTTCGAACCAGCTCACGTGATTGGAGACATAGACGCGCGGATCGGTGCGTGTGCCGAGAAATTCAGGGTGGCGCGTGACCACCTTCACGCCCGACAGGCGGAGCACCACCCTGGACCAGATCCGCGGCGCACGCCCCAGCACGCCGTCGGGCGCGATGCGCACGCCAAACAGCGTGAGCACGATCACGGGGATGCCCAGCAGCAGGGTCATCATGATCATGGCGGGATAGGCAACGAGCGCGCGCATGGTCACGAAAAGTGGTCGAAGCCATCCAGCGGCGCAACGCGTGCGCCATGCAGCGTAGCCTCCACTTCCGCGGCACCCGATTCCACACGACCAATGCGCGTGAGGGGCAGCGCCAGCGCGCACGCGAACGCCGCGGTGTCGAGGTCCGCGGGCGCGGCCACGAGCAGCTCATACTCCTCGCCGCCGCGGGCGGCGGTGGCGGGATCCACGCCGGCCAGCCGCGGAAGCGTATCGAGATCGATTACCAGGCGCACGCCACTCGCGGCGGCCACGTGGCCGGCATCGGCGAACAGGCCATCGGAGATGTCGATGGCCGCGTGGGCCTCGTTGGCCGCGAGCCACTGCGCCGCCCGGAGGCGCGGCTCGGGCCAGGCGAAGCGGTCGCGCGCCCGGCGCGGCGGCGTTTCACCGTGCTCCAGCGCGCGGACCGCGGTGACCGGTCCACCGAGCCGTCCCGTGACATAGAGTGCGTCGCCGGGGCGCGCACCACTGCGGCGCAGCGGCCGCGCGCAGTGGCCGAGCACCGTCATGGCCACGTTCAACTCGCGCGCGCCGGTGATGTTACCGCCCACGATGACCGTGCCGGCGCTCGCCACGGCTTCACCAATGCCGCGAGCGAGATCCTCCACGCGCGACAGCCACGAGTCGGGGAGCGAGAGCGACACGAGCACGCCCAGCGGTGCGGCCGCCATTGCCGCGAGATCACTCAGCGCGGCCGAAGCGGCGCGCCAGCCGATCTCGCGCGGCGTGAGCCAGCCGTCACGAAAGTGGACTCCTTCCACGATGTTGTCCGCGCTGACAACCAGCATCTCGCCCGCCGGCACGTCGAGCAGCGCGGCATCGTCGCCCACGCCGCGCGCCAGATCGCCCCACTGGTTCGTGAGCGCGCGAATGAGATCGAATTCCCGCCCCGGCCCGAGCGCGGTGCCGTCGCTCACGGTGCGATCGCGGGAAGCTCGGCGAGCACGGGATACGCCGGCTGCTCCACCGGCTCGGACCACACGCGCGAGATGGCGTGCTCGATGTCAACGAGCGTGATGCCGCGTGCCACCTCGCGCTCGGGCTCGGGCCTGGCGCACGCGGCCAGTTCGGCGGCGCGGCCGTGCACCCATGCGGCGCATGCACCCGCTGCGGGCGCGTCGCCCATCTGCGCGAGGAGTGTGGCCGCAATGCCGCCGAGGAGATCGCCACTTCCCGCCGTCGCGAGCGCCGGCGTGCCGGCGGCACTCACGAACGGCTGGCCGTCCGTTCCCGTGATCACGGTGGGCACTCCCTTGAGGAGCACCGCCGCGTGCGTGTGCGCCGCGAGGGCGGCGCCCACCTCGAAGCGTTGTGCCAGCACATCGCTCACACCCACACCCGAAAGCCGCGAGAACTCCACGGGGTGCGGCGTGAGCAGCGCGGGGCGACCCTGGAGCAGCGCGCCCAGCGCAGCGGCATCACCGGCGAACACGTTGAGCGCATCGGCGTCCACGACGACCGGCCCGCGCCAGGCGCGCAGCACGCGTTCCACGAGGCGGCGGCTGTCGGGACCGTGGCCGAGGCCGGGGCCAATGAGTACCGTGTCCGCCCACGCCGTGATGGCATCATCCATGTCCTGCGCGCCCTCGCCAGGCCACACACCGGCCAGCGCCTCCGGAAGCGCCGTCTGCACGATCGGGAGATTGTCGCGCGCGACGATGAGCCGCACCATGCCGATGCCGCTTCGCATCGCCGCGCGCGCGGCGAGCATCGCGGCGCCGGCCATTCCGGTGTGGCCGCCCACAATGACGAGCTTCCGGCGCGTTCCCTTGTTGGCATCGGCAGCAATGGGCGGCACGTGCGCATGCACCCACCGTGCGGTGACGAGCTGGGCGCCGGCGCCGTCAGCGCCGTCGTGCGAGAGACCGATATCGACGACGACGATGCGCCCCGCGTGGCCGCGCGCCACGAGCAGGCCGCGCTTCATCCCGCCGAACGTCGTCGTGAGGTCCGCACACACCGCGAGCGTCGCCGCGCCGCTGTCGGCGTTGACGCCGCTGGGAACATCGAGCGCAACGACGACCGCGCCCTGCGCGCGCCGATCCGCCATCGCCTGGATGGCGGCACCCACGGCACCGCGCGGCTCACCGCTCGCGCCCGTTCCCAGCAAGGCATCCACGACGATGCCGGCGTGCAGCGCGAGTGCATCGGGAGCGTCCGTGCCGGGAATCACCCTCACGTGCGGCTCGGCGAGCGCGCGTTCGGCGCGCGCATCGCCGGTGCGCGTCTCGCCAGTGGCGGATACGGTCACGCTCACTCCGGTGGTCGCGAGGGCGCGCGCCACCACCCAGCCATCGCCGCCATTGTTTCCGGGGCCGCAGCAGATGTGCACCCCCCGGTGCAGACGCTCGCCGTATGCGCGCGCGATCTCGGCGGCGGCCGCCGCGCCCGCGCGCTGCATGAGCGCGCGCGATGGCGTGCCCGCGGAAATGGTGGCGCTGTCTCCGGCGGCGGACTGCTTCGCGGACACCACGGGCACCACGGGCCAACGAGAAGCGGCGGCTTCGTCAGCCGCCGCCCGGGTCCCGTGCACCGCCGCATCCGTCATTTGTGCGACTGGCTGATCGTCCGCCCAAAGCTGATCTCGCCGTTGTCGATGCGAATGTTGAAACCGCATTCGGGGTTGTTGCACACCCACGCCTTGTAGGTGATGGGCGCTCCTTCGCGTCCATAATCGCTGAGCGGAAGCATGGTTCCCTTGCCGCATTTGCGACAGTCCGGCAGCTCGCGCACATCCATTGCTCCTCACCTCCTCCCGTACGTCACTCCAGGCCCGCGCACACCAGCACGGGCTCACCCGATCCCGACCACGCTCCAGGGGTACTCCCGGTCGAAGGCCTGGTCGAAATCGAAGACGTCGCAGAACTCATCGCGCGTATCCGATGGCTGGCTGATGAGCAGGCCGAGGTCCACGAGCGTGAAGACGATGTCGCCCAGATCCGCGGTCGTGACCACACCCCAGTGCTCGAGCACAAGCCGGGCCATGACGCCAAAACGCTCGATGGCCAGGTCGCGGCACGCTTCGGTGAGCTCACGGCCGGTGATGTGACGGCGCTCAGGCAGCCTGGCCTGGCAGAACTCCAGGGCGGCGAGCACGAAGAGATACGCTCCTTCATCGAAGCGCGGCTCGCGAGCCCGAATGCGGTCCATGATCCCATCGCGGAAACACAACTGCGACAACGCGAACTCTCCCTCAGTCAGTGGCCCGGAACCGGCGGCGGGCGCCGCCGGTCAACTCGGGGCAAAGATGAAGACCGGGAAGAAAAATCACAACCGCCCGGCAGCCTCTTCGGCCATGGTATACAGCGGAAAGGCGGCCGTAAGCTCGTGGACCTCCGATTTGACGCTCAGGCCCACGCGCTCGTCGCCGGCGTTGGACAGCACCCGGTGGATGAAATCCGCGATGCGTCGCATTTCCGGTTCGCGCATGCCGCGCGTGGTGACCGCCGGCGTACCGATGCGCACGCCGCTGGTGACGAAGGGCGAACGCGTCTCGCCCGGCACCGTGTTCTTGTTCACGGTGATGTGCGCCGCGCCGAGTGCGGCCTCGGCCGCCTTGCCCGTGAGTTCACCGTCGCGCAGATCGAGCAGCATGAGGTGATTGTCGGTGCCACCGGAGACGATGCGATACCCGTGCTCGATGAGCGCGGTCGCGAGCGTCTTCGCGTTGGCCACGACCTGCGCGGAGTACGCGCGGAACGACGGCTGCAGCGCCTCGTGCAGCGCCACGGCCTTGGCCGCGATCACGTGCATGAGCGGCCCGCCCTGGATTCCGGGGAAGATCTGCTTGTTGATGAGCGCCGCGTGCTCCTGGCGGCACAGGATGAGCCCACCGCGCGGCCCGCGCAGCGTCTTGTGCGTGGTGGTGGTTACGGCATCCGCATACGGCACGGGCGACGGATAGTGCCCCGTGGCCACGAGGCCGGCCACGTGCGCCATGTCCACCATGAGCCGTGCTCCCACCTCGCGCGCAATGTCCGCGAACGCGGGGAAATCCAGCGTGCGTGAATAGGCGCTGAAGCCGGCGATGATCATCTTCGGGTTGTGGCGGCGCGCGAGATCGCGCACTTCGTCCATGTCCACGAGCCCCGTGTCCTCGCGCACGCCGTAGGGCACAATGTTGTAGAGCATGCCCGAGAAGTTCACCGGCGAGCCGTGCGTCAGGTGGCCGCCGTGCGAGAGGTTCATGCCGAGGACGGTGTCGCCCGGCTTCACGAAGGCGAAGTACACCGCCATGTTCGCCTGCGCACCCGAGTGCGGCTGCACGTTCGCATGCTCGGCGCCGAAGAGCTGCTTCGCGCGGTCAATCGCGAGCTGCTCCGCCACGTCCACCACCTCGCACCCGCCATAGTACCGCTTGCCGGGGTAGCCCTCGGCGTACTTGTTGGTGAGCGGCGACCCCATGGCTTCCATCACCGCGGGTGAGACAAAATTCTCGCTCGCGATCAGCTCCAGCCCTTCCCCCTCGCGCCGGATCTCATCCTCGATGACCTGCGCAATCGCGGGATCGGTCTGACGGAGTGCGTTCATGGTAGCTGGTTGCTGGTTTAACGACGGTTGCTGGTAGCTGGTTGCTGGCTTAACGACGGTGGCTGGTGGCTGGTGGCTGGAAGGGAGTGGCAAGTCCAGCCACCAGCTACCAGCCACAAGCTACCGATTCGGCCACTGTGGCCAAGTCTTCACCAGGGAGCCTACCGCCTTCAACCGCCGTTCGGCTAGGCGGTCGGCTGCCTCATAGGTGGGGATGCCCTCGGACCGGGCGATCTCGAAGACGCCGAGCGTCGTCGCGTAAATTTCGTCCGCCTTGCGCAACGCACGACTGGAGTCCCAGTTGGCCAGTTCACTGTACACGTTGATCACGCCGCCGGCATTGGCCACATAGTCCGGCGTATAGAGAATCCCCTTCGCGTCCAGGGCATCGCCGTGGCGCTCCTCGAGCAACTGATTGTTCGCGGCGCCCGCCACGATCTCCACCTTGAGCTGCGGGATGGTGTTGTCGTTGATGACCGCGCCAAGCGCGCAGGGTGCGAAGATGTCCGCCTTCACGCCGTAGATCTCGCCGGGTTCCACGGCACGCGCACCGAGTTCGGTGACCACGCGACGCACCCGCTCGGCATCGATGTCGGTGACGACGAGCGCCGCGCCGGCGTCGCGCAGTTCCTTGGCCAGATAGTAGCCCACGTGCCCGCACCCCTGGATGGCGACGGTCTTGGCCGAGAGCGCATCGCTTCCCCAGTGATGCTTCGCGGCGGCCTGCAGCGCACGGAATACGCCATGCGCCGTGACGGGTGAGGGGTCGCCCGACTTGCCGGCCAGACCCGTGACGTAGTCGGTCTCCATGTGCACGAAGTCCATGTCGCTCGTGCTGGTGCCGACGTCCTCCGCCGTGACATAGCGGCCGCCGAGTCCCTCGACGAACCGGCCATGCGCACGGAAGATCATCTCGCGGTTCTTCGTGCGATTGTCACCCATGATTACTGACTTGCCGCCGCCCAGATTAAGGCCCGCCACGGCATTCTTGTATGTCATCCCGCGCGACAGCCGCAGCGCATCGACGATCGCCTCGTCCTCCGATGCGTAGTTCCAGAAGCGCGTGCCGCCCAGCGCGGGCCCCAGCACGGTGCTGTGCACGGCAATGATGCCCCGGTATCCGGCGGAGGGGTCGCTACACAGCACGAGCTGCTCATGCCCCATGTCCGCGACGCGGTCGAAGATGCCCTGGTGTGCGGTTGGTTTGGGAATTTCAGTGATTGTCATGAGGGTGGTTAGCTGGGGAATTATGACGCATACAGTTCTTTCGCGATCACGATCCGCTGAATCTCGGACGTGCCTTCATAGATCTCTGTAACCTTGGCATCACGGAAATAGCGTTCCACGGGATAGTCGCGCACGTATCCGTACCCGCCAAAAATCTGGATCGCCTGCGTAGTGGCCCACATGGCGGTCTCGCTGGCCATCAGTTTGCTCATGCTGCTGAACTGGGTAATCTCCTCGCCGCGATCCTTCGCCGCGGCGGCGGAATAGAGCAGCGAACGTGCGGCCGTGATCCTGGTGGCCATGTCGGCGAGCTTGAACTGAATGGCCTGGAACTCCTTGATCGGCTTCCCGAACTGACGCCGTTCCGCGGCGTACGCCACCGACGCTTCGAGCGCGGCGCGGCCGATGCCAATGGCCTGCGCGGCGATGCCGAGTCGGCCGTTGTCCAGCGACTGCATGGCGTAGACGAATCCCATGCCCTCGGCGCCGAGCAGGTTCGCGGCCGGCACGCGGAGATTGTCGAACACGAGCTGCACGGTGGGCGATGCGCGCAGCCCCATCTTGTCCTCCTTCTTGCCCACGCGGAAGCCCGGCATGTCCGGTGTGATGATGAACGTCGAGATGCCCCGTGCCCCGCGCCGGTCACCCGCGTGATCCGTGCGGACCATGGCGAGAATCACGTCGGCATCGCTGCCGCTGCTCACCCACGCCTTGGTTCCATTGATCACATAGCACTCGCCGTCGCGTACGGCCTGCGTGCGCATGTCCGCCGCATCGGAACCCGCCTCGGCCTCCGACAGGGCGAACGCGCCGAGCCATTCGCCGCGCGCCATCGGCGCCAGATAGCGCGCCTTCTGCTCCGGCGTCCCCCAGTTCAGGAGCATCTGCGTGGGCAGCGAGTTGTGCACGCTCATGGCGACCGCGACCGCCGCATCCACTGCCGCGATCTCCTCGAGCGCCACGAGATACGTGCACGTGTCGAGTCCCAGGCCGCCGTACTCCTCCGGCACCATCATCCCGAGAAATCCCAGCTCGCCCATCTGCGCGATGGTTGGACGATCGAAGTACGCGTCGCGGTCCCACTGATCCGAATGCGGAGCGATCACGGTGCGAGCGAACTCCCGCGCGGTGCGCTGGACTTCGAGCTGTTCGGGCGTAAGCGGAATGAGTGCGGCAGGCATGATATCAGAGCAGTGAACGGTCAGGCGTTGCGATAGTCGTAGAATCCCCTCTCACTCTTGCGCCCGAGCCATCCCGCCGCGACGTACTTTCGCAGCAGCGGACAGGGGCGGTACTTGGGATCGCCCAGGCCGGCGTGAAGGACATTCAGGATGTTGACACAGGTATCGAGTCCGATGAGGTCCGCGAGTGCGAGCGGACCCATGGGATGGTTCATGCCGAGCTTCATGATGGTGTCGATCGCTTCCGGTGTGCCCACGCCTTCCATGACGCAGTACACCGCTTCGTTGATCATCGGCATGAGCACGCGGTTGGAGACGAAGCCGGGATAGTCGTTCACTTCGACCGGCGTCTTGCCGAACCGCGTGGCGTACTCGAGCACGGTGGCGGTGGTCGCGTCCGACGTCGCGAGCCCGCGAATGATCTCCACCAGCTTCATCATGGGAACCGGGTTCATGAAGTGCATCCCGATCACCTGCGCGGGGCGCTTCGTGCGCGCGGCGATTTCGGTGATGGAGATGGAGCTGGTGTTGGACGCCAGAATGGCGTCGGGACGAGCGAGCTGATCGAGTTGCTCGAAGATGCGGAACTTGAGCTCCGTGTTCTCCGTAGCCGCCTCGACAATGAGCACGGCATCGCGCGCGGCATCCAGCGCGCCCGCGGTGGCGATGCGGTCCAGTGCCGCGCTCCGGGCTGTCTCGTCGAGCGTGCCCTTTTGCACCTGGCGCGCGAGATTCTTCTCGATGGTGGCGCGTCCCTTCGCCAGCGCATCGTTCGAGACATCGATCATCGTGACGGGAAAGCCGGCCGCCGCCGCCACGTGCGCAATGCCATTGCCCATCTGTCCCGCGCCCACCACCGCTATGCGTTCAGTCATGCAGCCTCGCTCCTATGCGCTCGGGCAAACGCCCCGCGGCGCCACGCGATGAAGATCGCCATCATCACCAGCATACCCACCGCCGCAGCGGCGCCGCCCTCCGGTCCCCACGATCCTCCGGTGAGCCAGTCGGGCCCGTTGTCCACCACGCTGTAATCGGGCGTGGGCAGCGGCAGCCCGCTCACGGCGGTATGCAGCAGCGCCGCCATGGTCCAGTTCCAGGCACAGTGCGCCATCCACGCTGCGTACAGACTGTCCGTGAGCAGCACGATGCCGCCCAGGAACAACCCCGCCAGCGCGACCAGCACGAACGACTGCGCATCCGCGCCGGGATTGGCGAGGTGCAGCGCGCCGAAGATCACGCTGGTCAGAAGCAGTGCCCCCTTCCACCCCATCGCTTCGCGCGCCGTGGCCAGGAGATAGCCGCGAATCATCATCTCCTCGGCCAGCGACTGGGGCAGAAAGAACGCCAGCAGCAGCAGGGCGAAGGCCCACCATGATCCGTTCGCCGCGGGCCGCACGGCCAGCCAGTGCCCTGCCAGGAGCAGCACCGATGGCACGCCAATGCCCAGCATGCCGAGCACCCACCCCGATGCGAGTTTGGGCACCGAGACCTGCGACCGACCCATCCAGACGTACGACCACGGCACATGATCAACCCATCGCAGCATCACGACATGCGCGATCCACACCGCCACCAGAAAGGCCATGAAGCCTTCGGCCTGCGCTTCGAGCATGCCATGCGGACGATAGGCGATCGAGACCAGCAACTGCAGAACAAACCCCGCGACCAGCACCGCGAGGACAAAGCCGATCCACCGCCACGCCGCCCGCAGCGACCCGCTGGGGGCGTAAAAAAAAGCGCGCGCCGTCAAGCGCGCGCGCGTCCGGTTCTCGCGGTGGAAAGCGCCCCGGCGAGCAGCGCCTTCACCGCGTCCATCCCGAGGAAGGGCAACGAGCCCAGCATCACCGCTTTCGACAAGCTTCCCGTGAGCAGCGTGAGTTGAGCGACGCCGCCAACGTGCAACACGAGAATGCCGAGCGCCGCGGCGAGCGTGCGCCACGCGATGCCGGCGCGCCGCTGCGCCACCATGCCCGCCACCCAGGCCGCAACGGGATACGCCCAGATGTAACCGCCGGTCGGGCCTATGAGACGCAGCACGCCCGGCGCCCCGAAGGGCGCAAACACCGGCAGCCCTGCTGCACCCGCAAGCAGATACAGGACCATGCTCGCGGCACCGGCCCGTGGCCCGAGCCACAGCCCCGCCAGCACCACCACCAGCGGCTGCAGCGTCATTGGAACCGCTGTGCCCGGAATGGGGATGGCCACCTGCGACGCAGCAGCGAGAGCCACCGCGAAGCCGACGATGCCGGCCAGCGTGACCCAGCGATCACGAGTCTGGGCAACCGTTGCGTTCGTCATCAGTTCATACGCTCCACGCTGAGGGCAACTGCGTTGCCACCGCCCAGGCACAGCGTGGCCAGGCCGGTGTGCGCATCGCGATCCTGCATGGCGTAGAGCAGTGTCGTGAGGATGCGCGCGCCACTCGCGCCAATCGGGTGGCCGAGCGCGATGGCGCCGCCGTTCACGTTCACCCGGTCCCAATCCCAGCCCAGCGCCCGGCCATCCGCCAGCGCCTGCACGGCGAACGCTTCGTTGGCCTCGATGAGATCATAGTCGCCAATCGCCGCGCCGGTGCGCCGCATGAGATTCTCCACGGCGACGATTGGCGCGAAGAAGAGATCCCGCGGCTCGCCGCCGCCGGTCGCGTAGCCGGTAATGCGCGCCATGATGGACAGCCCGTGCACGCGGGCATATTCCTCCGACACGACGACGAGCGCCGAGCCGCCATCGTTGAGCCCGGGTGCATTGCCCGCCGTCACGCTGAGCTCCTCCGGCTTGATGTCCTTCGGCGCGTCCCTGGGGAACGCGGGGCGCAGCTTCCCGAGCTGCTCGAGCGACGTGTCGCGCCGCGGACCTTCGTCGAGGCACACGCTGGTCGTTCCCTTGCGCCCCGCGATTTCCACCGGCACGATCTCGGCGTTGAAGCGTCCTTCGTCCATCGCCGCTACCGCCTTGCGATGCGACGCAAGCGCGAATTCATCCTGATCCCTGCGCGAGATCGCCGCCTTCTTCGCGGTGTACTCCGCGTGACCGCCCATGTGCACATCGCAGAAGGAGCACCAGAGCCCGTCGCGGATGAGGCCATCCACGAGCGTCTGGTCGCCGAACTTCACCCCGGTCCGCAATCCGGTCATGTAGTACGGCGCGTTCGACATGGACTCCATGCCGCCGGCCACCACCACCTGGGAGTCGCCTGCCTTGATGGCCTGTGCGGCGAGCATCACGGCCTTGAGCCCCGAACCGCACACCTTGTTGATGGTGACGGCGGGGACGATAGCGGGGATGCCACCATGGATGGCGGCCTGTCGCGCCGGGGCCTGGCCCACGCCGCCCTGCACGACATTTCCCATGATGACCTCATCGATGTCTTCGAGTGGAACGTGCGACCGTTCGACCGCGGCGCGAATGGCGGTGGCGCCCAGTTGCGGTGCCGAAACGCCGGCCAGCGCGCCCAGGAACTTCCCAATGGGTGTACGGGCCGCGCTGACAATGACTGGAGAACGAGTTGAATCTGGCATGGTGACGTCCGGAGAGTCGGGCGACGCGGGGCACGTCGCGTTCGAAGCAACATTGTAAGGTACGCCGATGCATAACGGCGAACAACGTCGCGCGCGCGGCGCCGGGTACGATGCGCGCTGATCCGGAGATGCATTGTCGCGGCCAGCGCGGGCAGCGCGGGCAGCGCCGCGAGGGCGACGCTAGACTGCCGCTACCGCCGCGAGCGGCTCGCTCGGCGTACTGGGGCGGCCGCGCGTCTGCACCTCGCGCGCGAGGCGTGCCACGAGCTCATCCACGGGAATCACCTGTGGCTTCTGTTCGCGTCCCAGTCGATGCTCGCGGAGCGAGACAGTGCCGGCATCCCGTTCGCGCCTGCCGATAATGGCCATGTACGGCGTCTTGAGCCGCTCGGCCTCCGCGATGCGGTAGTTGAGCGTCTGCGCCCGATCGTCGAGCGACACGCGCAGGCCGACCGCGCGGGCCCGGTCCGCGACCGCCAGCGCTGCATCGCGCAGGTCATCGGTGATGGGGATGACGCGCAACTGCTCCGGCGCCAGCCAGAGCGGAAACGCGCCCGCGTAGTGCTCGATGAGACCGCCGACGAACCGCTCCATGGAGCCCACGAGCACGCGATGCAGCATCACCGGGCGATGCGCGGTGTTGTCGGCGCCGATGTACTCGAGCTGGAACCGCTCCGGCAGGTTGAAGTCGAGCTGGACGGTCGGTCCCTGCCACTTGCGTCCGATGGCATCGATGAGCTTGAAGTCCAGCTTGGGACCATAGAACGCGCCGCCCCCGGCGTCGATCGTGTACGCCTGCCCCCGCTCTTCGAGCACGGCCGCGAGCGTGCGCTCGGCCTGTTCCCACACTTCGGGACTGCCGAGGGCGTTCTCGGTGGGGCGCGTGGAGAGCTCAATGGTGTAGGGGTAGCCAAACACCGCGAGCATCTCGTCCACGAGGTCGAGCAGGCGCGCGATCTCCGACGGCACCTGCTCCGGCGTGCAGAACACGTGCGCATCATCCTGCGTGAAGCCGCGCACCCGGAGCATGCCGTGCAGCACGCCGCTCCGCTCGTAGCGATAGACCGTGCCGAACTCCGCGAAACGGATCGGCAGGTCGCGATACGACCGCTGGTGTGACTGGTAGATGCAGATGTGACCCGGACAGTTCATCGGCTTGGGACGGTAGGCCGCGCCTTCCACGTCCATGGCCCCGAACATGTTCTCGCGAAAATTCACGAGGTGTCCCGAGATCTCGAACAGCTTTTCGCTCACGACGTGCGGCGTGTAGACCAGCTCGTAGCCGTGGCGCAGGATGAGCTCGCGCTCGAAGTTCTCGATCTCGTTGCGCACGATGGCGCCGCGCGGGTGCCAGAGGATGAGTCCGGGGCCCACGCGCTGATCGGTGGAATAGAGATCGAGCTCGCGCCCCAGCACGCGGTGGTCGCGCTTGCGGGCTTCCTCCAGCCGGTGCAGGTACGCGTCGAGATCGGCGCGGTTGAACCACGCCGTGCCGTAGATGCGCTGGAGCTGCTGGCGCCGTTCGTCACCGCGCCAGTATGCCGGCGCCGTGTGCATCAGCTTGAAATGGTGAATGCGGGACGTGTCGGGCACGTGCGGACCGCGGCACAGGTCCACGAACGGGCCATCGGTGTACACCGAGATGACTTCGTCGTCGCCCAGCTCCGAGAGGCGCTCGAGCTTGAGCGGGTCGTCCGTGAAGCGGCGTTCCGCCTCGCCGCGGTTCACCTCCTCGCGCACGAACGGATACTTCGCCTCGACCACCTTCTGCATTTCCGCCTCGAAGGCCGCGAGATCATCCGGCGTGAACGGCTCGGGCACTTCGAAATCGTAGTAGAACCCATCGTCGATGGACGGGCCGAACCCGATGGCGGCGCGCGGATAGAGGCGGCGCACGGCCGTAGCCAGCACGTGCGCCGTGGAATGGCGCAGCACATCGAGCGCGCGCGCATCCTTCTCCGTGAGCACGCGGAAGCTGCCGCTCTCGCGCAGCGGCGTCACGAGATCCTGGATCCTGCCGTTCACCTCGACGGCCAGCGCCGCACGCAGCAGCCCGGCACCAATCGCGGCCACGACGTCACGCGGCAGCGTCCCGTAGGCCACGGTGCGCATCGAGCCATCGGGCAGCGTGAGCGTCAGCTCCTGGGCAGGTTGATCTCTCATCGTGACGTTCGAGTATGGCCGGTGCACACCATGTGGCGGCGCGGAGACACTGCTTGCGGGAGGCCCCTCCGGCGGATTACGCTAAGTTATCGGGATATCACTACCTCCGCCACGGGGTTACGCCATGTCACCCATTCGATATCGAGAGGACGATCCCTCCCTCGGAGGCATCATACTTGGCCTGACGGTCGGCACGCTGGCCGGGTTCGCGGTGGGCGTCATCGTCGCGCAGGAAGCGGGTGGCATTCCGGGCGTCGTGAAGGGGCTGCGCCGCGGTCTCGCCGTGCTCGAAGAAGAGATGCACGGGGCCGATGCCCTCGGGGAAGGCGACGATGAGTATGGCGACGATGATCTGGACGACGATCTGGACGATGTCGAGCTCGATGAGGAACTGGACGACGAGGAATTCGCCGGCGTAGCGGACGACTCGTCCGTTGACGACGAGCTGGCGCCGGACGCGACGGGCGGCATGTCGCTCGAGGAGCACGTCCTGGATGCGCTCGAGGATGACCCCGTGTTGAGCGAGCGCGCGATCGACATCGGCGCCATCCGTGATGGGGTCATCGAGCTGTCGGGGTTCGTGAGCACGCCCGAGGAAGCGGATCTCGCGATGCGCGTCGTCCAGCGCGTGGCAGGCGTGGAGTCCGTGGTGAACCGGCTGGAAGTTGGCGGCGGGCTGTAGGCCGCCAGCGCTTCGCGCCGCGCGCGGCCGCCGGCCCGGCGCCGCGGCGGATACCACGAACGCCGGTGTGTTCGCCATATTTCGTGGCGCAGCGCGCTGACTGACGCCGCGCCGCAGCGGCACGTCCCCATCTCCGGCATCACCCACGCTCCAGAGATCCTGGCACCCGGTCCCGCATCATGGCATTCGATCCCCCCGCCGCTCAGCAGGACGCTGAAACCTACCGCCGCTGGATGGACGCGGGCGTGTTCACCGCGCACGCGGACCAGTCGGCGCGCGCCGGCGGAGCACGAGCGCCATTCACCATCGTGATGCCGCCGCCCAACGTGACGGCGATCCTGCACATGGGACATGGGCTGAACAACACGGTGCAGGATGTGCTGGTGCGCTGGCGGCGCATGGCCGGGGACGAAGCGCTCTGGCTGCCGGGTACGGACCACGCAGGCATTGCCACGCAGAACGTGGTGGAGAAGCAGATCGCGCTCGAGGGACACACGCGCTTCGACGTGGGACGTGACGCGTTCGTCGAGCGGACGGTGCGCTTCGTGGAGCAGACCGGCGGCGTCATTCTCGATCAGCTCAAGGCCATTGGGGCGTCGTGCGACTGGACGCGCACGGCGTACACGCTGTCGCCGGAGCTGTCGCGCGCGGTGCGCGAGGCATTCGTGCGGCTGTACGAGGATGGGCTCATCTACCGCGGGCATCGCGTGATTCACTGGTGCCCGCGCTGCCTCACCGCGCTGAGCGACGAGGAGGCGGAATTCCAGGAGGAACAGGGATCGCTCTACTACATCAGCTACCCGCTGGCCGGAAACCCGGCGCAGTCGCTCGTGGTCGCGACGACGCGCCCCGAAACCATGCTGGGTGATGTGGCGCTCGCGGTGCACCCGGATGACGAACGGTATCTCGAGCTCGCCGGCGGCCGGGCGCTGCTGCCCATCACGAACATCGAGATCCCGATCATCGCGGACAGCTACGTGGATCCCTCGTTCGGCACCGGCGTGGTGAAGATCACGCCGGCGCATGACCCGAACGACTTCGAGGTCGGGCTGCGCCACCACCTGAGCGCGCCGGTCGTGATCGATCCGTCGGGCCATCTCGATGCGGGAGCCGACGCAGATGGGCGGGTGCCCGCCACGCTGCGCGGGCTCGATCGATTGGTGGCGCGCGATCGCATCGTCGAGATGCTGCGCGCGGCGGGGCGCCTGGTGAAGGTCGAGCCGCATCAACACGCGGTGCGGCACTGCTATCGCTGCGACACGGTGGTGGAGCCGCGGCTCTCGGACCAGTGGTTCGTGAAGATGGCGCCGCTCGCCGCGCCGGCGCTCGAGGCGGTGCACGAGGGGAGCATCCGCATCCTCCCCGAGCGCTGGCATGCGGTGTACGTGAACTGGCTGGAGAACATTCGCGACTGGAACATCTCGCGTCAGCTCTGGTGGGGGCATCGCATTCCGGTGTGGTACTGCGACGCCTGCGGCGGCGCGCCCGTGGTCAGTCGCGACGATCTCGCGGCGTGTCCGACGTGCGGCGGTCCCGTGCGCCAGGATGAGGATGTCCTCGACACCTGGTTCTCCTCGTGGCTCTGGCCGTTGTCCACACTCGGCTGGCCGAACGACGACGCGCCGGACCTGCGCGCGTTCTACCCCACCGACGTGCTGGTGACCGCACCGGAAATTCTGTTCTTCTGGGTGGCACGCATGATCATGGCGGGCTTTCAGTTCGCGGGACGCTCACCGTTCCACACGGTGTATCTGCACGGCACCGTGCGCGACATGCAGCATCGCAAGATGTCCAAATCGCTCGGGAACGGCATCGATCCGCTCGACGTGGTGCGCCGCTACGGCGCCGACGCGCTGCGGTACACGGTCATCGGCGGACTGGGCATGGGAGCCGACGTCATGCTCGATCCGGAGAATCTCGAGCAATCCTTCGCGTCCGGGCGCAACTTCGTCACCAAGCTGCAGAACATCGGACGGTTCCTGGTCACGAACGTGGGAGATGACGGCGTGTCGCCGCTCGACGCCATCGCGCCGGAGCGACTGAGTCGCGCCGACCACTGGATCCTCGGGCGGCTGGATGTGGCCATAGCGGAGTGCGATGCCGCGCTGGGTCCGGCGCGTCCGGGCGCCAGTTCACGATGGACCGAAGCCGAGCGGGTGGCCGGGCTCCGTCTCAGCGAGTACGTGGAGAGCGCGCGCCGATTCGTCTGGAACGAGCTCGCCGACTGGTACCTGGAAACGACGAAGCCGCGCATGGGAGGCGATGCCGCCGATCGCGAGGTGGCGCGCGCCGTTCTCGCGTACGCGTTCGACCAGGCGCTCCGACTGTTGCATCCGGTTGTCCCGTTCATCACGGAAACACTCTGGCAGCAGTTGCCGGGGCGTGCCGCCGGCGCGTTTCTCGCTCGGGCATCGTGGCCGCTGGCGCGAGGCGGCGACGCCACGCCGGCGCGCGAATTCGAACTGGTGCGCGACAGCGTGATCGCGGTGCGGCAGGTGCGCGCGGAGTACAACGTGCCGCCGGGGACCGTGGTGACCGGCGTCCTGGTCGGCGCCACCGCGGCCGCCCGCGCGGTGCTGCAGCGAGAGGCTGCGCTCATTGGCCATCTCGCGCGGGCGCACTTCAGCGTGGCGGATGCGCCGCCGGCCGGCACGAACGCGCACGCGCTGCTGAACGACGGGTCGCACGTGATCATCTCGCTCGCCGGCGCGGTCGATCTGCAACGGGAATGCGCCCGGCTGAGCAGCGATCTGGCGCAGCTCGAGAAGCAGCTCGCGGCGCTGACGGCGAGGCTCCAGAACGCGAACTTCACGCAGCGCGCGAAGCCGGATGTGGTCGAAGCGGAGCGACGGAAGTACGTGGAATGGTCCGCGCGCCGGGAGCAGCTCGAAGGCAAAGTGAAGGCGCTGTGCGGCGCCTGATCCTGGCCTTCGTCCTGCTCGGCTGCGCGCAGCCGGGTTATCCGCCCGGTGGCCCCGAACGAAAACTTCCGCCGCAGTTGCTCGCCGTGAAGCCCGAAAGCGGCGCCGTGAACGTCAAGGCGAACGAGGTCTCGCTGCAGTTCGACGAGGTGCTGAGTGAAAAGCCGGGCGGCGTGCAGAATCTCAGTCAGCTCGTGCTCATCTCGCCGTGGGATGGCGAAGCCAACGTGGGCTGGCATCGCTCGCGACTCACGGTGAAGGGAAAGCACGATCTCAAGCCGAACACGGCCTATGTCATCACCATCCTGCCGGGGCTCGCGGATCTGCGCGGCAATGTCCGCAAGGACGGCGTGACGGTGGTCTTTTCCACCGGCCCCACGATTCCGCAGACACGGATCAGCGGCGTCGTGTTCGACTGGGCCGCGGGCACCGCGCTGGCCAAGGCGGCGGTGGAGGCGATCCATCTGCCGGACAGCACCACCTACGTCGCCCGAACGGATTCATCGGGCCGGTTCACGATGGACTTTCTGCCGCCGGCAACCTACACCGTGCGCGCATTCACCGATCAGAACAGCACGCTCACGATGGAGCGGCGGGTACCCTGGGACAGCACGGACGTGACGCTCAAGGACACGCTGCACGTGGAGCTGTACGCCTTCATCCATGATACGCTGCCGCCCACCATGGAAACGGTGGCGAGTACCGATTCGCTCACCATTCGGGTGAAGTTCACGCAGCCGCTCGACACGGCGCAGCATGTGGACACGAGCCTGTTCACGCTCAAGCGCGCGGATTCCACGCTCGTGCCGCTGAAGCTGGTGCAGCCAGCCGCGCTGTATGACAGCATTCGCGCGGCCGCGGCGCCCGCGGACACGACCCACAAGCCATCCGCTCCGGGACAGCCCAAGGGACAGCCCAAGGGGCAGCCCCAGGGACAGCCCCAGGGGCAGCCCCCTGGGCGCACCGGGCGCGCGGCCGGGGATACCACGCACCGCGCGCGCGGTCCGCGCCCCACGCGCCGAATTCCGGTAGCCGAAGTGGTGGTCGTACCGGCGCAACCCCTGACGGGCGGCGCCACCTACCGGCTCGAAGCCCGGTCGCCGAAGAATCTGCTGGGCATTGGTGCGCCCACGTCCCACACCTTTGCAGTGCCCAAGGCCCCACCGCCGCCCAAGGCCGACACGACCGGCCGCGCACCGCGGGACACGACACGCCGGCCACCGCGCGACACCACCGGCCGCGCACCGCGCGATACGACGCCTCGCAAGCCGCCCGCATGACCGGCGATCCGCGACGAGATCTGCCCAGTGTGAACAGCGTGCTGGCGCTCACGGGCGTCCAGCAACTGCTGGATCAGGCTCCGCGCGATGTGCTCGTCGATGCGGTGCGCGACGCGATCGAGCAGGCGCGCCGGCAACCCGCGCGCACCCCGCATGCGCCCGACGAGTGGCGGGCCGCCGTGTCAGCCGCCCTCGCGCTGCGCGAGCAGCCATCGCTGCGGCCGGTGCTCAACGCCACGGGCGTCGTGCTGCACACCAATCTGGGGCGCGCGCCGCTGCCGCGGGCCGCGCTTGACGCGATCACGCTGGTGGCGGCGGGCTACTCCAATCTCGAATACGATCTGGAGCAGGGCGCGCGCGGCAGCCGCTACGCGCACTGCGTCGCGCTGCTGCGCGAGCTCACGGGCGCGGAAGACGCGCTCGTGGTGAACAACGGCGCGGCGGCGCTGGTGGTGACGCTCAACACGCTTGCCACCGGTCGCGACGTCATCGTATCGAGAGGCGAGCTGGTCGAGATCGGTGGCAGCTTCCGCGTGCCCGACATCATGGAGAAAAGCGGCGCGCACCTCGTGGAGGTCGGCACCACGAACCGCACGCACCTGCGCGACTACACCGCGGCGCTGGCGCCCGCAACCGGCGCCGTGGTGAAGGTGCATCGCAGCAACTTCGCCATGACGGGCTTCGTGAGTGACGTGACGGTATCCGAGCTCACCGCCGCCTGTCGCGCGCACGGCGTGCCGGTGGTGCACGATCTGGGGAGCGGACTGTTTCTCTCGCTCGAACCATGGGGCCTTCGCGGCGAGCCGGTGGCGTGCGACGCGATTCGCGAGGGCGCGGCCGCGGTCACCATGAGCGGTGACAAGCTGCTGGGCGGGCCGCAGGCCGGCATCATTCTCGGGGACGCGCAGCTCATGACGCGGATCCGGAGCAATCCGCTCACCCGGGCGCTGCGCGTGGACAAGCTCACGCTCGCCGCGCTCACGGCCACGCTGGCACTCTATCGCGAACCGGAGCGCGCCGTCCGGGAGATACCGGCTCTCGCGCTGCTGTGCACGCCGGTCGAGGCGCTGGCCGCACGGGCCGCGCGACTGTGCGATGCGCTGGCGGCCTCCGGCTGCGCGGCGTCCGTCGTGCCGGGAGCGGGAAGCGTGGGCGGCGGCGCCTTTCCGGCGGTCACGCTGCCATCGGCGGCGCTTGCGCTCGACGGCGACGCCCGCGTTCTCGAGCGCGCGCTCCGCACCGGAGCGCTCCCGGTGATCGCGCGCATCGCGGGCGACCGGCTCCTGCTCGATCTGCGAGCCATACCCGAGCGCGACGACGAGCGGCTCGCGACGGCGGTCATCGCCGCCTGTCGCGCGAGCACGGCGTCCGGCTGATGGACGCGCACGCAGCCGCCTTCCTCGACCGCGACGGCACCATCAACGTGGATACGATCTTCGTGCGGCGCGCGAGCGACGTCGCGCTGCTGCCGGGCGTCGGGCGCGCGATCGCGCGGCTGAACGCGGCGGAAGTCCCGGTCATCGTCGTCACCAACCAGTCGGGCATTGGCCGCGGCGTGTTCACTCGAAGCGAATACGACGCCGTGGCCGCGCGCATCGACGAGCTGCTGGCGCACGAGGGCGCGTACATCACCGCGACGTACGTGTGCCCGCATGCGCCCGGCGACGGCACGTGCGACTGCCGCAAGCCGGGGACGCTGCTCTTTCGCGCGGCCGGCGTGGACTTCCAGCTCGACCTCAGCGCGTCGTGGTACGTGGGTGATCGCTGGCGCGATGTGGCGCCGGCGCTCGAGCTCGGCGGCTACGGCGTGCTCGTGCCCACCGCGCACACGACGGCCGATGATATCGAACAGGCACGCGCCACGATGCTCGTCATGCCGACCCTCGGCGACGCGGTGGACCGGATGCTCGCGCCCGATTCGCTCCCTCCCGGCATCCAGCCGGCGCCATGACAGCGCGAACGCGAATTGCCGTTCTGGCATCGGGACATGGCTCGAACCTGCGCGCCCTGTTTCAGTATTTCGGCGAGGGCGCCCCCGCGAGGTGCGCGGAGATCGCGCTCGTCGCATCGAACAGGACGGAGTGCGGTGCGCTGGCGCTCGCGCGCGAGCGACACGTTGCCGCCGAAGTGATCGCGGGCCGCGAAGACGACGCGCCGGCACTCGCCGCGCTGCTGGAGATGCATCGCATTGACCTCATCGTGCTCGCCGGATATCTGCGCCTCGTGCCCGCCGCGGTGGCGCGAGCGTTCCGCGGGCGCATCATGAACATCCACCCCGCGCTCCTGCCGGCATTCGGCGGTCCGGGAATGTTCGGCGAGCGCGTGCACCGCGCCGTCATTGCCGCGGGCGTCCGCGTCTCCGGCGCCACGGTGCACTTCGTGGACGAGATCTACGACCATGGCGCGTGCATTGCCCAGTGGCCGGTGCCGGTGTATCCCGGCGACAGCGCCGCCACCCTCGCCCGGCGCATCCTGCGCGTGGAACATCTCCTGCTGCCGCGCGCGGTCCATGCGGTTGCCGCCGGCACGGTGCGTCTCGATGAGGCGGGCCGCGCCACCGGGACCTTCCCTCCCCCCGATCCCACAGCGGCGTTCACGCTGCTCACCAGAGAGGACGCAGACCTTGCGCGCGACATTACTCGCCTGCTGTCTCGCTAGCGTCGCCGCCATGGCGGCCACCACCGTCCTCCGCGCGCAGGACAGTGCCGCGGTCGCCGCCCCCGCGTCGCTCGACGCCATCGCATCGTGGATTGCCCTGCCGGCGTCCCCGGGACGCGAGCGCGCCGCGACCGATGCCATTGTCCGCGCGGAGCCGGGATGGCATCGGGATGCGATCGGCAATCTCGTGCTGCAGCGCGGGCGGGGACGCCCGCGCCGGGTGATCGCGTGCGGGCTGGACGAAGCCGGATACGCGGTGAGCGACATCACGAGCGATGGGTACCTGCGCGTGCAGTATGCGGGCAACGCCCGGCGGCACCCGCTGTGGGATCAGTTCCACGAGGGACAGCGCATGCGCATCCTCACGAGCCGCGGTGCGCTTCCCGCCGTGATGGGCGTGCGCAGTGTGCACCTTTCGCGCGGCCGCGACGCGCGCGATGCGCCCGTATCCGTCGAGAATCTCTGGGTGGACATCGGTGCGCGATCGCGCGCCGAGGCGAGGGCACTCGGCGTGGCGCTGCTCGATCCGGTGGAGCGCGACTGGCCGCACTGGACGTACGCGGACCAGGTGGCCGGACCCGGCGCCGCGGACCGGGCGGGGTGCGCCGCGGTCGCCGCAGCGGCGTCGCACGACCCGGCCATCGGCGAGACGATATTCGTGCTCTCCGTGCAGAGCAGCTTCAGCTGGGCGGGGCTGGCCTACGCGGTGAAGGAAGCCGGTGTCGTGGACACGCTTGTCGTCGCATCCACGCGCTTCTTCTCCGAGAATTCCGCGGCGGAGCCGGCCGGCGTGCAGCGTCGCGCCATCCGCGCACCTCTGGTCGCTCGCGCCAACATCGTCGTCCCCGCCACGCTCGCACTCACGGTGCCGCGGCGGTTCCGCGGATCATTTGTGGAAAGCCTGCGCGCGTCGGATGCGGCCAGCTATCTGGATGCGGTCGCGGACGCGGCGGGCATCGCCCCGGCGGAGCGGCGCGCGCTCGCATTCTCACCCCTGGGAGATGCCATACGCGCCGTTCCGGCCGCGACCCGGGCTGCGCTCGATCCGGCCGCCACCATCCTGGCGACCTTCGCGGACCGCTACGCCGTGTCGGGACACGAGGCCGTGATGCGTTCGGCCGTCCAGGCGCAGCTTCCTGCCTGGGCGCGTTCGCGCGTGCGCGAGGACACCGCGGGCAATCTCGTCCTCGCGCTGGGACCGGATCGGGACACCATGGTCTTCATTGCGCACATGGACGAGATCGGATTCGAGATCACGCGCATCGCGCCGGACGGAACCGTGGAGCTGCGCCAGCGCGGCGGATTCTACCGCTCGCTCTGGGAAGGGGAGACGGCGCTGCTCCATTTGGACAGCGGCGACGTACGGGGCGTATTCATTCCTCGTGACAGCGCGAGCATCCGCGAACCGGGCACGCTCAGTGCATGGTTCGGCATGGATTCCGCGGCATTGACGGCGCGCGGCGCAGTGGTGGGAAGCGCGCTCACGAGCCGCAAACATGCCGCGCGACTCGGATTCACGCGCTTCACCGCGCGCTCACTCGACGACCGGACCGGATGCACCGCATTCATTCTCGCGCTGCGCGCGATCCATCCGGACCGGCTCACGCACAAGGTGATCTTCATTTTCTCCGTGCGCGAGGAGACGGGGCTGGATGGCGCGGCGGCGGCCGCGAACGACCTCACGGGTCCCGTGCGCCGCGTGTACGCGGTGGATACGTTCGTCTCCTCGGACTCTCCGTTGGAGAGTCATCGATTCGCCTTCGCGCCGCTGGGCGGCGGCGCCGTAGCGCGTGCGCTCGACAACTCGAGCAGCACGCCGCCAAGCGAGATTGCCCGCGTCGTTGCGGCCGCGCGCGCAGCGGGCGTTCCGCTGCAGGTAGGGACTACGAACGGCGGCAATGATGGGAGCGAGTTCGTTCCGCACGGTGTGGTGGACGTACCGCTGTCGTGGCCGCTCCGCTACTCGCACTCGCCCGCCGAAGTGGACGATCTGCGCGACGTTGTTTCGCTGGGCCGGCTGATCGCCCAGCTTGCCTCACACTGATTGAATTCCGCGACCCTTTCGTACAGGATGTGAGCGCACATGCCTCGTGCCCTGCTGTCCGTTTCCGACAAGACCGGCCTCGTCGAGTTCGCGCAAGCCCTGGCCCGAATGGGGTGGGAGCTCGTGTCCACGGGCGGCACCGCCCGCGTGCTGCGTGAAGCCGGCCTGGCGCCGATTGACGTGAGCCGCGTGACCGGCGTACCCGAAATGCTCGATGGGCGCGTGAAGACGTTGCACCCCGCGGTGCACGGCGGCCTCCTCGCGCGGCGCGACCTGCCCGAACACATGAAAACGCTCGGTGAGCAGGGCATCACACCGATCGATCTGCTCGCCGTGAGTCTGTACCCGTTCCGCCAGACCGCCGCGCGGCCGGGTGTCACGGCGGACGAAGTCATCGAGCAGATCGACATCGGCGGGCCGGCGATGATCCGCTCCGCATCCAAGAACTTCGCGTCGGTGTACGTGATCGTGGATCCGGCGGACTATGAGCGGGTGATCGCAGCGCTGCAGGCGGAAGACGATGATCTCGATCTCCGCCGCCACCTCGCGGGCAAGGCGTTCGCGCACACCGCGGGCTACGATGCCGCCATTGCCGCGTGGTTCGCGGCCGGCCACGACGAGACCTTCCCCGAGCGGCTCGATCTCTTCATGGAACGCGCCCAGCGACTCCGCTACGGCGAGAATCCCGATCAGCGCGCGGCGTTCTACGTCGAACGGCGCGGCGTGGGGCTGGGGGCGCTGCGGCAGCGCGGCGGCAAGGAGCTGAGCTTCAACAACCTGTTCGACCTGGAAGGCGCGCTGCTCGCGACGGATACGTTCGGCGACGAACCGTGCTGCGCGATCGTCAAACACACCACGCCGTGCGGGCTCGCGGTGGGCGCGTCCGCGCTCGTGGCGTATCAGAAAGCCCTCGCCTGCGACCCCGTGTCGGCCTTTGGATCGGTCATCTCGTTCAACGTACCGGTGGACGACACGGCGGCCGAAGCGATTTCCAGTCTCTTCGTCGAATGCGTGGTCGCACCGGCGTTCAGCGACGCGGCGGTGGAGATTCTGGGACGCAAGAAGAATCTGCGTGTGCTCGAAGGGCGCGCGGCCTGGCCCGCCGGCGCGCTCGACATGAAGCGCGTGCGCGGCGGGCTGCTGGTGCAGGATCGCAGCACGGTGCAGCCGGATGACACGGAGTGGCGCATCGTCACGCGGCGGGCACCCTCGGCGCAGGAGCGCGCCGACCTGCTCTTCGCCTGGCGCGCCGTGGCCAACGTGAAGTCCAACGCGATCGTGCTGGCGCGCGACGGCGCAACGATTGGCATTGGCGCGGGCCAGATGTCGCGCGTGGACGCCTCCTTTCTCGCGGTGCACAAGGCGAGGAGCGCTGGCCATGCGACGCCTGGGTCGGTGCTCGGCTCGGACGCCTACTTTCCCTTTCGCGATGGAGTCGACCAAGCGGTCGAGGCCGGCATCACGGCGATCGTGCAGCCGGGCGGGTCGGTGCGTGATCCCGAGGTGATTGCCGCGGCGGATGAGCACGACGTGGCGATGGCATTCACGGGGCGGAGGCTGTTCCGGCATTGATGCCAAGGGGGGAGTGGCCCGGCGCGCAACATCGCGTCGGGGCGGGCGGGACCTCGCCATTCCCCTGTCAATTCGCGCCACTCTGACCCATCTTACAGGGCTTTCGCCCCGCGTCACGCGGGGCGTGTCATGTGTGACACCAACGCATCCATGCCAGCGACCACTTCCGCCTCGTCCTCCGAACTCGACTACCGGCCGTCGTATCGTGCCGCCGCGATCACCGCCCTCGCGGTGCTCGTGCTGTATCTCGTGACGCTGTCGCCGTCCACCGCCATGTGGGACACGTCGGAGTACATCGCGGCCGCGTACGTCGTCGGCCTGCCGCACCCGCCGGGCAATCCGTTGTTCGTGCTGATCGGGCGCGTGTTCTCCATTCTCCCGCTCGGCTCGCTCAGCGTCGCGGTGAAGATCAACGCACTCGCGGCGCTCACGAGCGCTATCGCGGCGGGCATGTGGTTCCTCGTGGCTGAGCGTGTGTGCGTGTCGTGGCTGGCCGAGCGCTGGCAGCGGATCACGGGCGGTGTCGTGGCCACGATCATCGGCGCCACCGCCTTTACCGTGTGGAACCAGTCGGTGGTGAACGAGAAGGTGTACACCGTCTCACTCATGGGCCTTGCCATCGTGTCCTGGCTCACCGTGCGATGGTGCGACGACCCCGACGGTCCCGCCGCCGACCGCACGCTCGTCCTCATTGGATACCTGCTGGGACTCGGGAACGCGAACCACATGATGGGACTGCTCGCGCTGCCCGCCGTCATCGTGGCCGTCCTGGTGCGGCGGCCCGCCACCCTGCTGCGGTTCAAGCTGCTGCTCGCGATCGTGGGCGTCTTCCTGCTGGGCAATACGCCATTCCTCACCCAGCCGATTCGGGCGGCGCACTTCCCCGCCATCAACGAAGGCGAGCCCACCAACTGGCACGCCTTCTGGTACAACTTCAACCGCGGGCAGTACGGCAAGCCGTCTGTCTTCGACCGCCAGGCGCCATTCGTCGGACAGCTCGGCATGTACTGGCTGTATTTCCGCTGGCAGTGGTTCCGCGACATGCTGGACAAGGCCCCCACCGTCCAGTGGCTCATGGCATCCGTGTATATGGTGCTCGGTCTCTTTGGCGGCTGGGTGCACTGGAAGCGCGATCGCCGCTCGTTCTGGTACTTCGGCACGTTCATGCTCACGCTCACGCTGCTGCTCATTCTGTACCTGAACTTCAAGTACGGGTACAGCCAGTGTGCGGCCATGGGCAATCCGTCCGGAGTGCCGTGCGAGGTGCGCGACCGCGACTACTTCTTCCTGGTCAGTTTTTCCGCGTGGGGCGTGTGGGCCGCGCTCGGTCTGGTCTATTTGTGGGAGTCCATCGCCGCCATGATGGGCTCGCGGCGCGTCAAGATGGGAAAGGAGTACGTGGAAGTGCCGACGCGACGTGGCTGGCTCTTCGCCGGCCCGGTGCTCCTTCTCGCGATCATTCCGCTCTTCGCCAACTGGAAGGCCGCGTCGCGGCATGGGCAGACCGTGACGCGCGACTTCGCGCATGACCTGCTCGACTCCGTGGAACCGTACGGCGTCCTCGTCACCGTGGGCGACAACGACACCTTCCCGCTCTGGTATGCGCAGGAGGTGGAAGGAATCCGTCGTGACGTCGTCGTGGCGAATACGTCGCTGCTCAACACCGACTGGTACGTGCGCCAGCTCATTCGTCGTCCCGTGTACACGTACGATGCCGCGAAGGGACCGGCGATATACCGTGGCCGGAACTGGCCGAAGCCAACCGGGTCGCCGCTGCACATGACGACGGCGGAAGCCGATGCCATGCCGCCGGTGATGGACGTGCGGGAGCCACAGAGATTTCAGAAGGACGGCATCGACGCCACCATCCGGCCGCAGATGCTGCAGAAAGCTGATCTGGTCGTGCTGCACATCATCAAGGATGCGTTCCCGCAGCGACCCGTGTACTTCAGCCGCACATCGGGCAACTACCCGTCGGACCTGGGGCTGTCGCAGTACCTGCTGAGCCAGGGGCTCGCGCGCAAACTGCTGCCCCTGGCGCCAAAGGCCGGCAAGGATACCGTGCTCGTGCCGGGCGAAGGCTGGCTCGACGTAAAGACGTCGCAATGGCTCTGGTCGAATGACTTCCAGGCGCCCGCATCGATCGTGCGGCGTGGCGGATGGGTGGACCGCGCATCGGTCGGCATCCCCTATCTCTACATTGCCACCGCCGCCACGCTGGCGGATGTCACGGATCAACTGGGCAATCGCAGCCAGGCCGAGAGCTACGTACAGCAGGCCACGGCCATGGCGAACGCCACGGGACTCGGCAACCTGTTCCAGCAGGCGCCACTTCCGCCCGCGCAACCCGCCGTGCCCCTGGGTGGAGACACTGGTAAGGCGGCGGTGGGAGATTCGGGGCGGAAGCCGTAGACTTTCTCGAGTGCGCAGCACGCCGCACGCGCAGCGTCGCATCCGACACTCATGCACATCACCGAACAAACTTGATTCGACGTTGGCGTTGTGCGATACTCCGTGCTCCGGAGGGCTAGACCTAACTGGTAAGGCAGCGGTCTTGAAAACCGCCGGGCGCAAGCCCTTACAGGTTCGAATCCTGTGCCCTCCGCTTCGGCTGGCGGAACCGGCTTTGGGCAATCGATACCAGCTACCAGCTACTAGCTACCGTTGTAAAAGGAGTGGTGGCCGAGAGGCTGAAGGCGGCGGTTTGCTAAACCGTTATAGGGTTGAAAAGCCCTATCGAGGGTTCGAATCCCTCCCACTCCGTCTGCAGGCCCGTCGCAGTGCCGGCGGGCCTGCTTTTTTCGTGATGCTGTCGTCTCCACTTTGCCGGGTCACCGCATGGCCACCAACGCCTCGCCTCGCGTTCGATTCGCGCCCTCGCCCACGGGCTTTCTGCACGTGGGGGGCGCCCGCACGGCGCTCTTCAACTGGCTCTATGCCCGCAAGTTCGGCGGGCAGTTCCTGCTGCGCATCGAAGACACCGACCGCGCGCGCAGCACCGACGAGAGCACGCGCGCCATCTTCGAGGGACTCGAGTGGCTGGGGCTCGACTGGGACGAAGAGGTCGTATATCAGGCGCGGGGGCTGGAGCGCCATCAGGGTGATGCGCGACACCTGCTCGACACCGGCGCTGCCTATCGCTGCTTCTGCACGGCCGCGGAGCTGGACGAGCAGCGCCGCGCGGCGGACGCGCGCAAGGAAAGCTTCAAGTACGATCGCCGCTGCGACCGTCTGGATCCCGACACCGTCGCTCGGCGCGTCGCGGCCGGCGATCCGTTCGTCGTGCGTTTCCGCATCCCCCCCGGAACCACCGGCTGGGATGACGTCGTCCATGGCAGCATCGAGTTTCCCAACAAGGACATCGAGGACTTCGTCATCCTCCGTTCCGACGGCACCCCCATTTACAACATGGCGGTGGTGTCGGATGACATCGCGATGCGCGTCACCCTGGTGATGCGCGGTGACGACCACATCTCCAATACGCCCAAGCAGATTCTGCTCTACCGGGCGCTGGGGCACGAGTCACCAGGGTTTGCGCACGTGCCCATGATCCATGGGTTGGACGGAAAGAAGCTCAGCAAGCGCCATGGCGCGACCGCCGTGGCCGACTATCGCAATGAAGGCATTCTGCCCGAGGCCATGGTGAACTTCCTCGCGCTGCTCGGATGGTCGCCGGGCGGTGACCGCGAAGTCATGACGCTCACCGAGATGGTCGAACTGTTCTCGACGGAAGGGCTGCAGAAAAAGGCGGCAATCTTTGACCCGAAGAAGCTCGAGTGGATGAACGGGCAGCACCTGAGCCTCAAGCCTGCCGCGGCGCTCGAACCGCTGGTCACGCCCGAACTGGAAGGAGCCGGGCTGACCACCGCTCAGGAGCTGGCCACACGCCACGACTGGTATCTCTCGCTGATCGATCTGCTCAAGGTGCGGGCGCGAACCGTGCACGATATCGTGCGCCAGGCCGGGCCCTATTTCCTGACCACCATCGAGTACGATCCGGAGGCTGAAGCCAAGGTGTGGAAGGACCGGGCCGGCACGGCGGAGCTGCTGCGGGCAGTCGGGGAACAGTTGGCGCAGTGCTCGACCTGGGAGCCCGCAGCGCTCGAAGATGCGCTCCGCCGGCTCGCCGAATCGCGCGGCGTGGCGGCGGGCAAGCTGTTCCAGCCTCTCCGCCTGGCGCTCACCGGAATGTCCGTGAGCCCCGGCATCTTCGACGTCCTGATGGCCATGGGCCGGCAGCGGTCGCTCGCCCGCGTGGATGACGCAGTCGCCCGGCTCGATGCGCCGGTGACCAGTGGGTGAGCCGGTGACCAGCGGGTGAGCTGGTGACCGACGAGTGAGCCGGCGGCACGTTCCGTTCGAGCGTCTGCCAGTTGACCGTTCTTGATACGACATGCTATCATAGCGCGCCGTCGAACGTCGGAGACGCCGTACATCGGGGCGGCTGCCCGACTTCGCGCATCGCGGGAGTCCCATGACTGACGCGCTGACGTCCATTGAACGAAAGGTCTACCACTACCTGCTCGATTTCCTCTCCGAGCACACGTATCAGCCGAGTGTGCGCGAAATCGGCCGGACCTTTCAGATCAAGTCCACGAAGACCGTCTCGGAAATCCTGCAGTCCATCGCGAACAAGGGATTCATCGAGCGCGACCCTGCGCGCTCGCGAGGTGTTCGCATCATCGGGCTGCAGGCCTCGCGGCGCATCATGCCGGTGCCGGTGCGCACGCAGCTCGCGCACAACGACACTCCGGAGCTCGCCGCACACCCGGAGCTTCACATCACGATGGACCGCCGCTTTCTGCCCGACGACTCCGTGTACTTCGCGCGCGCCGCGAATGGCGGAGCGCCGGAGCTGGGCATTCTCAACGGCGACTACGTGCTGGTGGATCCCGCCGCGGTGCCCGCTCCCGGAGATCTCGTCGCCGAGCGACAGGGCGATGCGGCCATGGTGCGAACCATGGCGCGTGCACCCGTCGCGAGTGGAGCGCTGGCCGAGCCTGACGGCCACCACGGCGTCACGACGCTCACGGAGGAACCGCTGCTCGGCGTGGTGTGCGGCGTCTTTCGACCGTTGTACGACGCGGATGACGGCGCGCCGGAATCCGGCGTGATGGGCTGATGCCAGATCGGCGCCGGAATGTCCCGGCGCCGATTTGTTTTCTACGGTTGCACGACGGTGGAGGGCTGCGGCTCCGGCTGCTTCTGCTTTGCGCGCTCCTTCATTTCCGCGTCATGCTCGCGTTGCTTCCGCTCGCGGATGCGCTTCACCGCTTCACGAAACTCCGCCTCGTTCATTGCGCGCTGGGCCTGATCCATGATCTCGCGGCGCTGAAAGTTGAGCGCCCGATCTTCCTGAACCTGCTGCGGATTGCTGCCGCCGGTAATGGGCAGCAGCGCGAGGATTGCCGTGGGAATGGAGAACTTGCCGAAGTGAATCCACTTGGGATCAATGCCATACTTCTTCCCGTTCTTCTCGACCGTCCAGTCGCCGGGCTGCCTGCCCGCGGTGGCGGCGAGCGCCTGCATGGAGTCGATGTGCGCGGCGAGCGATGACGCGAGCGCGCTGTCCAGCCGCTGGCTGGGCGTCTTGCGCGTCTCGGCAACAGGACCGGGCGGCAACCAGATCCGCGGGTCGTTGTACGATGGGATGACACCTTCCCCCGCACCACCGGCATCCACGACAGGCCCGGTGCCCGACTGGTTCTGCGACCGCGGACGGGCTGATGGCGGGGGGACGCTGGACGGAACCGTCGTGGGCGCTTCGACTCTGCGCGGCGGCGCGGTACGCGTCACCGGCCTGTTGTCGCCGCCGCTGCGCCCGGGCCGTGCCGGCTCGGGAGAGGGAACCGCCACGTAGGTAATGCGCTGTTCGGGAACTGGCTGCGCCTGCCAGCTGCGGATCCACGAGCGCAGCGGAGTCGGGATGGACAGCACCCACACCAGCAGCGCGCCCAGCACGATGTGCAGGCCGATGGAGATGACGAGCGCGCCGTTGACTTGCCGTCTCTGCTTCAGCATCGCATACCCCGTGAGACTACCCGCATCCCTCGCAATCTAATCCGTTCAGCTTCGCCGGGCTGCACCCGACAGCATACCCCGCACGGGCACGTCCGCTCCCTCGCGATAGAATCGCTCGATCTCGCGGCGCACATCCTCCCACTGTCCTGTTACGCACCGGGCCGGCGGCAGCGTTGCGAGCAGCCGCTGGCCGTAATTGCGCGTTACCACGCGCGGGTCGCAGAGCACCACGACGCCACGATCGGTCGTACTGCGGATGAGCCGGCCAAATCCCTGCTTGAGGCGCAGTCCGGCGAGCGGCAGCATGTACTCGCCAAACGCGTCCTCACCCCGCGCCTGAATCGCCTCGCAGCGCGCGGCCGTCAGCGGCTCGGTGGGCACGTTGAACGGCAGCTTGGCCAGGATGAGCGCGCGCAGGGCATGACCGGACACATCCACGCCCTCCCAGAACGACGCCGTGCCGAGCAGCAACGCGCGTCCCGATTCGCGAAAGCGACGCAGCAGCGCATCGCGCGAATCCTCCCCATGGACAAGAAGCGGCCAGTGCTCTTCAATGTTCCGCTCGCGCAGTTCCACGGCCGCCGCGCGCAGATCGCGATGGCTCGTGAACAGCGCGAACATGCCACCGTCGCAACAGCCGAGCACGTCAAGGAGAATGCGGCGGACCGCGGCGGCATGCGCGGCCGGATCGCCGTTGGGCGGCGCCACGTCCGTGGGCACCACGAGCAGCGACTGGCGATCGTAGTCGAATGGCGAGGGAAAGATCGCCATCTCGGGCTCGACCTGCGGCTCGTCGAGTCCGAGCCGCGCGCGCAGAAAGTCAAAGCGGCCGTCCACGGCGAGCGTCGCGCTCGTGATCACCGCGCTCTCCATGCGTTCGAACAGGTCGGCGCGCAGAATGGGCGCGATGTCCAGCGGGACCGCGGTCACCGCGACGTTGCCATCGCGCCCGCGCGTCTCCACCCAGCGCACGAGCGGCGCCCCGCCCTCCGGCGGACGCAGCGCTCCCTGCAGGCCGTCGCCAATTCCCTCCAGCCGGCGCGCGACCGCGCGCATCTCGGAGAGCAGCGACGCCAGGTCGTCGTTCCGTCCCTGATCGAGCTCGAGGCGTTCGCGCACCGTCGTGAGGCCCTGCTTCAGCATGGCGATCTCGCGCAGCAGATCGGTGAGCGCGGTGTCCAGTCCGGCGCGCCACACGGGATGATCCGCGAACTCCTCGGTCAGGCGCACGACGGGCGTGTTCGCATCGCGCAGGAACCGCTCCAGCATGTCGAACACCAGCGCGCCGCGATCGCGCGCCGCGTGCACCGACGGTGCCAGGCGTGCGTGCACGAGATCGAGACTGGCGACACTGAGCAGATCGTCACGGGACGCGAGCCGCCGCAGCAGCGCGTTCAACAGCCCCTTGCCACGCCGGTCCAGCCGCGCGAGCTGCCGCTGGAGCGCGCGGCGCGTGACGGTATTGCCGAGATGCGATGCCGCCGCGTCCTCCAGGTGGTGCCCTTCATCCACGATCAGGCGGCTGTAAGCCGGCAGCACCGCGGCATCGTCCCAGTTCTGCTGCGCGCGCCGCACCGCGAGGTCGGAGAGCAGCAGGTGATGGTTCACCACGATGACATCGGCCTGCGCCGCGACGCGACGGGCCTGGAAGAGGAAACAGCGATCGAAGTGCGGACACTTGAGACGCGTGCACAGATCGGGCTCCGCGGCCACTTCGTCCCACACATCGGGACGCGGTGGCGTCGCGAAGTCCGAGAGCGAGCCGTCCGCCGTGCGCTCGGCCCACTGGCGCAGCGAGGCGAGCTGCGTCACCACATCATCATCGAACAGACCGGGTCCCTCGGCACCGGCGTTCTCGAGGCGCTGCAGGCAGACATAGTTGCGCCACCCCTTGAGCATGGCGAAGCGCACCGGCTGATCAACGAGCGAGCGCTCCAGGAACGGGAGATCCTTCCCGATGAGCTGCTCCTGCAGGTTGATCGTATTGGTGGAGACGATGGTGCGTTCACCATTCGCGGCCGCCCAGCGAAGTGCCGGCAGCAGATACGCCAGCGATTTGCCAACGCCGGTGCCGGCTTCGAACAGGGCAATGCCGCCGCCATTGTACAGCCGGGCGATCGCGCCGGCCATTTCGCGCTGGCTGGGGCGGTTCTCGTAGCTGTTGAGGTGCACGGCAACCGGCCCGGTGGGTCCGAGGTCGGCCGCCACGTCGTCCGGGGCGAGACGTTGGCGCTGCCGGTCGCGCGGGACCTCCACCACCACGTACAACCGCGTGGCCGCGTTGTCTACGATCGCGAAGCCCACGCCCCCATCGTGCAATCTGGCGGCGATGTCCAGATCGGCATCCGATGGCTCGAGATCACCCGACGGGTGATTGTGCACGAGCATCTCTCCGCGTTCGGCGAACCCGGGGAGCGCGAGGACGCACGACACATCACCACGCGCGACGACGCGCGCCGTGCGCACGATGCCGTCGTCGCCCAGGGTCGCCACGAAGCACACCTCGCGTCCACCCGCGAGCCGGATGGCCGCGCGGATGGCGGCGGCCGCGGGCAGGGCGAGGCGCTCGTCCGTCACGTCTTCAACGGCTTCTTCTTGGCCGCGGGGAACAACACGTTGTTCAGAATGAGCCGATAGCCCGGTGAATTGGGGTGCAGCGACAGATCGGTGGACGGGTTGCCGATGGCGTGCTGCGGATCTTCGGGGTCGTGACCGCCCAGGAACGTCCAGCTTCCCTTGCCGTAGTCTCCATGAATGTACTTCACCCATGGCGCGCCCGGTTCATCGGCCAGCACGGTGACGCCGGGTTTCAGGCGGTTGCGCATGAAGCTCGTGGTCACGCCGTAGAAGTCGGGGATCACGTTGCGGTGGTCCTGCACGAGCATGGAGGCCACGGGATCGAACTTGGCGCTGAACGCGAAGAGCGTGAAGGTGCCGAGGGGCTGTCGCCGTCCCGGCACGTTGGCCTGATGGCCGTCGATGTCGCTCATCGCGTTGATGTACGGCGACATTTCGAGGTGTGCATTGCGGAACGCCAGCGCGCGCGTCCAGTCCATTTTCGCATCGGCGTCGGGATCCATTGGCGTGCCGTCGGCGAACTCCGACGCGATGTCCACGTTGGCGCCGGCCAGCGCCAGGTCGAGCGTTTCGGTGGCGCCGCACATCGCGAAGAGAAATCCGCCATTGTTCACGTACTGCCGGATCTTGTCCGCCACATCCTTCTTGAGCGCTGGCAGATTGGCGAAGCCCAGCTTTTTCGCCATGTCGAGATTGGTCTGCCGCATCGCCTGGAACCACGTGGCGCCGCGGTACGCGAGGTAGAACTTGCCGAGCTGTCCCGTGAAGTCCTCGTGGAAGAGGTGCACCCAGTCGAAGTTGGCCAGGTCGCCGTGCTCCACCTGCTCATCCCAGATGGGCGTGTACGGAATGCCCGCGTAGCGCAACGCCAAAATCACGGCGTCGTCCCATGGTGGCGTGTAGGGCGCCGTGTAGACCGCAATGCGCGGCGCCTTCTCGAGCGGGATGGCGTCCATGTTGCCGCCCGACATGTCGCTGCGGATTGCGGCAAGCGCCGCGTCATCCACCGGCTGCACGGATACGCCGTCCAGTCCGGCGCGGCGGCGAATCTCCGGCGTGTCGGGCAGCAGGAAGGAGCCGCCCCGGTAGTTCAGCAGCCATTCCCCCCTGGCGCCGTCCTTCAGCGCGTTGTATGTGAGCCCATAGGCTTTCAGATGATTGGACTGGTCATCATCCATGGGCACGAGCAGATGCTGGGCGCGGGCGCCGGCGGGAAGCAGAGCCATCAGGGCCAGCGTGATGCAGCGAACCAGACGCATGGGAAGCATTCAGGACGTGGAGGGTATCGCGGAGCGGGCGAGCTCGAGCTCGCGTCGCGCCTGCGGCACCAGTGCGCTCTCCGGGTAGGTGAGAATCATGTGCTCGAGGTGCGTCACGGCATCGGCCGTGTGACCGCCGCGCCGGAGCGACCGGGCCCAGCTCAATTCAGCCTCCGGCGCCTCGGGCGTGGTGGCCATCGTTTCGACGATCACCTTCCAGATCGCGGCCGCCCGTGCATCCGCGTCACGAGCCTCGTACAGACGCGCGGCGCTGGCCAGCAGCAGCGACGCGACATCCGGAAGCGTCCTGGCGGCCTGCTCGAACCTGGCCGCCGCGCCGAGCGTGTCGCCCCGCGCGAGCGCCAGAAACGCCGCGCCCACTTCGGGCGACTCGTCCGCGTGCGTGCGCTCGAGCAGCGCGACGGCGGTGAGCCGCTCCACCGAGGCATCCGCGGCCGGCCGCAGCGCCTTTCGCGCGCTGGCCAAATTCCCGGAGTACAGCGCGATCCATCCCTCGGCGCCGGGATCATCGCCGCCCGACTCCGCGAGCATGCGTCGTGCTCGATCCAGGTCGCCGGCGCGCACCCACGCCATGGCAAGCAGCCGACCGGCGTCGGCTTTCTGACCGGGATCGAGATAGGGGAGATAGGCTTCCATCACGCGTTGTGCGTCGGCCGGCTTGCCCAGCGCGCCCAACGCGCGTACATGCACGGGAAGCAGCACCTGCGCGACGGTCGCGGAGTCGAGTGTCTGCTCGGCGTTCGCGGCGAGCGCCGCTGCCGACGCCGGGTCCCCGCCCGAGAGCGCATCGGTCGCGGCGCGCGCCGCGACGCGTGCGTTGGCACGCGCCGCGTTCGCCGCCACGAGCGCGTCACGCGCGACGAGCCAGGCTTCGCTCTCCTCGGCGCGACTCGCGAAGTCCAGCCACACCGCCACAGCCGAGCTGTCCGGATGCAGTGTCTTCAGGACTTCCCACGCGGCCCGCGGTGCACCCCACGCCAGGTGCAGCGCCGCCGCGACGTGCAGCGCCTGCGGAGACGCTGGCGGCGCGAGGAGCGCGCGCTGCACCGCATCGCGCACGGAATCCGGCGTGGGCGCCAGCGCGAAGATCGCGGCCTGATCGAGATACCCATTGTTCGTGACGGCCTCGCGCCACGATTGCGCGGACAACGCCCACAACCCCTTCGCGGCGCGCAGTTGCGCCAGCTCGTACGCAAAGCCGCGTCGCGAGCCGGTGGCCGCCTGTCCCTCCCGCAGCACGGTGTCCGCGGTGGCGGTGAAACCCGCGTCGATCAGGGTGCGCGCGAATTCGCGGTACGGCGACGGATCATTGGGCGAGTCGTGACGCCACTGCTCGAAGGCCGCGCGCATCCGATCGCCGTAGCCGAGGGTGCGGAGCGTGCGGAGCTGTGCGATGCGAAACGCGTTTTCGTGCGGCGCGCGCGCGATGGCCGTGTCGAGCACGGGGAGCAGCGAATCGAGTCGCCCGAGTTGTGCATACACGCGCTCCAGCCCGAGTACTGCAGCCACCGACGTGGGCGCCTGCGTGACCGCCTGCCGGTATGCGGTGGCCGCTTCCGGATACTGACTGCGATCCTCCAGTGCCTCGCCGCGCAGGAAGGCCTCCCCGCCCTGCGGACGGGTCGGGCCATTACCCTGCGCGCGCACACCGCCGGGCACCCCGACGGACACCCCGGCGAGCACTCCGAGCAGCGCCATGCGCGTCACCCTATGGATTCGGCGCATTGATCCGCTTGAAGTAGTCGAGCACCGCGCGACGTTCATCCGCCGTCAGGCCACGCAGCTCGCTCCAACCCGGTTCCCGATACCGCTCGGCGGCCTGTCCGTGCACCGCGGGCCCGTTGTTGATCACGGCCTGATCGCCACCCACCTGGGATTCCCGCTTCCCGGTATCCTCGCGCTCGTCCTTCTCCAGTGTGAGTCCCGCGTCGAGCAGCCGATGAAACAGTCGCTGCTGACGGTCCAGGAGCTGCTGATCCACATGGCCACGATCCAGCGACGCGGCGATCTGCCGCATCTCCCTGGCCAGCTCGGCGGCACGGGCTTCTCCCCCGTTGCCCGCGTCATCCAGCTTCTGGGCAATCGCGCGCTGCTGATTGGCGAGCGCCCGCGCGTCCGCCATCATCTGGGCGCTGGGCTGCGCGCCGGGCACCGGCAGCAGACCGGCCGTCCCCGAGTTGACACCACCCTGGGCCTTCGCGGCGTCGCGCATGCGCTGAAGCATCTCGGCAAATCCGGATGCCGACGAGCCGTTGGCGGCGCTGGCGCGATCCTTCATCATCTGCGCCGCCGCGCGATTGAGTGCCTGCGCCGCTTCGTCCATGGCGGAGGCGACCTGCGTGCGATCGCTCTCGCCCGTGGCCGCACCCGCCGCGGCGCTCTGGGTTGCCTCCTGCACGCGCCGGCTCGCATCGCCCAACGCGCCCTGCGACTGCGGCGAGATGTGCGCCGACTTGCGCGCGGCGTCCTGCAGCCGCTGCTGCACCTGTCGTACGCCCTGCTGCACCGCGCTCTGATCGGGGCGGAGATCGGCGTTCTGCTCGGTTCGCGCGCGGTCCGCGAGCTGCTGCTGGCGCCGCGCGAGTTGCATGGTTTCCTGAATGGATTGATCCAGATCACTCGTGAGCTGTCGCTTCCACTCCTGGATCTGCTGATCCCGCGCGCCGGCGAGCTGCTGCGCGGCCTGCTCCATCTGCTGCGCGCCCTCCTGTGCGTCCTGCGTGCGCTGCGCCTGGCGTGACGGGTCCGTCGTGGCCACACGCTGCATGGCGTCGCTGGAGGTGTCCGCGTGCTGGGGAACCCCATTCATCGTTCTGGGTCCCGACTGCGCCTTCTCCTGCTGGAGCCGCTTCTGCAGCTGCTGGACGTCCTCGGCGAGATCACGGGATTGCTGACTCAGCTTGCTCGCGCGCCGGGACACCGCCGCCGTGTCCCGGCGCGAATTGCCCTGAGCGAGGGAGTCTGCCAGCGCCTTCTCGTTCTGCGCAATCTCCTTCGCCTCATCGCGCAGCGTCTGCATGGACCCTTCGAGTCCGGCGCGCCGCAGCATCTCGGTGCTGCGCTCCAGCGCGTCACGCAGCCGCTTCTGCTGATCCGCCAGATTCTGCAGCGCCTGCCGGCCTTCTTCCGGTGACAGGCGCTGGGTCGCCTTGAGCACGTCGTTCAGCTGCTGCTGCAGCTCCGGCGTCAGCGCGTCATGCAGCATCTGCTGGACATCGTGCAACTGGCTCGCGAGCGAGCTGTCGAGCGCGCCGGCCGCGCGGAGCTGGCGCTCGAGGTCCGACGCCCTGGCCTGCGCGTCACGCACCTGATTCTGCAGCGCCTGCTGGTCGCGCGCGATCTCGCGCGCCTGCTCCGCGCTCTGATAGGACATCGTGCGCGGCACCGCATCCTGCGGGCGCTGCTGCGACCACTCCGATCGCGATGCGGAGGATGCGGACGATGCCGCCGGCCGGTCGCTGCGCGTGCGCGCCGCCTCGCCGGTACGCTCGGCCAGCTCGCGCTCCGATTTCGTGGCCGCCGCCAACTGTGCCACCGTGGAGTCCGCGAGCGCGCGCGCCTGTTGGCGCTGCTCACTGAGCGACGGCACGCGCAGCACGACCGTGCGACTTCTCGCGGTCTGGCGCCACGGTGAATTGTCCGTCGCGGTCACCGAGACCTGCAGTTCATCGCCGGGCTGCAAGTCGCGCGCGGAGAGATCGAGCGGCTGATCGCCGGACCACTGCGGCGCGTGCGGTGCGGCGAGAGTCTGCGCGAGCGCGGGCATGAGCGCGCCGTCGCCCATCTTGCGCCGCGTCTCGAGCGTGACGTCGGACAGCCCGTGGTCATCGCTGGCCGCGACGCGCAGCGTGAGACGCGCGTCGGGCAGCACGATGGTATCGTGCGCGGGCGCCAGCACCTCCACCTGTGGAGCGGAATCCGTCACCACCTCGAGATCGAGCGGCTGCGGCAGATCCGGAATGGCGCCCATGGCCCCGTTCGCGAACCAGGTGAAGTGCCCGCTCTCGAGCGCGACGAGACGGCCGGCGAATCCATGCCCATCCGGTTCGAGGCGCACGCTGTCCTTTTCCCGTTGCAGCCCCACGCTGCGCAGGTCGGTGGACGCACGCCCGGAGATGGTCAGCACGGTGCCACGCGGCACGCGCGCCGGTTCGCCCAGCGGCACGGTCTCCGCGGGGCGGCCCAAGTAGGCGGGATACGTCGCTCGAATGGCGACATCGCCCACGAAGGGGCGGTCCGTCACGCGGATCGCGACGGTATCGCTGCTCACGCGCCCGTCGGTCGCCACGATCGTGAGGTCCGCGTCGAGCGGACCGAGGACAGTGCTGCCGGCACCGTGCGACATCGGGAGGTTAAGCGTGTCCCACGCCGTGCCGGTCGTGCGCACGTGCACCTCCAGCGCACGCCGCTCCGGGGCGGTGACGCGCACGCGCAGCTTCTCGCCGCGCATGACGAACCCCGGCGGCCGCTCGATCGTGATAGGCGGGAGCAGACTTCCCGTGAAGGCGCCCACCGGGTGTCGCAGCGCCAGCCAGCCATCCGGCGCCGCACGGCGCGCGGCCACGAGGAACACGAGCGCGCCCATGGCGCCCACCACGGCGACCACGCGATGTCGCGCGATGCGGCGGTGCAGCGACGGCGCCAGTATGCCACCCGCCGACGCGAGGCGCTGCGCCAGCGTGTCGGCGGCACGCTGCGCCAGCGCGCCACGTCCGCTCACTTCCAGCGCGCCGCGCAACGCGCCCGAGCGCAGCGCCCGATCGCGCTCGATCTCGCGCGCCACCTGCACTGTGGCGGTGTCGCGATGCATCGCGCGCTGCGTCCAGATCAAGGCGGTGACGGCCAGCACGAGGGCAACGCCCCACACCACGAGCGGCACGACCGGCCACGCGATCCAGCGGGCACCACCGAGTGCCAGCACGGCAGCCGCGAGCACGACAGCGACGACGGCTACCGCCGCACCCGCGCCGCGTGCCGCCAGCCCGGATCGCAAGCGTGTGCGCTCGCGGTGCACCAGCCGCTCGACGGTCATGAGATGGGTCGGCTGGTCACCGCGTACACGAACAGATTGACGCCCATGCGCAGCGCCGCTTCGTGCTTCGCCGGCGGATCGTTGTGCACGCTGGGATCTTCCCAGCCATCGCCGAGGTCGGTCTGATAGTCGTAGAACACGGCGAGCCGGTCGCCCAGAAAGATGCCCAGGCCTTCGGCGGGCTTCCCATCGTGATAGTGAATCTTGGGGAGTCCCTTGGGGAAATCGTAGACGATGTGGTAAATAGGATGTGACAGCGGAACATCCACGAGCGGCCGATCGGGGTAGACGCGCGCGATCTCACGGCGAAAGCTCTCGTCCATGCCGTAGTTGTCGCTGAAGTGAATGAAGCCGCCCCGAGCGAGATATTCACGCAGCCGCGCCACTTCGGCATCACTGAAGTGGATGTTGCCGTGCCCCGTGACGAAGATATAGGGGTAGTTCCAGAGGCGGTCGTCCATGAGCGTGATGCGTGCTTCGGTGCGCTCCACTTTCAGCGTGGTGCGCGTGGCAATCGCCTCGAGCAGGTTTGGCAGCGCCGAAGGGTTGGAGTACCAGTCGCCGCCGCCGTCGTACTGCAGGCGCGCGACGGTCATGCGCAATGCGTCGCGCGGCACCGGGGCGGCAGATGCGCCGCGTGCGTGCGGCCGCGCGGGTCGGGACGCCGGAACCAGGGTGACCAGCAAAGCGAATGCGGCGGATCGAAACATCATGAGAGCATCCTGCAAGACGCGGGCGAAGCGAGCTACTCCGGTTCGTGCGTGAGGCGATAGGCCAGGTTGCGCGCCAGGCCATGCTCCTCGACCAGCGTGCGCGTCACCTCGCGCGCGCTGGCGCCGGCGTCGCGCAGCGTCCTGGCCCGGTGACGCGCCTCCGCCTCGCTGATCGTGGCGCCCGGGCCGGCGCCAGCCAGCACGATCACCACTTCCCCGCGCGGCGGCGATCCCTCATGGTACCGCGAGAGTTCCCGCACCGTTCCACGACGCACCTCTTCAAATCGCTTGGTCAGCTCGCGCGCCACCGCCGCGTCGCGCTCGCCTGCGCCGGCGGCGTCGAGCGCCGCCAGCGTGGCGGCGACGCGATTAGGAGCTTCATAGATGACCGCGGTATGCCGCAGTGCGACAATTTCCCGGAGCAGCTCGTCACGCTCCCGCCCCTTCCGCGGCAGGAACCCATAGAAGGTAAATCGGTCGCAGCCGAGACCGGAGGCGACAAGTGCGGCGAGCAGTGCCGATGCGCCAGGTATCGGCACCACCGGAATGCCGGCGTCGAGCGCCGCGCGGACGAGGCGCGCACCCGGATCGGAAAGAAGCGGCGTGCCCGCATCGCTGATAAGCGCGATGTCCTCTCCCGCCTGCAGCCGGGCAACGATGGCCGGCGTCGCGCGGGCTTCCTTGTGTTCGTGATAGGATTGCAGCGGCGTCTTCACACCCACGCCCTCCAGCATGGGCGCCGAGTGTCGGGTATCCTCGGCCAGCACCAGGTGGACGCCTGCCAACGTCTTCACCGCCCGCGGCGACAGATCGCCGAGGTTGCCAATGGGGGTGCTGACGATGTAGAGGTGGCCTGGCATGCTGGTGGGTGGTGGCTGGTCGCTGGTCGCTGGTCGCTGGTCGCTGGTCGCTGCTAGCTGGTAGCTGGTAGCTGGTAGCTAGCGCATGGATGGGGAAGACAAAAGGGGCTGGCAGTGGGCGATCAACATCCGATCGCTCACCGCCAGCCCCTGCGGCAACCGGGGGGCTAGTTCAGGTGCTGCTGAATCTTGGCCTCCAGCTTCGCCTTGGGCAGGGCGCCAATGATGGTGTCCACCAGCTTCCCGTTCTTGAAGAACAGAATCGTGGGAATGCTGCGCACGTTGAAGCGCATGGCAGTGCTCGGATTGGCATCCACGTCCAGCTTCGTGACCTTGAGCTTGCCGTTGTACTCGGCCGCGAGCTGATCGAGAATGGGAGCGACCATGCGGCAGGGACCGCACCAGGTCGCCCAGAAATCAACGACTGCCAGCCCCTCGTGTTTTTCAATCTCCTCCGCGAAATCGCGATCGGTTACCGCCATGGCACTCGACATCGTCCTGACCTCCACAGTAAGCGGCATGCGCCGCAATGTAGTCCCAAGTGTACATTACGCTCCGATCGCGTCCTCTGATGGAGCATTCTCATGTCTTCTTCCGCTCGTCCCGGCGCACGCATCGCGCACATCGGCATCGCCGTGCGCGCCCTGAACGAGATGCTGCCCTTCTACCGCGAGGTACTCCAGCTGTCCGATGTGCCGCTGGACGATGCGGACGGGGCCCATATTGCCGGGCTGGCCGCCAATGGGTCGCTTGTGGAATTACTCGAGCCGGAACGCACCGAATCACCAATCGCCAGGTTCATCGAAAAGCGCGGCCCCGGCATTCATCACATCTGCTTTGCCATGGACGATCTGGATGCCGCACTGGACCGCTGCCGGCGCGCGGGAATTCGCCTGATCGACGAATCGCCCCGTGTGGGTGCGGAGGGGAAACGCATTGCCTTCCTGCACCCGGCCGCCACCGGCGGCGTCCTCATTGAACTCACCGAAGAATAACGGCGAGGGATGCGCTTTCGTTCCAGCAACTCGCGTCCCCGTACGGACTCAGGGCTGCGCGCAGAGGTCCCGCACCGGCTCCAGCTGGGCATCGAGCACGTACCAGCGATCCGACGGCCCCTGGACGGCGGTGAATGTGGTTTCCCGCGTCAGCCGCCCCTTCGTGAGGCGCACCTGCAACTGGTGGGTGTCGGCCTTGGTGGCGACGTCGCTCGCGATCACGAAGCTGTCATGGCTCAGATAGCACTGCATGATGAGCTCGCGCTTCTCGAGCTGCGCGCGATCCACGACGTCACGCGCCGGTCCCTTGGACGTCCCCCACACGGAGGACATGCCCTGGAGGTCCTGCGCCTTGACGGCGCCCAGAAACGACTCCACGGCCCTGCGCGGGCTCGCGGCGCCGGTGAGCTGCCCGGTACTGGTGCTGGCGGCGCCGCCACCACAGGCGGCCAGCGCGAGCGCGACGAGAACGACAATGCAGTGCTTCACTCGTGTCACTCCTTGGTGAACCGGTACGGTGAACCGGTGCGAACCTAACCGTCGAGCCCCATGCGAGCAACCCGCCAGCGATTGTACATCAACGTGGACCACGTCGCGACCCTGCGGCAGGCACGACGCACCGACGAACCGGATCCCGTGAAAGCCGCCCTGCTGTGTGAGGACGCCGGCGCCGACGGAATCACCGCGCACCTGCGCGAGGACCGGCGTCATATACAGGACGACGATGTGCACCGCCTGGCACGGACCATTCGGACGGTACTCAATCTCGAGATGGCGCTCACGCCCGAGATGCTGGGCATCGCGGAAGCGCTGCATCCGTATCAGGTCACGCTCGTGCCCGAACGACGGGAAGAGATCACCACCGAAGGCGGGCTCGATCTGGACCGTGATCCGGCTCGCATCGCGGACGGTATCGCGCGGTTGAAACGCGCGGGGGTGCGTACGAGTCTGTTCATTGGCCCGGACGAGCCCACGGTGCGCCATGCCGGCGAGCTCGGGGCCCAGGCGATCGAGTTGCACACCGGCGCCTATGCCAACAGCGGAGGCAGCGCATCCGCGCTCGAGGCGCTCGCACGTGCCGCGGTCACCGCCGCGTCCGCCGGGCTGGCGGTGCACGCCGGCCACGGGCTCACCGTACGAAATGTTGGGCCGGTCGCTGCCCTTGCGGAGATCGAGGAATTGAACATCGGACACTCCATCGTGAGCCGCGCGGTGCTGATCGGACTCGCGGCAGCGGTGCACGAAATGCGCACCGCCATGGACACCGCGCGCGCCGCGGTGCGTTGACCATTTCAGCCGACGCGCTAATTTCGTGCTTCGTTCATCCCTGGGGAATTCATGAGCTCGTCCTCCCGCGTTCTGGACTACTTCGTCGTGGAGGCGTCCGAGTGCATTGAACGGCTGGACAGTCTGCTTGCGGGGGGTGCGGCGCAGGCGCCCGATCCGGACGCGCTGCTGCGCACCGTCAAGGCGCTGCGCGGCAGCGCGACCATGGCGCACCAGCAGACGATCGCCGAGCTGGCCGAGGCCGGGGAGCGCGTGGCGCGCGGTGTGCGCGATGGGCGCGTGCCGTGGGCTGTCAGCCTGCATGCGACGTTTATCGCCACGGTTGACGATTTCCGGATTCTGCTGCGCGACGTGCGTACCTGGAGCGCCGCGGATGACGAGCGCGCAGCTCAGCGAACGCGTGAGCTGGCGGCGCTCGCGCCCGACGTGCCGCCGTCCCGAATGTCCGCGGGCTCGGCGGGCGACAGCCGGGAATTCCTGTCGGCAGAGACCGCGGACCTGGCGCGCGCGCTCGAGCAGTGCGCGTCGCCGAGCGCGCCGCGGGACGCCGTCTCGGCCGCCACCGAGCGGGTCCGTGCCCTGCGCGGCGTGGCCGAGCTTCGGGATCTGCCGCCGCTGGCTGAAGTGCTGGAGGGCGTGGAGACCGCGCTGCGACCACTCGAGAGCCCGGCGGCAGCCGCCGCGACCGTGCGGCAGCGCGCGCTGTTCGCGGCGGCGAGCGTCCTGCTGCGCCGCGCGTCGCGTGAGATGGCGTCGCGCGCCCGGCCCGATCCGGAGGCACAGGAGCTGGGCGAATTCCGCCGGGCACGCGCCGCGCTGCAGGCCGACGGCTCCGCCATCGTGCGCATCATCCCCGTCTCCCATCTGTTCCACGATGACGCCGGACCGCACGTGATCTCCGCGGCGCCGCATCCACCGACTACCGCCGACGAGCGTTTCCGGCTGGAGGTGGTGAGCCTGGCGGAGCACGTGCGCGGTGTGGTCGCCGACGCACGCGCGCATCCGGGCGAGGCGGACCGCGAGCGCATCGCGCGCGACATGCGGGGGGCCCTGCGCGCGCTGGGCAGTACGGCGAACAGCTTCGGTCAGAAGCCCGTGGCCCGGTTCGCCGCCACCTGGAGCGTGCGGGTCGGCACGCTGGACGGCGACGCGCTGGCCGCGATCGATGCCGCAGCCGCACTGCTCGCGAATCCGGCGTCCAGCGCGCGGGACCTCGTGCACGGCCTCGATCGCTTTGCGGCGCCGCCCACGCCGGTGCCAGCCACCGCCACGGCAGCCGACCCGCGGGCCGGCATGCGCACGCCCACCGGCGGTCAACTCCACGACCTGCTGCAACGCGGGATTGCGAGCTTTGCGCCGCTCGAGGCGCGCCCGCTCACGCCATCCGCGCCGCTGCCGGACGAACAGATCGTGCCCATCGAACAGCTCCTGTATCGCGGCCGTCGCGCGCTCGAGCGCGCGGCGGAAGTCCGCGCCGACATTCTGCGCGCCGGCGACACCCCCGCGCGTTCCGCCGTGCTCGAGCTTTGCGATCTCGTGAGCCTCGCGCTCACCGAGTGATGATGGAGTGAAAACCCACCTCCGAAACGCGCTCGGCATCCTGTTGAGCGTCGCGTTCCTGGTCTGGACGCTCTCCAATGTGAACGTGGGCGACGTCGTGCAGCGGCTGCGCGAGTCGAACCTCGCGTACTTCCTTGCCGCCATGGTCACGGGGACGCTGATCTTTCCGCTGCGCGCGCGTCGCTGGCGTCCCATCCTGCATTCCCTCGCGCCATCGCTTCCTCTGGGGCCGCTCTGGCGCGCCACCGCCATCGGCGCCATGGTGAGCAACGTCGTGCCGGCGCGCGCGGGCGAGATCGCCCGGGCCTACGCGCTCACGAAGGAGACGCCCCGGGTCGGCTTCTCCGGCGCATTCGCATCCATCGCGGTGGATCGCGTCTTCGATGCGTTCGTCGTGCTCGCGCTGATGGTCGGGGCCATGTTCGCGCCGTCCTTCCCGCGACACCATCTCATCGGCGGCCGCCCCATGATCGACTACGTGGCCACCGGAGCGACCGCGCTCGCCCTGGCGGTGCTCACGCTCTACCTCATCGTCTTCTTCCCGCAGCGCATGATCCGGCTGTACGAACTGCTTGCCCGTCGCGTCGCGCCACGGTTCGAGCAGCGCGGGCGCGATGCGCTGGTCTCCTTCGCCGGCGGCCTGGGCGTGCTGCGCCACCCCGTGCGCTTTCTGGAGGTGTTGTTCTGGGCCGTGCTGCACTGGCTCATGTGCGCCTTCTCGTTCTGGCTCGCCTTCAAGGCCGTTGGCATCGATGCGCCGTACAGCTCGGCGCTGCTCCTCCAGGGACTCATCGCCATCGGCGTGGCCGTGCCGAGCGCGCCCGGGTTCTTCGGCGTGTTCGAGTATCTGGGACAGCAGGGACTCGCGATCTACGGCGTGGACGCCGTGCGCGCCACGAGCTGGGCCATCGGCTACCACATCATCACCTTCCTGCCGATCACCATCATCGGCCTCTACTACTTCGCTCGACTCGGGCTGCACTTCCGCGAGCTGGAGCATACGGAGCCGCAGGTCGCGAGCGATACGACGACATGAGCGGCCGCGTGGCCCGCGTCGCGGCGCACGCCAAGCTGAACCTGTTTCTGCGCGTGCTCGCGCGCGAACAGGATGGCTATCACAGCATCGAGACGCTCTTCGCGCGCATCGCGCTTGCCGATGACGTGACCGTGCACGTGGACACGCGCGGCCGCACGATCGACTGCGGGGGCGCCGACGTGGGTCCGCCGGCGCAGAATCTCGCCTTTCGCGCCGCCGAGGCGTTTCGCGCGGCAACGGGCTGGCCTGAGGGATTTCACATCGAGATCGTGAAGCGCATTCCGGCCGGCGGCGGACTGGGTGGGGGCAGCGCGGATGCCGGGGCGGTCTTGCGTGCGCTCGCCGCGCTCGCGCCCGAGCCGGTGCTGGGCGACGCCCTGCTGCGGATGGCCATGCCGCTGGGCAGCGACGTGCCATTTCTCACGACCACGGCGCCATGGGCACTCGCGTGGGGACGCGGGGAACGGCTGCTCGCGATCGCACCACTCAGGGCAAGACCCGTCGTGCTCGCCCTGCCACCCTTTGCCGTATCCACGGCGAGCGCGTACGAGTGGCTCGCCGCGACGCGCACGCACGGGGCCCGCCAGCCCGCACTGCTCACGCTGGAGGCGCTGCGCTCGTGGGAGCACGTCGCGGCGCTCGCCACGAACGACTTCGAGCCCGTGGTGTGCGAACGGCATCCGCAGATCGCCGCCATCATCGCGCACCTGCGTCGCGCGGGCTCCGCGTGTGCCACCATCTCGGGATCGGGCTCGACGGTGTTCGGCCTCTTCGCCCAGGCGCCGGACAGTGCCCTGCTGCAGCAGACACTGGATGTGCCGGTGATGCCGACGCGGACGCTGGAGCAGATCGAGCCCGTGGATGTGATGGCCTGAGCGCACGCGCACGGCGCCGCCAGCAGCGCGTGCCGGGTGACAACGTTTCCGGTCCAGTGTAGCTTGCAGCGTCGCCTGCCCCTTCGTCCAATGGCAGGACACCGGACTTTGGATCCGGGAATGGTGGTTCGAATCCACCAGGGGCAATACACCTGCATTGACCATCCCCAAGAGGGGCATTATCTTACATGGCTGCGGCAATGGATGAGCTGAGTATCCCGAAGCGGGGATTCAAACTCCTGTCGGGAACAGCGAATCGCGCACTGGCGGAGGAGATTTCCCGCTGCCTGGGCGTCGAGCTTACGAAGGTCACGCTGTCCCGCTTTGCCGATGGCGAGATCTTCACGCGGATCGATGAGAATGTGCGCGGGGCGGATCTCTTCATCGTCCAGCCGACGAATCCGCCGGCCGAAAACATCATGGAGCTGCTGCTCCTGATCGACGCGGCCCGGCGCGCGTCGGCGGCGCGCGTGACCTGCGTCATGCCGTACTACGGCTACTCGCGCCAGGACCGAAAGGACCAGCCGCGGGTGGCGATTGGCGCCAAGCTGATGGCGAATCTCATCGTCACTGCGGGCGCCAATCGAGTGCTTGGAATCGATTTTCATCAGCACGCGCTGCAGGGGTTTTTCGATATTCCGGTGGACCATCTGTACGCGGCGCCGGTGTTCGTGTCGCACTATCGCAAGAAGCAGTTGCGGGATCTCGTGGTGGTGGCGCCCGATGTGGGGTCGGCCAAGATGGCGCGCGGATTCGCCAAGCGGCTCAACGGGACGTTCGCGATCATTGACAAGCGACGGCCTACGGCGAACGTGGCCGAGGTGCTGAACGTGGTCGGCGCGGTGGAAGGACGGGACTGCATCATTCCCGATGACATGATCGATACGGCGGGCACGGTGACGGAAGCGGCCCGCGCGCTCAAGCGGTTGGGCGCAAAAGACATTTACGTATGCGCCACGCACGCGCTGCTCTCCGGCCCCGCCGCCGAGCGCCTCAGCACGGCGCCGATTGCGGAAGTCACGGTGACGGACTCGATCGCCATTCCGCCAGAGCGCCGCTTCTCGACGCTCAAGGTGCTCTCGGTGGGCGAACTGCTCGCCAAGGCAATTCGCTACACGCACTTCGATGAATCGGTAAGTTCACTGTTCGAATGAGGCACGAGCTTCCACCAGCTACCAGCTACCAGCAACCAGCAACCAGCAACCAGCCACCAGCATGTCCACTGCAACCCTCGGCGCCACGCGCCGCACCACACGCGGAAAGGGCGCGGCGCGTAAACTGCGCCAGGCCGAGCAGGTCCCCGGCATCATCTACGGGCACAATCGCGAGCCTGCGATGCTCACGCTCGACGCGCGCGCCCTCGACGTGTTGCTCGACCGGTTTTCCGCCGACACCACCGTCGTCGAACTGAGCGTGGACGGCACCGCCACGCGCACGCTCATTCGGGAAATCCAGCGCCACCCGTTCAAGCGGCGTATCCTGCACATCGACTTCCTCGAGCTCGTCGCGGGCGAGAAGGTCACGGTCGATATTCCGCTCGTGCTCATTGGCATCCCCGACGGGGTCAAGAATTCCGGAGGCGTTCTCGATCAGATCCTCCGCGAGCTGAGCGTCGAGGTGGACCCCGCCGAGATGCCCAATCACATTGACCTCGACGTCACGGCGCTGGGCCTGAACGATTCGCTGCACGTGCGCGATCTCAAGTTGCCCGCCGGTCTCGAAGCGCTGGCCGATCCGGACGCCACCGTGTGCGTCGTCGTACCGCCGCGCGTCGAGGCGGAACCCACGCCAGCGGCGGAGACCGAGGAAACGGCGGCGGAGCCCGAACTCATTCGCAAGCCGAAGGGCGAGGAAGAAGAGGAACAGGGCGAGTAGCCCTGACCGCGGACACCTCAGGCGTGGTGTGTTCGCGCACGGACCGGTATGAAAGTGATTCTCGCCCTGGGCAATCCGGGCCGTCAGTACGAACGAACACGCCATAACGTCGGCTGGTGGGTCGCTGACCACCTGGCCGACGTTTGGCATTTCGGCGGCTGGCGCGCGGACGGTCAGGCGCTCGTCTCGAGCGGACGCGTGGGCACCGTCCACGTGCGCCTCGTGAAGCCTACGACGTACATGAACCTGGGCGGCATCGTGCTCACACCCTATCTGCGCCGCCCGTTCTGGTCCGCCGCCACGGACCTGCTGGTCGTGGTGGATGACGTGGCGTTGCCGGTGGGGCGCTTCCGCCTGCGCGCGCACGGCAGCGCCGGCGGGCACAACGGACTGAAGAGCGTTGAGCAGGCGGTGGGCGGGCGCGACTATGCACGCCTCCGGATTGGCATCCAGCCGGCGGAGCCCGGGCGACCGATTGGTGATCTCGCGGACTTCGTCCTGTCCCCCATGCCCGCATCCGAGCGCGCGGACATCGTCGCCTTGCTGCCGCGTTTCACGGATGCGGCGGAGTGCTGGCTGCACGACGGTATTGAATCCGCCATGAACCGGTCCAATCGGGAAGGCGCATGACGATGCTCGTCCTCATCGCCACGCTTGCGATGGCCGCCGGGGTCGCCGGCCTGCTCATCGCGCTGGCCCTCTACCTGTCCATCCGGCGCCGGCCCGTGGGGTCCGACGTCATGCGCGCCATTGCCGAACAGATTCACGGCGGGGCCATGACGTTCCTGCGCCGCGAATACTCGGTGCTGTTGCCCTTCCTGCTCGTCGTCGCGGCGCTGCTGGCCTGGGCTGTCGGCTGGCAAACCGGCGTCGCGTACATCGCTGGGGGTGCCTGTTCCATCCTCGCGGGACTCGCCGGAATGGAAGCGGCCACGCGCGCCAACGTGCGCACGAGCGAAGCGGCGCGCGCCCACGGACAGGGCGTCGCCCTGCGCGTGGCCTTCAGCGGCGGAGCCGTTATGGGCCTCTGCGTGGCCAGTCTCGGCCTGGTGGGCATTGGCGGCGTCACGCTCTGGCGTCTGGGCGGCGCAGCAGGTGCTGACGCGCTCCGCGCCTTCGCCGAGGTGATTTCCGGGTTCGCCATGGGCGCCAGCTCCATTGCGCTGTTTGCGCGCGTGGGCGGCGGTATCTTCACGAAGGCCGCGGATGTGGGCGCCGATCTCGTGGGCAAGGTGGAGGCCGGCATCCCCGAGGATGATCCGCGTAATCCGGCGACGATCGCCGACAACGTGGGCGACAACGTGGGCGACGTCGCCGGCATGGGCGCGGACATCTTCGAGAGCTACGTGGGCGCGATCATCGCCACCATCGTGCTCGCCGCATCGAGCGCCGGCGTGGCCGATCCCCTGCGTGCCATTGCGCTGCCGCTTGCCTATACCGTCGCAGGGCTCATTGCATCGCTCATCGGCATTGGCGCCATGCGCCTGCTCGGTCGCGGCAGCGCGGCGGCCGCGCTGCGTCTCACGTCGGTCATTGCCGCCGTGCTGTTTCTCGCGATGGCGGGGCTGCTCACGTCGTGGATCGGCGTGGCGCAGCAGCGCGCCGACGGATCGTGGTACCCGTCCGCCGGTCCATTCTGGGCGGTACTCGCGGGCACCGTGGCCGGCATCGCCATTGGCCTCGTGACGGAGTTCTACACCGCGGCGCGTCCGGTGCGGCGCATCGCCGAAGCATCACGCACGGGCGCAGCCACGAACATCATCACCGGGCTCGCGGTGGGGATGGAGAGCATTGCGATTCCCATTCTCTGCATCTGCGTCGCGATCTGGGCGTCCTACTTCTTCGCCGGACTGTACGGCATCGCGATCGCCGCCGTGGGGATGCTCGCCACCGTCGGCGTCACCATGTCGGTGGATGCCTACGGCCCCATTGCCGACAACGCGGGCGGCATCGCGGAGATGTCACGCCTGGGTCCCGATGTGCGCCGCATCACGGATGGACTCGACGCACTGGGCAACACCACGGCGGCCATTGGCAAGGGATTCGCGATCGGCAGCGCCGCGCTCACGGCGCTGGGCCTGTTCAGCGCCTATGCCACGGCCGTGCATCTGGACGAACAGGGCATCAATCTCGTGAGCCCCATGGTGGTAGTGGGACTCTTCCTGGGCGGCATCATGCCCTTCTTCATCAGTGCCGCGACCATGACCGCGGTCGGTCGCGCCGCCCAGGGCATGGTGGAAGAGGTGCGGCGCCAGTTCCGCGAAATCCCCGGCATCCTCGAGGGCACCGCGCCCCCCGACTCCGCGCGCTGCGTGGACATCTCCACGCGCGCCGCATTGCGCGAGATGATCGTACCGGGCGTGAGCGCCGTGTTCGTCCCGGTGCTCGTGGGCAGATTTCTCGGTGTGGAGGCGCTGGGCGGTCTGCTCGCGGGCGCCACGGTCACGGGCGTCATGCTGGCACTGTTCATGGCGAACGCGGGCGGCGCCTGGGACAACGCCAAGAAGCTCATCGAGGGCGGCGTGAACGGCGGCAAGGGATCCGACGCACACAAGGCGGCGGTGGTGGGGGATACCGTCGGCGATCCCTTCAAGGACACGTCCGGCCCCAGCCTCAACATTCTCATCAAACTCATGGCCGTTGTGAGTCTCGTGCTCGCGCCGTGGTTTCTCGCGTAGTCCGGCAACCCATCGCCCGTCCTTTTTCGCCTGGCCCATGCTGTCACTCGGTATCGTCGGTCTCCCCAATGTCGGCAAGTCCACGCTGTTCAACGCGCTGACGTCAGCGCGGGCGGACGCCGCGAACTACCCGTTCTGCACGGTCGAGCCCAACGTCGGCATCGTGGAGGTGCCGGACGCGCGCCTCGACGTCCTCACGAAACTCGTTGAACCGAAGCGCACGGTGCCCGCTGTCGTGCAGTTCGTGGACATCGCGGGACTCGTGAAGGGCGCATCGAGCGGCGAGGGACTGGGGAACAAGTTTCTCGCCAACATCCGCGAGACCGACGCCATCGTGCACGTCGTGCGCTGCTTCGACGACCCTGATGTGCTGCACGTGATGGGCGACGTGAATCCCGTGCGCGACCGCGAGGTGATCGAGTTTGAGCTGGCGCTCGCCGACCTCGGCACGGTGGAGAAGCGGCTGGACCGGGTACGGCGCGCGGCCAAGGTGCACGACAAGGAGGCACTCGCGGAACTCCCCGCGCTGGAGAAGGCGCATGCGGCCCTCTCGGAGGGACACGGCCTGTGGGAGGCACGACTGAGCGCGGAGGAACGCGCATCGCTGGCGTCGCTCGCGCTGCTCACGATCAAGCCGGTGCTGTACGCCGCGAACGTGAGCGATGCGGAGCTCTCGGGCGTGGAGGGCCCGCATCTGCGCGCGTTGCGCGAGGCCGTCGCGCGCAGCGGCGAGCCCGCGCGCATCGTTCCCTTCTCCGCGCGCATCGAGGCGGAGCTGGCCGAACTGTCCGCCGACGATCGTCCCGAGTTCCTGGCGACACTCGGCCTCACCTCCGCCGGACTGGACCGGCTCATTCTCGCCAGCTATGCGCTGCTGGGTCTCGAGACGTACTTCACCGCCGGCGAGCCGGAAGTGCGGGCCTGGACCATTCACCAGGGCGACACCGCTCCCAGAGCCGCCGGCGTCATTCACACGGATTTCGAGCGCGGCTTCATTCGCGCCGAGACCGTTTCGTACGCGGACTTCGTGGCCACAGGCGGCTGGAAGGGCGCGCGCGAGCGCGGCGTCGTGCGCAGCGAGGGCAAGGAGTACGTCGTGGCCGATGGCGACGTGATGCTGTTCCGCTTCAACGTGTAGCCTCCCCGGCATTCCGGTTAACCCCGCCGTTTTGGGGGTTAACCGCTGCACGACCCCCGAATATCCGGCGAAGATCACCGGGTTTCGCCGCCCGCGCGGACACACTCTGGACACAGGTCGAGTGTCTACCGGAGCGCGCGCGAGGTTCTTCCCCTATGGGTACCCCGTTTTGAGCCGCTACAGCCGCTACATCGCTCGCTCGAGGAGTTACTGACCATGCCCCAAACCGTCGCGGATCTCGTTCTCGGTACCTCCGTCGATCCCTCCGGCATCACGGCCGGACTCCAAAGCGTCAGCGCGCAAATCGAGCGCACGCTCGCAAAAAGCGCCACGGTGCAGACCGGGGCCAACCTCGCCGACTCCATCATCTCGGGGCTCGCCGGCCGGTTCAGCCAGGAGCAGGAAGAGCTCGCTGAGCAGGTCGCCAAAGGCATCATCTCGCCCGGCGCGTTCGCCACCGCATCAGCAGTCGCCGTGGATGAGTTCAAGCACGGCCTCTCGGCGGGGCTGGGTCAGCTCGCCGTGGGTGGGCAGATGACCGACAGTATCCGGGAACAGTTCGAGGCGGCCTATGGCGCCGCCGGCGCGGCGGCGGGCGAGGCATTCACGCGCTCGCTCCACGCCGTCACCGGCCAGACCAGCACGCTCATCAGCGGGTTGCAGATCCCGACGCTCAAGGCGGACGCCACGCAGGCCCTGGTGGCGGAAGAGCGCGCGTTTCAGGCGGCGCTCCTGGCCGGCAATCTCGATCTCGAGCAGCGCATCCGCGTGACGCAGGAATTGACGCGGGTGCAGGATGCGTTGGCCGCTTCGACCCGGGACG